>JAUVJI010000157.1 GCA_030596605.1 Bacteroidales bacterium
CTTTGTGGAAACTTTGAGTAACTTTGTGTAACAGCTATATCACAGAGCTACACTGAGAAGCACCGAGTTACACAGAGAAAAACCAAATAAATGTTATCAACAAATTTGATAGCATTGAACAGCCCTATGCAAAGCATTGTAAATTGCTGGAAATTAACTAAATTTGCATAATGCATAAAAAACTGAAAATAGTATCGTCTCATTCACAACAATCCGATCTTGATTTTTGGTTAACTAAAACTTATATTGAAAGACTTGAGGCAGTTGAATTTTTAAGAAAACAATTTCTGAATTTTAAAAATATTAACGAAGGACTTCAAAGAGTTTGTACAATTACTCATATAGAACGGTTAAATTTAATCAACATCTTTTAAAGACAATTGAATCCGCTTCCTGATCTTATCAATATCCACCACCTTTACATTAACCTTTTGATTGAGCTTCACATATTTATTCGGATCACTCACATATTTATTGGCCATATTACTCACATGGATCAATCCGTTTTGTTTGATTCCAATATCAACAAATGCCCCAAAAGCAGTAACATTCGTTATGATTCCGGGAAGTACCATACCCGTCTTCAGATCATCAATAGAATGGATCCCTTTGGCAAATTCGAAGAATGCGATTTTATCACGGGGATCACGGCCGGGCTTGGCTAATTCGTCAATGATATCCTTCAATGTTGGCAGGCCTGTTTTTTCTGTTACAAAATCATCAAGGTTTATTTTTTTCCTTAGTTCATCACTTGATATGAGGTCGCTGATTTCACATTTTAGGTTTGAGGCCATACGCTCAACCACATAATAACTTTCGGGATGGACAGCGCTTTTATCTAATGGATTTTTAGAATTTCTGATCCTTAAAAATCCGGCTGCCTGTTCAAAAACCTTATCTCCGAATCTTGGTACATTCTTTAACTCATCTCTTGAATTAAAAGCACCGTTCTTATTTCTATATTCAACAAGGTTTTTGGCCAATGCAGGTCCTACCCCCGAAACATGCGATAGGAGCTCTTTGCTGGCAGTATTTACCTCTACACCCACATAATTCACACAGCTTATCACTGTATCATCCAGGCTTTTACTTAAAGCTGTTTGATTTATATCATGCTGATATTGTCCGACTCCGATTGATTTCGGATCAATTTTCACCAGTTCAGCCAATGGATCCATCAACCTGCGGCCAATGGATACTGATCCGCGAACAGTCACATCATAATCAGGAAATTCTTCACGTGCAACAGATGAAGCTGAATATACTGAAGCGCCACTTTCATTTACCATCACTACAGTAACATCCCTGTCGAAATGGATACGCCGGAACATATTTTCCGTTTCCCTGCCTGCAGTTCCGTTGCCAATGGCAATGGCCTCTATTTTATAAGCACTTACTAATTGGGAAATTTTATTAATGGCTTTTTTTACTTCACTTTGTGGAGGATGTGGATAAATGGTTTCATTATAAAGGAGCTTGCCCTGCCTGTCGAGACAAACAAGTTTACACCCTGAATTAAACCCGGGGTCGATGGCCAACACATTTTTTTCACCCAATGGAGATGCCATTAATAATTGCCGGAGGTTATCGGCAAAAACCTGTATGGCGTAAGTGTCAGCTTTTTCTTTAGCCAAAGCCCTGATTTCAGTTTCCATACTGGGTTTTATAAGCCGTTTATAACTATCTCTTACAGCTTCATACACATGATCACCTGATTCATTGTCGGACCTGACAAACTGATCTTCCAGGATTTCAACAGCTTCTTCTTCGGCAGGAGCAATGTTCAATTTTAAAAATCCTTCTTTTTCTCCTCTGAACATAGCCAGTATTCGGTGAGATGGTGATCTTAATATCAACTCCGACCAATCAAAATAATTCTGGTATTTGTTTCCTGATTCCTCTTTACCTTTGGCTACTTTTGATGTAATTTTAGCTTTCCGGGCAAAAAGCCTGCGTGTTTTTTCACGGGCATACTTATTTTCACTGATCCATTCTGCAATGATATCGCGGGCGCCGGCTAATGCATCGTCTACAGAATTAACATCTTTACCCGCATCCACAAACCGGCTGGCCATCCCTTCAACATCATCACTTTTTTGTGACATGACCATTTTGGCTAAGGGTTCCAATCCTTTGGCTTTTGCTATTGTAGCCCTTGTTTTTCGTTTGGGCCGATAGGGAAGATACAGGTCTTCTAATTCAGACATGGTTTCCGCTTCCTGGATTTGTTTTTCCAGATCATTCGTTAGTTTTTCCTGCTCTTTTATAGAGTTAAGAATACTCTCTCGTCGTTTATCCAGATCTTCAAGTTGTAAAACCCGATCACGAATACTGGTGATCTGTACTTCGTCTAAACTTCCGGTAACCTCTTTTCGGTATCGTGCAATAAAAGGAACGGTTGCACCATCTTTCAGCAGGCCAATTGTATTTTCTACTTGTTCGATTGCAATGGTTAGTTCAGAAGCTATTTTTTTGATGTACTTATTCATTGGTAATGAAATTTCCTACAAAATTATTCAAAAAAAAAACAGTAATTGTGATGATATTGTATTAATCAGAATAATTAAAGGAAAATTCCACGGCCAGGTAGTACCTGAAATATGAATCCCTGGAATTTCTACTAATACCTAAACTCAATGGGCCTAAAAAGATTTTATAGGTTAATTCTATACCATAGCCCAACATTGAATTGTCATCCATCAGGGTTTTAAAATCAAATGCCTCCAGATTGTTAAGTGGAACATAATCGTAGGGGAGTAAAAAGTTAGCGCCATATTTCAAGTATATCTTTTGGAAAAGTACATTTTGCAAAAATAATCCAATGATGGCGTAATTATCATAATTTACTTCAGCATAGTTTAATCCGATAAATCGTATATCGGCATACCTGACACGTTGATTACCTCCAAGTTTGTATTTTTGAAACAAGCCAACTGAGTCTGTTGAAAGTGTTACTCCGGTAGAAAACATCGGTACGATCTGGAATTTTTTATTTACTTGATAAAAACGATGAAACTTAAATTGAACCATACCATAAATATCAGGTGTTAAAGGTTCAACAATGAGATTATTAAAATCATTTTCACTGACAGGATATTGAATTGTAATATCACCAATATTCAAAGGAATATAAACAGTATCAATGCCTTTATCATAAACAATTTTATAGTCATTATAAAAAAAAGTTTGTGCGCCAACTGATAATTCCCTCCCTTTTGTAGGATAATTCCGGTCGTTAAATTTATTTGCGGTAAATAATAATTCACCTTTCAGAATATTGAGGTTGCCATGTTTTATGCCCTCTGGAATGATGGAAGAAAATTTTTGTTTTTGCTTATTAATCTGATAGGTAGCACCAATTAATAAACTGTTTCGTAGCGACTGTGTTGTTATAAAACCGACTGTGAAATTATGTTCATAAGATACATCAACGTCCTTTAATAAACCTGCATCATAGGAAGGTATCTTCTCATTTAAATAGTCATACCTGAAATTTACTGCAATTCTTTGACGCAGGCCAATATATTTTAAATAGTCAATCCGTAGTTTTGGATTTTCCGAAATATCACCGGCAATAATTGTCCTGGAGGATTTACCCAACAGGTTTCGGAGCGTTAGGTTCATCACTACACCTATTTTAAAAATATTGTCGTAATGCACTGAACCCTTTAATATAGTTGGTGTTTTTTCTATTGTTTTAATAGTTAACCGGTAAGTATTATCTTCAGGAAGTGGTTTTAGCCGGTAAACAACTTTTTCAAAACTATTAATTCCATATACTCCCCGTATACCGTTTTCAATTTCCTCTCTCGAAACTTTATCACCTGCTTCAATCTGAAGTTTAGTTGAAATAAGTCTGCTGCTTACAAGTATATTACCTATAATTGAAACTTCCCCAATATAAATTGAATCCGGTTTTAAAAGAGGATGATCAATCACGGTATCGGCTATGATCCCTAAATTTTTAGCCAACAGTTTGAATTCAGGCCGGAACTGTTCACCAGCAGCGTCCCCCAACTCAAGAATTTCCTTATAATTGCTAAAACTATCTGTTCCATATTTTTTTAAATCGGGTCTGATATAAATTTCGCATTGTTCAATCTGACCTTTTAGTTTTGTTAAACTTGGGATCATGGATATTTGGAAAAGAATATCTGTCATACCACTCAGTTCTTTGGCGGGAATTAATCCGTCGCCAACACTTACACCTATTACAATATCAGCGCCCATTTCAATAACTTCCTCCACAGGAAAATTATTCACTACACCACCATCCACTGCAAGTGTAGAATCCAGATCAACAGGGGTAAATGCAGTTGGTATGGCCATACTGGCCCGCATTGCCATTGCCAGCGATCCTTCCGAAAAAACTATTGGTTTTCCAGTACCGACATCAGTAGCTACACATCGGAATGGTATGGGGAACTCATCAAATGAGGTATAATCTTTTGCCGGCCATGCATACCGGGCTAACATCTCACCTAACATCTGTCCATGAATTACACCTGATGGGAGTTTTATTTCCCTTTTTCAAAAGGAAGTTCGATAAGGTAACGATTGTAATACTCCTTTTCTTCGTATGCAATATATTGAAGCTGGATATTATTGGATAGTACTTCACCCCAGTCAATTTGCCTGATAATGGTATCAAGCTGGTCAGCTGAATAACCAAGAGCATATAATCCGCCAATGATACTACCCATGCTGGTACCGGTAATAAAATCAGGGCGGATGCCTTCTTTTTCCATGGCCTTTAAAATCCCGATATGAGCAATACCTTTGGCGCCTCCACCACTTAAAACCAAGCCAATTTTTGGACGCTGATCACCTGTGTTTTTTACTTCCTGAGCATTTAATGCTATATATAGAAATAAAAAGCAAGTGGCCAGAATTTGAAATTTTGAGAGATAAATCATAGGATCAAAAATAGGTAATCTGAAATTAATTCCCTTACCAACCCGATGCAAGCACATCTGCAATATGCGCTACTTTTATGGGAAGTTTGTGTTTTTTGATGTAACCCTCCTGATGCATCAGGCAGGATGAATCTGTTGAAATAATATATTCCGCTTCGGTTTCAAGGGCATTATGAATTTTTTGTTCAGCCATAGCCGTCGATATAGCTTCGTGCTTTACTGAAAAAGTTCCTCCGAATCCACAGCAGACATCAGTATCTTTCATTTCAACCAGTTCAAGGCCTTTAACATTGGCTAACAATTTCCTTGGTTCTTCCTTAATTCCATATTCACGCAGAGCTGCACATGAATCGTGGTAAGTAACTTTGTGCTCAAAGGTGGCTCCAATTTCGGTTTCTTTGAGAACATTCACCATAAAATCAGTAAACTCATAAATGTTCTTTTGCAGCCGCTTGTATTCTATATGTAAGCCTGTATTGAAAAACAATTTATCAAAATAATTTTTAACATAGCCCACACATGAAGCTGATGGCGCCACAACCGGCCGGTCATTTGGAAAATCTTTTATGAATTTTTCTCCCAGTTCCTTGGCTTCATCCCAGAAACCACTATTAAAAGCCATTTGTCCGCAACAAGTCTGATTGCTGTTGTATGAAACTTCAACTCCAAATTTTTCCAGGATTTTGACCATGTTCATACCGGTTTGCGGGTAAATCTGGTCAATGAAACAGGGAATAAAAATATCAACGGTCATAATCGGAAATCATTTTATCTTGTTGAAGGGCAAAGATATTTAAAATTGATATATGCAAAAATGTTTTGTTGATTAATCTTTCTCACTGACTATGGCCTCAAATCCAACTTTTTCGAGGTCTTCCCAAAAATGCGGATATGATTTTGAAACCACTTCCGGGTTTTCAAATTTGACAGAGCCAAACTTTATTGCCAATGGAGCAAATGCCATGACCATTCTGTGATCTTGATAGGTATTGACTATTTTTGAGTAACTAATTTTGGTTAAATCAGGAATGCAACTTCGAACTTCGAACTTCGAACTTCGAACTATTTTTGTATTAAATCCACACTTCTGAAGTTCACTTTGCAAAGCATCTAATCTATCCGTTTCCTTAATTCGCAAACTTTCAAGGCCCGTAAAAGCACCTTTTATTCCAAGTGTAGCACAAGTAACAATGACTGACTGGGCCAAATCGGGATAGTTCGTAAAATCGAAATCAAATTTTGTGACGCATTTACCTTTTTTGGTGAGCCTTATTCCCTGGTCATCCATTATAGTATTTACTCCGAAAGATTTATAAATTTCTACAAGAATTGAGTCACCCTGTAAACTACTTAAATCTTCTTTTAACTCTGAATTTAAAGTCAGCATTGAAGGATAAATACATCGTAAATCTTTTAGCAAAATATCTGCCTCATCCGATAATGCAACCATCTCGTACCAATAAGCAGCAGAGGTCCAATCCGGTTCAATGGTTATCTCGGTTGACTGCAAGTTTTGTTTTTCAATAGTGATAATATTCTTGTCAAAAGTTGATTTGATGCCAAAAGATTTCATCAATCCTAAAGTCATTTTTATATACGGCAGGCTACTGATTTCATTTTTTAAAACCAATCGAAGCCCTTTTGGTAATGTGGGTGCAATCAGTAATAATGCTGTTATAAACTGGCTGCTTACATTGCTTTCAATTACAATTTCTTTGCTGTTCAGCTTTTGCCCTTCTATTTGAAGTGGGGGAAATCCTTTTTTTTCAATATATCTAATGTTTGCTCCAAGTTGTTGCAGACTTTCTACCAATATTCCGATCGGGCGATCTTTCATTCTTTCGGAACCTGTTAATATCCATTTACCCGGTTGTTGTGCCAAAACTGCAGTTAGAAACCGCATGACAGTTCCTGAGTTTTTACAATCAAGACTTACAATTTCATTGGTATTTTTTGCTTCTTCAATTCTTTCAAGCAGATTTTTCATTAATGCTGTGTCATCAGCTTTCGAAAGATTGGCAATTTTTGAAGTTTTTTTGCTTAGAAAATTAATTATCAGCGCTCTGTTGCTAAAACTCTTTGAGGCAGGAAGACTGATCTCACCAAATAGTTTTTTGTCTTTTTTATTTAAGGTAAGAATGTTCATGATCAGATAAATATCATGCTTCCAAACTTTGATAAAACCTGAGGCTCTCTAATATTAAATTGACATCAATTTCCTGATTGATCAAGCTATTACCTATCGAAGTAAGTAGTGTGAAATTAAATGTGTCACCGGTATTTTTTTTATCATGTTTCATGATGTCGATTATCAAATCGAAATTGCCTGACCTGAGTGGGTATTGTTTAAAATTTGTGGCAATGTAAGGTATAATCTCGTCCATTTCACTTTTTGGAAATTTTGAAAATTTATTGGAAAGGTATATCTCGCAAATAAGTCCTGCTGCAACAGCTTCACCATGCAATAAAGGCTCATCATCATGATGCAATGAAAAGGTCTCAATGGAATGGCCGATGGTATGTCCGAAATTTAACACTTTTCTAAACCCGGTATCAAGTGGGTCTTCTATTACAAAATAATTTTTTATCTCAACCGACCATTCAATTATCTCTTTCCAGACTTTAATATCTTCAAAATTTTGAGACGACAAATTATCCCAGTAATGTTTTTCATAGATTACAGAATGTTTTATCACTTCGGCAAACCCAGACCTTAGCTGATGCTCCGGAAGGGTGTCAAGAAATTCCGGTATGATAAAAACAACCTGGGGATTAGAGAAAAATCCGATCTGGTTCTTTAAACCACTCATATCCACACCTACTTTTCCTCCTATGGATGCATCAACCATTGATAATAATGTGGTGGGTATGTTCAGATAACGAATACCCCGCTTAAAAGAAGTAGCAACAAAACCACCCAAATCACTGATAATACCTCCCCCTAAATTGATCAATATAGAATTCCTGTCGGCATTGTTGTCAGCCAGCTCCTGCCATAGCCTCTGGCAGGTGTCAATATTTTTTATCTCTTCGCCAACAGGCACTTCTATTATATGTACCTTTTGAAACAATTGAATATTGCTCATTAATCTTGGAAGGCAGTATTTGCGGCTGTTTTCATCTACCAAAACAAATATTTTATGTTCTGAAAATTCATATTGATACAAAAATGATCGAATTGTATCATAAACATCGTTGCCTATAAAAATCGAGTACCCGTTTGAATTAATAATTGATTGTTCCATTAAAGCAAAAATAATTATTATTTAATACTGACAAAATTTATTATCGGAAGGCTCATCAATAATAAATTGAAATTGAGCTAATTTTTCGTGCAAAATTTTATTTATACATCAAAAAAATTATCATCTTTGCCACCTTGTATTTTTAATGTTAATAAATTAACAATCTAAAACAAAAAAGTGATGTTTTCATTCGAAAATACTGAGATTGCTTTTAAAAGCAAATCGAATAAAGATTTAACAAGAGCATACTATTTATTCAAGTTAATTGCCAATAACTCATTGGTTTATATTGGAAGCAGAATATCCAATTTGGCATTGGGATTACACTTGCCCGTAGGTTGGGCAATAAAACCTACTATTTATGCGCATTTTGTGGGTGGAGAATCAATTGAGGAATGTCAGAAGAATGTAAGGATACTTGAAAAATTCAATGTTAAAGCAATCCTTGATTATTCAGTTGAGGGAAAGGAATCGTTGGAAGATATTAATCTTGCGATGGAAGAAACATTAAAAACAATCCATAACGCAGCTAAGGATCCCAATGTACCTTTTGCGGTTTTTAAACCTACGGCATTCACTAAAGAAATAGTACTCGAAAAAGTTAGCGCCGGAGAGGAACTGAATGACGAAGAAAAAGAAGAAGCTGAAAACTTCAGGAACAGGGTTGGCAAACTTTGCGAGACAGCTTATGAAAATGATGTCCCGATCCTGATTGATGCTGAAGATTCATGGTTCCAGAATTTTATTGATGAGGTAACCTATGCCAACATGGAAAAATTCAATAAGAAAAAGGCCATCGTTTTCAATACCTATCAGATGTATCGCTGGGACCGCCTTGAGGCGCTTGAAAAAGCCTATAACAATGCCATGGAAAAAGGTTACTATCTGGGAGCTAAATTCGTTAGGGGGGCATATATGGAAAAAGAAAGAGCGAGGGCTGAGGAGAAAGGATATAAAGATCCGATTCAACCCGACAAGGACAGCACCGACAGGGACTATAACGCTGCCTTAAAGTTTTGCATCGAGCGAATTGACCGTATAAGTATTTTCAACGGAACTCACAACGAGTACAGTTCGCGATATTTGGCTGAACTAATGACTGAACATAAAATCCCAAAAGATCACAACCACTGTTGGTTTTCACAACTTATTGGGATGAGCGACCATATTAGTTTTAATTTGGCAGATGCCGGATATAATGTTGCCAAATATGTTCCATTTGGGCCGGTGAGATCTGTATTGCCTTACCTCCTCAGAAGAACTGAAGAGAATACTTCCATTGCAGGACAAACCGGGCGTGAATTGAGTTTGATTATTACAGAACGAAAAAGAAGGAAGAAATAATTTTAGGCTTAAGGCTTTTTAGAAATTATTTTGTAAAGCGTACCGGATTTCCAATTATTTATTTCCCTTACATTATAGTTATTTATAATCGTACTTCTTAAATTACTTTTGGTTGCTATCACATATTCACCATTATTGAAACTGCTATCCGAAGAAATTTTTATAGAATAATCATATTGCTGTTCAAAAGCTTTTTTATAAAACAATACCTGGTCGTAAATCCGTTCATGCTTTTCGATTTTGAAAACAGTTAGCTCTTTAATGTGTGAAAAATTATTGCGTAAGTATCTTAAGTATGCACCATCCATTTCTAAAATATATATTCTTTCCGGACATTTAACTGATTCAATAATCCCTCTATAAGGATAAATGAATACTAGAAGTATAGCTATCATAATCAGGGTTTTTTGAATTTGCTTTTCGAAAGTGGGTTTAAAGATGTTTGATAGTAACTCTATAAGTTTGTTTACTGTTAATCCGATGAGAATTGCCATCATTGGATACAATGGTGCATCATACCATTCCAGTTTAACCGGAGGAAAGGATATCAGTAGAAAATAGCAAACAATTATTAAAAACAGGTAAACTGAAATTTTAAATCCATTAGAACTGAGTTTAAAAGAGAACGGAATAATAAGTATCAATGGGGAAAAATAAAAGTATGGATGAAAATTCTTAATAATTCGCCAAAAATAATAATCGAAAGGTCGGACCTGCCAGGATGCCACAACATCCTTAATACGAAAAATTTCGGAATTTATCACAACTTCCAAATATCCGGGCGCTAAAAGTTCTCTTATTACATAATAGCCACAACAAATCAATAAGGTACAAAATGCATATATATAGAGAAATTTCAGTTTATAAATACGATGATTCCCAAATAATATTGAAATTAATATTAATGCTGGTAAAAAGAAAAAACCGGCAACTCCTTTTGTGAGGAAACCCCCAATTACTCCTATCGATATCAGTAGTAAATAATAGTTATGTTGATCCCGCTTTTTTACAAGCATTGTAATAAACAGAAGTGCATAAAATGTTAGCCAGAATATAAGTGTTGCGTCCAAATCACCTGTCCGCGTAACATGGTATCCTACAAACCCTTTTGAAGTAATTAGTAGTAAAACGGAAAAAAGTCCTGTTATCCTGCTCTTCAATACAACTGCACAAAAAAAGTATACAATTAAAACCGTAAATAATCCAAATAATCCAGATGGTAATCGAACCGCAAATTCATTGATTCCAAAAAGTTTCATACTTACGGATTGAAACCATATAACCAACGGAGGTTTGGTATTAAATAAATCAGGTTGGCCATCGTAGTATACAACCAGAATATTATCACTCTTCATCATCTCAATGGAATTATTCGCATAAATGGCTTCATCCCACATATTTATTTGCATTTCAGGAAGACTGTAAAACAATGGGAAACCGCTTAGAATAATAATAATCAACAAAAATCCAAAGTTTACATATTTCTTTTCTAAATCAAATCCCATAATTAGTATTAACTATTACCTTAATTCCGCAAGGAATTATTAATAGTAAACGATAAGTTGTTGAAAAATAAGACCTGCAATCACTTGCAGGTCTCGTGTTTTTTCACCTATTTAGGTGTATGCTCAAAAACACAAAAACA
>JAUVJI010000015.1 GCA_030596605.1 Bacteroidales bacterium
TAACTGTGAAAATCGGAAATGTCAATTCCAGCCATTCATCAATTTTAATCCCACCGAATACACCAAGCAAAATAATCAGCAACATCTGAAAAGCGATGCTGGAATATCTTGCATAATTATTTAAAGAATTTTTCTTTTGGTTCTTGTTGTACATTTAGAGCAGGTGTGTTAGGCTTTTTTATTTCAGCACCACCCATATCACACGTTCCTGTAAACCTGGCGCCGGGTTCAATGGATAATTTACCAGTTATAACATCTCCATTTAGTTCTGCCGTTGATTTTAGCATTAATAATTGCTCAACGTTGATCTTGGCTTTAGTTTTTCCTGATATGTCCGCATTTTGGCAATTTACTTCACCTTCAATGCTGCCCGATTGTCCAATTACAATTTTTCCTTTGCAATTGATCGATCCGATTAGCGAGCCATCAATCCGAAAATCACCGTTGGCAGTTATTTCACCTTTTATCACTGTTCCGGCAACAATGGTATTCGGTTTGGTTTCTACTATGTTATTTTTAGACATCTTATTGTTTTTTTTTGAATTATAAAATTACTAAAATTACTGTTCCGTTAAGTAATTCTGTTTAAAAAATGCTAAATATCTTGTTATATCCTTATCTTTATAAAAAACCGGGTAGTTTTCCTGGGCAATTACAAATGCATTGTATTCTTCCTGTTCCAGCCCACCATATACGTATTCGTTCGAAATAATGGCATTATAATAATTCATTGACTTATTAATGGAATTAAAATTACCGACCATTATGAAATGTGTTGAAGCATCGAGTAATATATTTGTAATGGACAGGTTTTCGAGGCTGTAATACTTAATATTAAAATCAGAAATTCTTACTTTGAGTGCATTGACATTTACATTTGTTCCATTCACCAAAAGTGCAAAGATTTGCTTGCTGTCAGGATCGAACTCATAGATTGACACATCAATGTATTCTTCTTCCGGTTCTTTGGTTTGGGTAGTATCTATCGGACCTTTAATATAATTCAGGAGATTTTGCGCCATCGGAATAACTTCACTTTCGGAATACTTCGCTATTAAATTTTCAAGAGCAACTTGCAGAGAATCTACAACTTCAATTCTTCCAAGAGCCAAAGCCCTAAGGTATTCGAATTTTGCCAATAAATCCGGTGGTCCTTCAAATTCATTCAA
Source organism: Bacteroidales bacterium (assembly GCA_030596605.1). GTDB lineage: Bacteria > Bacteroidota > Bacteroidia > Bacteroidales > JAADJA01 > JAADJA01. The sequence continues at coordinate 1,170 of JAUVJI010000015.1, forward strand.
TGCCCGTGTGCTGTTGGAGTAAACTGTGTAATATCGTTCGTTTTGATAATGTTCATAAGTTTCATTATATAATCTTACCGCAAGGTTCTTTCGCGCTTCCAACTCTTTATAGTAATTAGGATCGAGAAGGAGTTTGGCGTAATCACTATCAGGGAAATGGGCAATTATGAGAGTTTTATATTTTTCAGCCATGTCGTAATTTTCCTGGTAGGTATATAATCTATAAAGCTGATAATATACTTGTAAAATGTATTTATTTCCCGGAAATCGTTCAAGCAGGGTTTCAAAAGATTCAACGGACTTTGGATAATCATCAAGTTTATCCTTGTAAATAAAACCAAGATTATAAAACGCCTCTATAATTAATGAGTCGGAAATAATTATCTGATCCTCATTAAAAGGCAGGTTTTGCAAATAATATTCCCTGGAGTGAGTATCGTTGGAGGCTATGATAACACTGTCGGAAGACAGGCTATCAGCCAGTGCATACGTCTCTTCTTCTGTTTGTTCAAAAAATGATTGTTTATTTGACAATCTCCAGTTGTCTTCTAATTTACGAATTCCCCATTTCTTCCTGAATTCAGTAAAACCAAAACTTAATGCCTGCGGATTATAAAAATACCAGGAGCCACTGCCTGTAGGCCCTCCGATATTACTAATGCCACCCATATCCTGATTGCCGCCGGTCATGGCTAATATTTCATCAAGTTCCTTTTGTCTTTCCTCTTCTTCAATTACTTCCTCTATTATTTTGTCGATGATAGCAAATCTTTCCTCTTCCGACATACCTACAAGCATTTGCAAACTATCTTCTGTTTGAATAATAATGAGGTTGGTAACAAGTTCGGTAAGATATGAAGTACGGGCTTTTATTTTTTCATAATCGGGATAATCTTCAGGCATAACCTGAACAGCTGTGTCATAATAAGCCTGTGCCAATTCATAATCAGGAACACCAAAATATATGTCGCCTAATTTTAGAGATGAAGTTACTTTCTGATATTGGTTTGATTTTGAAGTAGCAACCGATAATCTTAAATAATCAATGGCCAGAGTATCAATTCCATCCTTAAATGCTATATCGGAAAGAGCATAATATATTTGATCGAGAAAATCTTTATTTTTATCCTCCTTTAGCATTTTCCTGAGCTTCTTTACAATGTCTTTACTGTTATCTTCATAGCGGGTATCATAACATTTCGCAAGATTAATGGCAGCATTAAAAGCCATTTCATAAGGTGGATTTTTTTTGATAACCTGCCTGTAGTAATCAGAAGCTTTGTAAAGTTCATCCTGATCTTGATATATCTGGCCGAGAATAAATCGAACCCGGCTATCAATTGATTTCTTTTGGTTCAAATATAAGGCATCAATTAAGGGCTCAATTGCGTTGCTGTATTTTTCCTGATATATATATAGATCTGCCCGCACCAGGGGAAGGGCCTTTTGAACCTTATTGTCTATTTTGGGATTTTTATTTATTTCATTCTGAAGATTATCCAATATTGATTGGGCCCGTTTATATTTTCCCAGTTGATTATAACTATTGCATAACCAAAGCATGGCTTCATATTTAATCTCGTTTTCCTTGTATTCATTTATGACAAATTCAAAAGTACGCCGGGCTTTGTTGTATTCCTGCTTATGAAAGTATGATAATCCAATGAGCATGTAACTGTCATCAATCCATCTGACCCATTCTTTCCTGCTAAAAAACATTGAATGCCTTTGAATATTGATGGAAGCTTTTTCAATGGCTTTGTCCATATATGGATTAAGGGATTGTGCCTCAGCCTCAGTTCCGTAATTAAATATGGGAAGAACCTTATTGTAGTTGTCTTGTACAGATTCTTCCATAATGTCCACCCCTTCGCGATAGCTTTCCCTACCATTCCAAAACATGTTGTAATGCCCGGTCAGATTGTGGTAAGCCCTGCGGATGAATGTGTTTTTTTTGGTCGAACAGGAAAAACTGGTTATTGTGAGAATGACCAGAATCAGTTGGATTATTTTATATGATTTTTGCCGGATCAAGATGGTTTCCTGTTAATTTGCTGCTTATTTACCTGATTTCAACTATTTAACTTATTTTTTGCAAAAATATTTTATTTTACCTAATTAGCTTATAAAATTATTGAAATGTATAATGAAATTGAATTTTTTTAGTTGCTCTTAGAATAAATATTACTAAAAACAGGGTATTTGAATTAGTATTTTAAAATCAGGTATCTTTGCATCTTTGAATTTATAGTGGTTTATGGCAGATTCTTCTAAAAAAAGAAAAAAGAAATTCTGGATATACAAACTCCGGAATAAGTACAGGCTCGTCATCAGTAATGAAGAAACTTTTGAAGAAAAAATTTCCTTCCGGTTATCCCGGCTCAATGTTTTTGTTACAATAGGAACCGTAGCCATTATATTAATAGTTGCCACCACTTTTCTTATCGCCTTTACTCCGCTAAGGGAGTATATTCCCGGCTATACTGATGTAACCCTTACAAAACGCGTTAGCGAATTAAAACGGATAACAGATTCACTTGAAGTTGATTTTCGCCAGAAAAGTATTTATATTCAAAATATAAAAAATATAATTGATGGAAAAGAGATAGAAGAGGATACTGCTATACAAAATGTTCAGGATGGGAATTATAACAAAATTCAATATACACATTCAAAGGAGGATTCAATTTTGCGGCAGGAATATGAGAACGAAACATCCTATGACTTATACTATAATGACAATGAAGAGCTTTCCACTGCTACATCTCCGTTGAGTAGTTTTAACTTTTTTATCCCTTTAAAAGGTATAATTACGAATGAATTTGACCTTGTGAAGCAGCATTACGGAATTGATATCGTTTCAAAACAAAACGAAGCTGTTAAAGCAACATTGGAGGGAACAGTAATTTTTGCCGGCTGGACCCTGGAAACAGGTTACGTAATAACCATCCAGCACAAGGGGAAATTTATTTCATCATATAAGCATAATTCAGTACTGCTCAAGCAACAGGGAAATTTTGTTAAAGCAGGCGAACCGATTGCCATCGTTGGTGAATCAGGAGAGCTAACTACCGGGCCACATTTGCACTTTGAATTATGGTACAATGGGACACCGGTAAATCCAGAGGACTACATAGCATTTTAATGAGTTAATCCATAGTTGAAAAAGCGAATAGCCATATTAGGATCAACAGGTTCAATCGGAACTCAGGCGCTGGAAGTAATTGATCAGCATACCGACAAGTTTGAACTGGAGGTGCTTTCTGCACTGAAAAATTCTGATTTGCTTGTTCAACAGGCATTAAAATATAAACCTAATTCGGTAGTTATTGGTAAGGAGGATTTGTATAAACAAGTTTTTAACGCCCTTGACCCTTACGATATAAAAGTTTTTGCAGGCGAAGAATCCATCCGGCAGATAGTTGAAATGGATTCGATAGATATAGTTTTGATTGCCATGGTTGGGTTTGCCGGATTATTGCCAACAATACATGCTATTAAGGCTAAAAAGCAAATTGCCCTCGCCAATAAGGAATCCCTTGTTGTTGCAGGTGAAATGGTAACCAAACTCGCTGTTGAAAACAGAGTTTCAATAATTCCGATTGATTCTGAACACTCGGCCATTTTTCAATGCTTAACAGGTGAAAATCCAGAAGATGTCGAAAAGATCTATCTTACAGCTTCAGGTGGGCCTTTCAGAAATTTAAGTCTGAAAGAACTGGAAAAAGTTACAATAAAAGATGCCTTGAATCATCCAAATTGGAATATGGGTAATAAAATTACCATTGACTCGGCATCATTAATAAACAAAGGATTAGAAGTAATTGAAGCAAAATGGTTGTTTGGTTTATCCATGAAACAAATAGAAGTTGTTATCCATCCACAATCCATTATTCATTCAATTGTTCAATTCAGGGATGGTTCTATGAAAGCCCAGATGAGTTTGCCGGATATGAGAATGCCGATTCAATACGCCTTGAGTTATCCAGAAAGACTAAGCAATGATTTTCCCCGCTTAAATTTTTCAGAAATACAGGAATTTACTTTTCAAATACCTGATATTAAAAAATTTCGTAATCTTGCACTCGCTTTTTTTGCGCTTGAAAGAGGTGGCAATTTGCCGTGTGTGTTGAATGCTGCCAATGAAATAGCCGTGGATGCATTTTTAAATAACCGGATCAGTTTTTTGCAAATGCCGGTTGTAATTGAGAAATGCATTGAGTTGGCAGGTTTTATTAAAACCCCTACTATTCAGGATTATATTGATGTTGATTTTGAAACACGGGAGCAAGCTCGAAAAATTATTAATGAATTGAATAAATTAGGCAAAACATTTTAGCAAAAGAATCGTTTATTTGAACTTATAAAAATTAATTAAGCCATTAATGGAAGTCGTAATAAAAATATTGCAGTTTGTACTTAGTTTATCCATTCTCGTCATCATACATGAATTGGGACATTTTTTAGCTGCCAAAGCTTTTAAAACAAGGGTGGAAAAGTTTTATTTGTTTTTTAACCCCTGGTTCTCAATATTCAAATTTAAGTATGGCGAAACTGAATATGGAGTTGGCTGGTTACCCTTGGGAGGATATGTAAAGATAGCCGGAATGATTGACGAATCTATGGACAAAGAGCAATTGAATAAACCGCCACAATCCTGGGAATTCCGTAGTAAACCCACATGGCAAAGATTAATTATTATGCTGGGTGGGGTGACCATGAATATTATACTAGCTATTTTAATTTACATATTCATGTTAGTTACATGGGGTGAAGAATACCTGCCTACCTCAGAGGTGAAATATGGAATTAAGGTTGACTCACTGGCTATGGAAACCGGTTTGAGGGATGGTGATAAAATTTTATCCATCGACAATGAATACATTGAAAAATTCAATAAAATTCCTGAGAAAATAATTCTTGACGATGCAAAAACTATTCAGGTAGAGAGAAATGGTCAAAAAATAAATCTTGAAATTCCGGATGGTTTCCTTGCGAAATTAATAAAGCATAAATCACCTGATTTTATTTCTTTCAGGGTGCCGTTTGAGGTTGGTGACTTTACCAAAAAATCAGCAGGCAGAGAAGCAGGAATACAAATTGATGACAAGATCATTGCTTTGAATGACAAACCTACTGAGTACTTTTATGATTTCTATAATGAATTACAAAAGCATAAAAATGAAGAGATTAAAGTTTCCATTCTTAGAAGTTCTGATACTGTTGATATAAATGTTACCGTTCCCAATGAAGGTAAATTAGGTATCTTCAGGAAGCCTCTTGAAAATTATTTTGAGTTCAGTAAAGTAAATTATTCGATTTTCACTGCAATACCTGCAGGAGTTGTTAAGGCATACAAAGGTGTAGGGAATTATCTCAAACAATTAAAATTACTATTTAATCCTGATATTAAGGCTTATGAATCGGTTGGAGGTTTTATTACCATTGGAAGTATTTTTCCGGCTCAGTGGCACTGGCAAAGTTTCTGGACATTAACAGCATTTCTTTCCATTATGCTTGCCATATTAAATGTACTTCCTATTCCTGCTCTCGACGGAGGCCATGTGATGTTCTTAATGTATGAGATCATTACACGAAGAAAACCAAGTGATAAGTTTATGGAATACGCACAGATTACGGGAATGGTATTATTATTTGCCTTGTTGATCTTTGCAAATGGGAACGATATCATTAAGTTATTCAGGAATTAAAATTCTTCCTTATTTTTACCGAAAAATTTCCTGGTGAGAAATAGGTATCTCTTCTTAATTTTCTTTTTTTTCATTTCTGTCCTTTTTATTAATGCAAAGGTATGGGGTCAAACACCTCACGATTTTTCCACTGACATACCAAAAGTAATAGTCCAGAATATTCCGGTAGATATAACTATTACAATACCTTCCTTAATCAGTACTCAGTTAGATACTGTCCCAGTGAATATTAACGGAAAAAAAATAGAATTGATTTTTGAGAGAGGTGTCGGAAAATTGGAATATAAGTTTACAGAAAAAGAAGAATTAAAAATTGCAATCGGAAACACACCCTTTTCCAAAATGATTACTCCGATACCCTTGTGGATGTCGGTCCTACCTCCTTTAATAGCAATTTTGATGGCGTTGGTTTTCAGGGAGGTTTTCTCTGCACTTTTTATCGGGCTAATGGTTGGTTCGGTAATCATTACATATTACCAGGGTTTTGCTTTTTGGCAGGCTATATTCCTTGGATTATTTTCCATAATTGATGTGTATATTTTGGAATCACTCAACAATAGCGCTCATTTATCTGTCATCGTTTTTTCAATGATGATAGGGGCAATGGTTGCATTGATTTCAGAAAATGGCGGAATGAAAGGAATTGTTAATATTTTATCCCGGTATGCCAACAGTCCAAGATCCGGACAGTTTGTAACCTGGCTAATGGGCATTGTAATATTTTTTGATGACTATGCCAACACACTGGTTGTTGGAAATACCATGCGTCCTGTAACAGACAGGTTGAAAATATCACGGGAAAAACTAAGTTATATCGTTGATTCCACAGCGGCTCCTATTACAGCAATTGCCTTTGTTACAACCTGGATTGGTGCCGAACTTAGCTATATCCAGGATGGGATTAATACAATTGGACTGGATGAAACAGCATACGATATATTTTTAAATTCCTTAAAATATTCGTTTTACCCAATCCTGACGCTTTTGTTTGTTTTATTACTTATATACAAAAAGCGGGAATTCGGGCCTATGCTGAATGCTGAACGTAAAGCCAGGAGGAATGGAGTTGCTAAAATTCATCCGCAGGTTCATACTGATACGGAAAGTTTTCATACAGATAAAGAGAAGTGGTATAATGCCGTGATCCCGGTAATTGTTATCATAGCCGGAACGATAATAGGATTGATCAGCACCGGATTAAATAATGTGGATTGGAATTCTGAAATCGGTTTCCCAAAAAACTTATCCAATGTAATCGGACATGCTGATTCATATAAGGCCTTATTATGGTCTTCTCTTGCAGGCGTATTGGTTGCAGTTATATTGACAACATGTCAAAAAATAATGAGCTTGAAACAAAGCGTTGACAGTCTTGTAAAGGGATTTAAAACAATGGTAACAGCTATCCTGATCCTTGTATTGGCATGGTCTCTCGCGCTAATCACCCAATATATGCATACTGCTGACTTTATATCGGGAATCCTGTTAGAAATAAATATTACTCCCTATTTAATCCCTTCCATTACTTTTATTCTGGCAGCGCTTGTTGCTTTTGCAACCGGATCATCCTGGGGCACTATGGCCATTTTATATCCTTTGATATTACCATCTTCCTGGTTAATTGCACAGGAATATGGTATGGATTATGACCAGTCGATGGCTATTTTTTACAATGTTGTTTCTACGGTTTTGGCTGGTTCAGTTCTGGGGGATCATTGTTCACCCATTTCTGATACCACCATTTTGAGTTCATTAGCCAGTTCTTGTAATCATATCGAACATGTTCGAACACAATTACCTTATGCACTTACAGTTGGTTTGGTCGCTACATTTTTAGGAACCCTGCCCGCTGAATATGGTGTACCTTCATATATACTGTTTGTTGTAAATTTGATTGTTTTATATTTTATTGTGGTGATATTTGGGAAAAAAGTTGAATAGTTACTGGCTTTAGCGAAATTTTATTATAAATGACTTTAATTGAAATAATAATTCTTATCATTTCAGGCCTCCTGGTAGGATTCATCAATACCCTCGCAGGCGGAGGTTCCATTATTTCACTGTCCATATTAATGTTCCTTGGATTACCTGCTAATGTGGCAAATGGTACCAACCGGGTAGCCATATTCATCCAGAACATTGCAGCTGTTGGAAGCTTCAAGCAACAAAAAGTACTGGATCATAAAAAGGGATTCTGGCTGGCCATTCCGGCAACCATCGGCTCAGTTATTGGTGCATGGATTGCAGTTGACCTGAATGAAGAAGTTATTGAAAAAGCCATTGCCATTGTGATGCTCATCATGATGTTTGTAATCCTGTACAAACCACAACGCTGGTTAAAAGGGAAAAAAGAATTACAGGAGAAAAAAGTTACTGTCGGGCAATTTATACTTTTCTTTTTTATCGGTATTTATGGCGGCTTTTTGCATATGGGTGTGGGTTATGCTTTGCTAGCAGGAATCGTTTTAGGAGCAGGGTACGATTTGGTAAAAGCCAATGCCATCAAAGTATTTATTATTCTGATATGGGCACCGGTGATCCTAGTGGTATTTCTGATACATGGTCAGGTAAATCTTTATTATGGCCTGGTGCTTTCCATTGGCAATGTGGCTGGCGCATTGATCGCTTCACGACTGGCAGTTAAAAAAGGTGCAAATTTTGTGAGATGGGTGATTGTTGCGGTAATTTTACTAACCATTGCACATGTGTTTGGGTTGATTGATATTCAATCCTCCCTGCAAAATGTTATCAATAAATAAATATTCAGGTTATTGGTCGGGATACTCAAGTAAATCCTCCGAAAAATAATCCAGTTTAATTCCGGCTTCTTTAAACATTTCTTCGGTTTCTTTGCCTGCATGGTATTTTTTTTCACAAACCACCCTTTCAATTCCACAGTTGATAATCAGCATAGCACAAGTGCGGCAGGGGGTCATTCGTACATAAATAGTACCACCATCTAAAGCTATTCCTCTTCGGGCAGCCTGGGCAATGGCATTTTGCTCGGCATGTACTGTTCGTACGCAATGTTGCGTAACTGAACCATCTTCATGGATTATTTTTTTGAATAAGTGCCCTACATCATCACAATGTTGTAATCCGCGGGGCGAGCCTACATATCCGGTCACCAAAATTTGCTTGTCGCGAACAATCACGCATCCTGCCCGTCCCCGGTCGCAGGTAGCCCTTTTGGATACCGAATGAGCTAAATCCATAAAATATACATCCCAGGAAGGACGGATATGTTTGTTGGTTTGTTTTGTCATTTTTGCATTATTGTCTTCACGCAAAGGCCGCAAAGTCCCGATAGCCATCGGGATCGCAAAGGTCGCAAAGATACGATGAAGATATTTTGCGGTCTTTGCGGTTTACTCAGCGATCTTTGCGTGAACCTTTCATATATTTTGAATTTGAATCTATATCTATTTGTTTTAAAACTTTCTCAACTTCTAAAAACAAATCTTCAATGCTCCCATCGTTAATAAAAATAAAATCTGCCATTTCACGGCATTTGCTTAGATTTTGTTTGCTGGGATCGGTAGCGGTCATTTCTCTTTTTTCGTTGGCAATAAAAGTATTAAAATCAATTTGATCGGTTTCAGAATTACGCAATTTTATGCGTTCGTAGCGTATCCTGGGATCAGCATCCACAGCAAAGAGATAAAATTTTCCTTTTGCTTTTAATGATTCTGCCTCACCGGGAGTCCGGATACTTTCTATGATCGCATTTTGACTTTGTTTCAATGACTGTTCATAGAGTTGGTCGGTAATAAATGAAGGTGAATTACTTTTACGCAGGTCATTGGCTACTATCACCATGCTATCCCTGTTTTCAGGTAAATTCCTTTTGTTGATTTCCTCAAGTATAAACTGCCTGACTGAAAAATGAGTAAATCCTTTTTCCTTAACAAGGTATTCTACAATTGTTCCTTTTCCCGAGCCCAATGTGCCTGTAATGCCAATAACTGTCATGAAGCTGTTTCTGGTTTACTATAAATATTATTACATATAAATTCTATAGCTAACTTTAATTCAGTGAACTTTCATCTTTTATATCACGTATCCATTTTGCAATAGTGACTGGTTGATAATCTCTTAGCATATTTAATAATTCATCTGCATTGTTGGAGATGAAAATATTATTACGGTGTTCTTCCCGAACAAACCTTTCATTGACTGAGTGATCAAGAAATTTTATCAGTGAATCGAAATAGCCGTTTACATTCAACAACCCAACAGGTTTGTCAATGATCCTTAACTGATTGTAAGTTAAAACTTCTGCCAGTTCATCCAATGTTCCAAATCCACCCGGAAGCGCTACAAAAGCATCTGATATCTCTGTCATTTTTATCTTGCGTTCCGACATGCTATCTACGATAAATAATTCTGTTAACTGGTCATGGGCAATTTCAAGATCAACAATACTTTGCGGGATAACACCTATGCTTTGCCCGCCGGTTTCAATAACAGCATCGGCTAAAATGCCCATAAGGCCAACTTTTCCTCCACCATAAACCAGGGTCAGATTTTCCTGGCTGATTAAATGTCCAAACTGCCTGGTAGCTGTTTTATAAATTTCATTCTTGCCTGTACTGGATCCGCAAAATACACAAATACTTCTCATTTCTAATCGTTTATTTGAAGGTAGGCAAAAATAGTAAAAAAGATAATCTTATTTTTGCAACATGGAATCAACCCGACAACTTAAAGTATCTAAACTATTACAGAAAGACCTGGGAGAAATTTTTCAGCGTGAAAGTAAAAATTTGTTCAGGGGTGCGATGATAACTGTAACGAAAGTGCATGTAACCCCCGATCTTTCAATGGCCAGGGTTTATCTGAGTTTATTTGCAATTGAGAATAAGGATGGATTATTGGAGCAGATTCAAGTTCATACAAGAGAAATAAGATATAAACTTGGACAGCGAATCGGCAGGCAGGTCAGAGTTGTTCCTGAATTAAGTTTTTATCTGGATGATTCATTAGACTATATTGAAAACATTGAACGGTTACTTGATGACTAAACCAACTATTCAAAATTTAAAATTTAAAATGCAGTACGATCCCATTAAAAGAGCATTAGGTGAAGTTTTTAATAAACAGCCTTTTCTTAGAAAGCTGTTTTACAAGCTGCTTGATTTACTATTACTGCGTACCTGGCATGTTAAAAAGGAAGTCAGAAAATGGGCAAAAGGGAGGAAGGATGATATTCAAATTTTAGATGCCGGTTCCGGATTTGGCCAGTATGTTTTTTATATATCCGGGAAAAACAATAAATGGCAAATAAAAGGGGTGGATGTTAAGGAGGAACAAATAGAAGATTGCAGTAAATTTTTTAACAAGATCGACAGAACAAATGTTTCATTTAGTGTAGAAGATTTGTCCAAATATCGAACTGATGGTGACAAAGACCTGATCCTCTCAGTTGATGTTATGGAGCATATTCTGGAAGATGTAGAGGTATTCAGAAATTTTTATGCATCATTAAAACCAGGTGGTATGGTTTTGATTTCTACGCCTTCAGACCAGGGTGGATCGGATGTACATGATCACAACCATGAATCGTTTATTGATGAACACGTTCGGGATGGTTATAATATTGATGAAATCCAGGATAAACTTAAAACAGCAGGATTTAATAAAACGGAAGCTTATTACAACTATGGCACACCTGGCAAAATTTCATGGAAATTGTCAATGAAATACCCAATCCTGATGCTTAATGCCTCAAAGTTGTTTTTTATTATCCTGCCGGTCTATTATTTTATCACTTTCCCGGTATCATTAATATTGAATTACTTAGATGTTTCATTTACTCATAAGACTGGTACAGGATTAATTGTCAAAGCCTGGAAGTAAAGAATTATTCAAATTTTATGTTATTGATTTTAGATTATTTTTTTATAACTTTAGCTCACTTTAAGTACTTTAAACTTTAGGCACTTTATTAATGAACTTCCCCTTTTACATAGCAAAGCGGTATCTTTTCTCAAAAAAGTCGCATAACATAATTAATATTATCTCGGGGATTTCTGTAGTTGGTGTAACCGTTGGAACAATGGCTCTTATTGTTGTCTTGAGTGTTTTTAATGGCTTTGAAGATCTGGTAAAATCACTTTATAATACATTTGATCCGGATTTACTCATTACAATTAAAGAAGGCAAAACTTTCGATGCAGATAAATTTCCAGAAGATAAAATCAGAAGTATACCCGGTGTTATAAGCTATACTGAAGTTGTTGAGGAGAATGCTTTGTTGAAATACAAATCAGAACAACATATTGTTGCTTTAAAAGGGGTAAGCAATGATTTTCTGAATAACAATCCTTTGGACTCCATGTTGGTTGATGGCAATTTTATATTGAAAGGTGAAAATGTGGATTTCACTGTAATGGGCTATTTGGTGGCTTATTCCCTTGGAATAAAAATCAATGATTTTAATAACCCATTACAAGTATATCTCCCAAAGCGAACTAAAAAACGACTTACTACTATTGACCAATCTTTTAATTCAGGTTTTCTTATACCATCGGCAGTATTTTCAGTTCAACAGGAAGTTGATTCAAAATATGTCATTGTCCCGATAGATTTTGCGAGAAAATTGCTTGAATATACTACTGAAGTTACAGGACTTGAAATTAGGTTGGATCAAGATGCCGATCTTGATAATATTCAGGCGCAAATTGAAAAAACCATAGGTGATAACTATTTGGTGAAAAACAGGTTCCAGCAACAGGAACTTTTGTATAAAATCATGAAGTCGGAAAAATGGGCCATATTCTTCATTTTAACTTTTATCTTAATTATCGCTGCATTCAACGTTGTCGGCTCACTATCAATGTTGATACTTGATAAAAGAAAAGACATTGCTGTAATATTTAGCATGGGCGCTACCGGGAAACGGATAAAAAGAATATTTCTTAACGAAGGATTACTGATAACATTTATCGGATCAGTGTCAGGATTAATTCTGGGCTATTTGCTTTGCCAGATACAAATGAAATTTGGATTGATTAAACTGGGCAGCGAGGCCAATGCTTTTATTGTTCCTTATTATCCTGTGAAGGTTGAGACTCTGGATATACTCGCTGTTTTTGGTATTGTTTCTCTGATAGGTTTGGTTGCAGCCTGGTATCCTGTTAAACAAATATCTTCCAGGTATTTACAGCAGCGAATTTCCGACTTTCTCAAAAGTCAATAAAAAGTAAAAACATTGCAACCTTTTATAGCCCTTAATTGTCTAACTTTTGCAATTAGGTTTTTTTATGGGGAATAAGTAATTTTGCACCCCTCTAAACAAAAAGAAATCAGTTTATTAACTTTTAAATAAATGGCAATGAAGAAGACTACTCTATTTGGAAGAATTCAATCACTTATACTGTTGTTTGTGTTTATTTCCGGATCTGTTTTGGCCGGGAATATTGTGGTAAACAACAATGTTTCAAACAGCCTTAAAATGAATGAAAACACATATTCATTCATTAGTATTACGAACACAATATCTGATATTGGATTAGTGGATGTTAAAACCAAAGAAGGCTATTTTACTCTGCTTAATATTGAGAACTATGGAAAATCAGTCATATTGGGAGATCCTCAACTTCCTGTAATTAAAAGATTGATAGAGGTTCCATTAAATGCCGATTTTAATATTGAGATCATTTCTCAAAATTATAGTGAATTTAACCTCTCAGACTACGGAGTTTACGATTATTTAATTCCTACTCAGCCCTCCTTATCGAAGAGCGATGATCCTGAAGATGTTGAGTTTGTTTATAACAAGGACATATACACACAAGATAGTTATTTAGGCCAGGAATTGGTTACAGTTGTGGATCTGGGTGTGATGCGGGGAGTTAGAATGGCAAGGGTCGAAATTGCTCCTGTTCAATATAATCCTGTTCAAAATACAATTAAAGTAGTTGACAATCTTGAAGTAAGAATAAATTTTACCGGTGGTGATATTCAATCAACCATTCAAATGAAGGAAGATATGTTCTCTCCTTACTTTGAAGGAATATATGGTGAGTTAATGAATTACAAACCAATCAATGGAAAAGAACTTATTACCGATGAGCCTGTAACTTATATTATTGTTGCTGATCCGATGTTTGAATCAGCACTTCAACCTTTAGTTGAATGGAAAACTAAAAAAGGATTTTATGTTGTTGAGGCTTATACCGATGATCCTACTGTTGGAACCACAACAACCTCAATAAAGAATTATTTAGAGGATTTTTACGATAATCCTCCCACAGGTTATAATGCACAAAGTTTTGTGCTTTTTGTTGGTGATGTAGCCCAAATTCCTGCTTTTAACAGCGGTGGACATGTTACCGACCTTTATTACTGTACTTATGACGGTGGCGGCGATATATATCCCGAATGTTACTACGGAAGATTTTCTGCTAATAACCTGAGTGAATTGCAACCCCAGATTGACAAGACACTGGAATATGAACAGTATCTGTTTCCTGATCCGACTTTCCTGGATGAAGTAGTAATGGTGGCTGGAGCGGATGCTTCCCATGCTTTAACCTGGGGGAATGGGCAAATTAATTACGGTACAACTTACTATTTCAATGCCGCACATGGTTTATATTCTCATACATATCTCCAACCGGAACCGGGTGGGGGCAATTATTCCCAAAACATTCGTCAAAATGTAAGCGATGGAGTAGCGTATGCCAATTATACTGCACACTGTAATTACCAGGGATGGGGTGATCCAAATTTTACGAATAATCATGTATCACAATTGCAAAATGCCCACAAATATCCTTTGATGGTGGGTAACTGCTGCTCATCAAACGATTTTACTTATACCTGCTTTGGTGAAACTCTCCTCAGGGCTGTTGATAAAGGAGCATTAGGATATATTGGAGGTTCTGCCAGTACTTACTGGGATGAAGATTATTGGTGGGGTGTTGGGTTTGAATCAGTCTCAGCAAATCCGACTTATAATCCAGATCATCTCGGAGCTTATGACCGTACCTTTCATGATAATGGTGAACCATTAGATGAGTGGTATGTAACTCAGGGACAAATGTCTCCGGCAGGTAACCTTGCTGTAACACAGGCAGGGGGAGCTCAAACCTATTACTGGGAGATTTATCACTTAATGGGTGATCCTTCTGTGATGATATATTTCTCACAACCACCTGATGCAACTGCTAACTACCAGCCGTTAATGCCGTTGGCTTCTACTACTTTCCCGGTTACTACTGATCCTTATGCTTATGTTGCTATCTCTATGGATGGAGCGCTTCACGGCTGTGCTATTGCCGATGAAACCGGTTACGCTGAAGTTAATATGTTTGAACCGATAGTTGTACCCGGAACAGCTGATGTGATTATCACCGGTCAGAACCTGAAACCTTATATAGGAACCGTAACGGTTGCATCTCCAACTACTGCTTATGTATTGCTGAATGAATTTGAAATTGATGACAGTAATGGAAATGGTAATGGAAATGTTGATTTCGGTGAAAATATCCTGTTGGATGTTACCCTCGAGAACCTCGGTAGTGTAACAGCCAATAACCTGACTGCTACAATTTCAACAGATGATGAAAATGTAACGCTGGACAACGCTACAACCAGCTGGCCGGATATTCCTGCCGGTGCAACTTCAATGCAAGCTGGTGCCTTTGAGTTTACCGTAAATGATATTATAGAAGATCAGCATGTTGTTTCTTTTGATTTGGAAGTGACTGACGGAACAGACACCTGGAATTCCATGTTCAATATAACATTGAATTCTCCGGTTCTTACCATTGGTACTTTCTTCATTGATGATAGTTATGGAAATAATAACGGCAGGTTGGATCCGGGTGAGAATGCTGACATCATTATTTCAAATATGAACGAAGGAGGATGTGATGCTTTAAATACAATTGCTACAGCCCTTGCTGCAAGCAGCTTAATTACTGTTAATACTTCCTCATATGATATTGGAACAATTACAATCGGAGGTAGCGAGGATGCAGTTATCAATGTAACCATTGATCCCTCAGCGCAAATTGGGGATGTGGTTCAGCTTGATTATACAGTTGAATCTGATCCTTATTCTGCTAATACTATCTTAGCTATGAGTATTGGGTTGGTTGTTGAAGATTTTGAATCAGGTGGATTTGCAAACTATGAATGGGAATTTTCCGGAAATGCTGACTGGATTATTGATGAAGCGAATCCTTATGAAGGAGTTTATTGTGCCAAATCAGGTGATATTGGTGATGAACAAACATCCGTGCTATATATTACCATTGAAGTTACAAATGATGATCAAATCTCATTTTTCTGTAAAGTATCTTCTGAGCCCAATTATGATTATCTGAGATTTTATATTGATAATGTGCAACAAGATGAATGGGCAGGTGAAGTGTCCTGGGATGAAGTTTCTTATGATGTAACTGCGGGTACGCATACTTTTAAATGGGCATATGAAAAAGATTATTCTGAATCCAATGGTAGTGATTGTGCCTGGGTAGATTATATTGTATTCCCATCGTTTGCCGGTGTTGCTCCTCTTGGAGTTGTAGTCTCCGGAAATCCAACAGAAATTTGTGCCGGTGAAAGTTCACAGCTCAATGCTTTTGCAATGGGCGGGACAGGAAATTATACTTACGAATGGTTGCCGGAGGATGGATTAAGTGATCCGACAATTGCAAATCCTGTTGCAACCCCTGAATATACAACCACTTATTATGTAGTGGTTGATGATGGTGACGGCACAGTTACAGGTGATGTGACTGTTACTGTTAATCCAACACCTGATACCCCAACAATACAACAGCAAGGCAATGTTTTGGTATCAAGTGCTGCATCAGGTAATCAATGGTACAATACATCTGGTATGATACCGGGAGCAACGAATCAATCTTATGCACCTACAGTAACTGATGACTATTATGTCATTGTTACAAACGAATTTGGCTGTGAGTCGGAGCCATCTGATTCTTATTACTTTATCTATACAGGATTGATTGAGATTGTTGATGGACAGAAAGTAAATATATATCCAAATCCATTTAATGGTCAATTTACATTGGATTATTCTATTAATTCAGTGTCAGAAGTTAAGATCAGTATCTATAATACTATTGGACAGCAAATTCATATCCTTGAAAATAATCCTGCAAAACAAGTGGGGAATCACAGGATCACTTTTGAAGCTAATCGCCTTGAAACAGGTATTTATTATTGCAAAATTGAAACTTCTGATTATACAATTGTAAAACGGATTATAAAGTCTAATTAAAAAATAAAATAATCTTAATATTTGAATTCCCTGGTTCATTCGGGGAATTCTTTCATTTTAAAGCATATGATCATGAAAAAATTTATTGTTACCCTTATTTTCACTTTTAGTATTTTTAGTATTTATGCCGCTGATGGTTTTGATGTTACATTTGATCAGCCGGCCAATGGTATTTATGAATTAAATTTTGATTTAGGAGAATATGATATCTCAGAAGTAACTCACGATGGGATCACTTATTCCAATATTGAATTTGGTTCAAGCATTTACACTAAACTAAAAGGATTTGCCCAGCTACCCTATATCAGTGCTACTGTGCAGTTGGCTGCTGAAAAAAATGTTACCCTTGAGATTATTGAGGGTGAGTATGAAGAGTACTCATTGGAGTATCCGATGTTGCCTTCAAGAGGAGTGATTTACAGGGATCAGGATCCTTCTACCGTTCCTTACGAAATAAGCCCAAGCTCACTTAGGGATGAATGGTATCCTCAAAACCTGGCAAACAATACAAGTCCATTTATTATAAAGGATATTAGGGGAACTACAGTATATGTTTATCCTTTCAGGTATAATGCGGTTAAGCAAGTGCTTCGTGTTTATAAAAATGTAACGGTTCAACTTGTTGAAAATGAAACTACCTCCGTTAATCCTTTAGAAACAACACCTGAAACAGTTCTCAGGGAAATGGATGGTATTTATAAATCTTTGTTTATTAATTATGAACAATCAAAGGATGACTTAACAATAGGTGAATACGGAGATATACTGGTAATTTGTACCGATCGAGACGAAACAGCAATTCAGCCTTATATCTATTGGAAAATGGAAAAAGGTTACAATGTAACTTTGGAAGTTGTTGCTACAAATACAAATGTTAAAACAAATGTACAGGATGCTTATAACGCAAATAATAATCTGTTATATGTTCAGCTTGTTGGTGATTGGGCCGATATTAAATGTGACCTGTATAGCGGAGGATTTCCTATGGATCCGCAACTTGGCTGTGTTGCCGGTAATGATGACTATCCCGACATTTGTATTGGAAGAATTTCGGCCAATTCTGCAAGCGATGTAACAGTACAGGTTGATAAGATCATAAATTATGAAAAGAATCCTGAAATAGGAGGTGCATGGTATAATATTGCAACAGGTATAGCATCAAATCAAGGACCCGGAGATGACGGCGAAGATGATTTTGAACATCTTGATGTAATCTGGAATGATAAGTTAGATCCTTTTACGTATGATTCATACAATCCTATTTATGATCCCAGTGCTAATATAACAATGGTAAATAATGCAGTTAACGGAGGTACAAGTATTATTAATTATACAGGACATGGGTCTCCGACATCGTGGGGTACAACAGGTTTCAGTAACAGTAATGTAGCCGCTTTAACCAATGGAGATATGTTGCCATGGATAGTATCTGTTGCTTGTAATAATGGCGACTTTCATACCGGAACTTGTTTTGCTGAAGCATGGGCCAGAAAAAATAATGGGGGAGCTATTATGTTCCTCGGAGCAACCATCAGCCAACCATGGGATCCACCAATGAGAGGCCAGGATTACTTTATGGATGTTTTTATTGGTGGTTATGATTATTCCGCACATCCGGGACAAAATGGAATCAGCACCACTGAACAGCGTACCACTCTCGGAGCTATTATTTTCAACGGGCTTGTTCTTATGACAACCGAAGCAGGCTCGGCAAGCGACTGGAAAACTGCCAAAACGTGGACTATGTTTGGTGATCCTTCCACCCAACCGCGTTCTGACGTTCCGGGTACAATAGCTTTATCAAATGAAACAGTTATGGCTGGAATACAATTTGCTACAATTGTTAGTGGACCTGATGGGCCTTTTGAAGGTGCAATGGTATGTCTCTCTATGAATGATGAATATTTTGCAGGAGTTACCGATGCTACCGGAAGTGTTACTATTGATCATACATTAACTCCGGGTACTGCAAAAATGGTTGTAACCGGCTTAAACCTGGAAACAATTTACCAGGATGTTACTGTTGCATCATCAAACCAGGCCTGGATAGTGGTGGAAAATTGCGAAATAGATGATTCAAACGGAAATAACAACGGACAGGCTGACTACGGTGAGTCAGTTTTACTGAATATTTCCGCCGAAAATGTCGGATCGCTTCCTGCTGTTGGTGTTGATGCTACTTTGAGTACAACAGACCAATACATTATTATTACTGATAACTCATATACTTATGGCGATATTGGAGCAGGACAAATTGTTAACGGAGATGGCGCTTTTGCAATTGATGTTGCTCAGGATGCCCCGGATGGTCATAGTGTAATATTTGAAGTGGAATTTACCGATGGAAACAAAGACACATGGACAAGCACAATAATTATTACTTTGCATGCTCCTGTTATGGAATTGGGTGAATATACTATTTCAGACCCAACCGGAAATAATAGCGGTACAATTGATCCGGGCGAAACAGTTGACATCATTATACAAGTAATAAATGAAGGCTCATCGGATGCCTATAATATTGAAGGCGAATTAACATGTTCTGATCCTTATGTAACAATCGTTCAGGGACAACAATCCTATGGAAACATTACTGCCGGATCAAACGAACAGCAAATATTTACTATATATGTCGATATCAGTACACCTGCAGGACACGCTGTAACATTTAATCTTTTAATTACAGGAGATTTAAGTGTTTCCGGATCAGGTTCATTCATTGAGGTTGTGGGACAAATTCCAGTACTTATAATTGATCTGGATGGTAATACAAATTCCGGTCAAAGTATGGAAGATGCTATTGCAAGCAACGAGATGGTTGCAGAATATATGACCTCCTTTCCAGCTGATTTAAGTTTGTATTCATCTGTTTTCCTTTGCCTCGGAATTTATTCTGAAAATCATGTGCTTACCTCTTCAGAGGGTCAGTCCCTGGCTACTTATCTGAACAATGGCGGAAATCTTTATATGGAAGGGGGTGATACCTGGTACTACGATTCTCAAACTGCCGTACATAATATGTTTGGTATTAATGCAACTGATGATGGTTCTGATGATCTGGGTACCATCAATGGTCAAACCAGTACCTTTACCGAAGGTATGTCATTCAGCTACTCTGGTGATAATAACTGGATTGATCATATTGAAGCTTCGGGCAATGCATTTGCTATTTTTAAGAATCAGTCTCCTCCTTACGGAACAGGTGTTGCAAATGATGCCGGTTCTTATAAAACCATAGGATGCTCACATGAATTTGGCGGTTTGGATGATGGTACTTCTACTAAAGAAGAACTGATGGCTACATATCTTGAATTTTTCGGATTTACGACTACCTTAACGGCTTTCTTTGGCTCCAATACAACTGAAATTTGTGAAAATGAAGTTGTTGAATTTTATGATATGTCAACCGGGGATGTAATTTCATGGGAATGGACATTCGAGGGTGGTTCACCATCCGGTTCAACTTTCCAGAATCCAATGGTTATGTACGCCACTGCAGGAGTTTATGATGTAACACTTACAGTTTCGGATGGTATTGATTCACACTCTGTTACATTGGAAGATTATATTACTGTAAATGTATGCACAGAGATTAAAGAAAATAATATTGAAAATATTTCTATATACCCTAATCCAAATAATGGTATCTTTACAGTGGAATTAGGCGAAATTCCGAGTGAGAATGTGACAATAAAAGTGCTCAACTCATTGAGTTCAGTGGTTTACGAGAGAAGTAATATTGAAGTAAACGGTAATTTTAAAACTGACTTAGATTTGAGTCATTTGAATAAAGGCCTGTATTTCCTTGTTTTTGAAAACTACCAGGGGAATACTGTTAAACGAATCATTATTCGTTAGTAGTTTTCATGGTTTAAATTGGTTTTTGGTTAGAGTCCCGCTATTAGCGGGACTTTTTTTATTGTTTTATTTCACTTACAAAATATTGAAATGAAGTTTAAATTCCTGTATTTATTCAATTAAATGAGTATTTTGTAAATTAGTGGAAAAATAAATATAACCCCATGATTGATTCAGAAGAGTTCAGAAAACAAGCCCATGCATTTGTCGACTGGATGGCCGATTATCTTGAAAATGTGGATTCATACCCGGTAAAATCAAATTTAAAACCCGGCGATATTTTAAATAAGATTCCGGAACATCCACCTGTTTATCCGGAGGAAATGGATCAGATATTCAATGATTTTAAAGATATCCTTATGCCTGGAATTACGCATTGGCAAAGTCCAAACTTTTTTGGTTATTTCCCGGCGAATTCCAGTTATCCTTCTCTTTTGGCGGAGATGCTAACATCCACCCTGGGAGCACAGTGTATGATATGGGAAACATCACCGGCTGCCGCAGAGCTTGAAGAAAAAGTATTGAACTGGATAAAAGATATGATCGGTTTGCCTAATGAGTTCCATGGTGTGATTCAGGATACGGCGTCAACAGCTTCATTGGTTGCATTATTGACAGCACGGGAAAAGCATTCCGAATTTCATATAAATGAGCAGGGATTTTCGCATAATAAATTCAGGATTTACTGTTCCACAGAAACCCATTCATCAATTGAGAAGGCCGTGAAAATTGCAGGATTTGGAAGACAGTCCCTTGTAAAAATTAAAGTTGATGAAAATTTCAGGATGGATCCGGTGGCTTTGAAAAAGGCTATTGAAAAAGATATAAAAGACGACTTTTTTCCGGTTTGTATTTTTGCAACGCTTGGAACAACGGGCTCGACAGCTATTGATCCTTTGGACAAAATTGCAGAGATAGCATCAGAATATGAAACCTGGCTGCATGTAGATGCTGCTTATGCCGGTACGGCTCTATTGCTGGATGAATATAAATGGATGATCAAAGGAATCGAAAAAGTAGATAGTTTTGTCTTTAACCCTCATAAGTGGATGTTTACCAATTTTGATTGTTCAGCCTATTTTGTTAAAGACAAGGATACCCTAATTAACACTTTTAGCATTAGCCCTGAGTACCTTAAAACAAAAACCCAGGGAGAGGTTAATAATTACAGGGATTGGGGAATTCAATTAGGAAGGCGGTTCCGGGCGCTAAAATTATGGTTTGTTATACGGAATTTTGGAGTGGAAGGCCTGAAGGAAAAGATAAGGTGTCATATAACACTGGCTAAGGAAATGGAGCAACAAATTATTGATAGTAATAATTTTGAAATGGTTACTCCCCGCACATTAAATCTTCTGTGTTTCCGGTACAAACCAAAAAATATTAAAGACAATGGAAAACTTAACAGGCTGAATGAGGAGTTGCTGCATAAAATAAATTCAGGCGGACAGGCTTTTTTAACCCATACAAAACTAAATGGAATTTATACACTTCGAATGGTTATCGGGCAGACAAATGTTACAAAAGAGCATGTTCAAAAAACGTGGGAGTTAATACGAAATAGTGTTGGGGAAGATTCTTAATCAGCATACCTCTCATCTCCTTTGGAGGAATTTCATTTTTATCTTCTCAATTCAAAATTTTCTCCCAGATAAACTTTCCTCACATGTTCATCTTCGGCCAACTCTTCTGAGGTTCCGGATTTTAGAATGGAACCTTCGAAAAGCAAGTATGCCCTGTCAGTAATTGAAAGGGTTTCGTGTACGTTATGGTCAGTAATTAATACACCGATATTTTTTTCTTTAAGTTTGGAGACAATGGTCTGGATATCTTCCACTGCTATGGGGTCAACTCCTGCAAAAGGTTCGTCAAGGAGAATGAAACTAGGATTTACAGCCAGCGCCCTGGCAATTTCTGTCCGCCGTCTTTCACCACCCGAAAGCTGAATACCCATGCTTTTCCGAACGTGGCTAAGTCCAAATTCTTCAATCAATCCTTCAAGCCTTTCTTTTTGTTGTTCTTTTGATAGTCCGGAAAATTGTAAAACGGCCAGGATGTTATCTTCCACACTGAGTTTCCTGAAAACAGAAGCTTCCTGTGGCAGATAACCAATGCCTTTTTTCGCACGCTTGTACATTGGTTCATTTGTAATGTCAGTGTCTTCGAGAAAAATTTTCCCGGATAGCGGTTTTATCAACCCAACGATCATGTAAAAGGTAGTGGTCTTACCGGCGCCATTAGGACCTAACAAACCCACGATTTCACCGTTTTTTACTTCAACAGTTACTTTTTTGACAACCGTACGGCTTTTGTATTTTTTTACCAGATTTTCAGTTCGAAGAATCATTTATGTTGTTTCTTATAAATTCAACTGGGTTGATTAAAACTTATGTTTATTAAAATATTTTTCTGCTGTACTGGAATTATGGAATAATGGAAAGTTTGATGTTCAAGTTGACTATATCATTATTCCAACATTCCAATCTTCCACTATTTCACTATTTCAACTCAAAAAATGCAAAAACTCGTTTCAACTATCCAAGAGGATTACTCACAAAACCAGACACCAAAGATATATATAATCAGAAAGTAAAGTATAACGAAATGAACAACGCAAAATTATTTGCTCCGGTGTTGTCTAAATGTGATAACCGCCATATTCCATCAATCCTGACAAATTTAAAAATATTCTCAATGCCAACTCCAGTTTCAAAATAAGGATCTTTGTTATTAAATGTATGGGTGATTCCTGGAAGCTCATTATATTTGTCATTTTCAGGGCTTAATTTACCTATAACACTTCGTACATAAACAACCTCGCGCCATTTTAATTTTCGAAGAAGTGGAATGTGATTTAAGAAAAGTCCGTCAAAATGATGGGTATAATATACACTGACATATTCATCACTGACAAACTCAAAATAATTCATAAGGTTGAAAGCAAATTCATCAAAAATAAACGTTTCATTTCCGGGATGTAATTCAAGCAGTGGAAATGGCAGTTTTCCCCAAATCTTGCCTGCCTCAACAATGTATCTTGACCATCCGATGTTAAAAACATTAAACCATTGTCGAATTCCAATTTTTATACGATGATATTCGTATTCTCCACCCAGAAGGTCAGGAATGCCATATCCATAGGATAACTCTAATATTGGATATTTTGTGCCGACACTTGTCCTTTCGTAATTACCTAATATAAATTTTTCATTGAATGCAAAACGCAAGTCTAAACGAATTTCAGAGGTAATGATTCTATTTTTCACAAATAGAGAATCATTGCTACTATCTTTCAGTTTTATTTCTGCGTCACCAACCGGAATAATATCCTTTTGTATAAAATTTATCTTATTGGTAAAACCATTAAACCACTCATGTTCATAATAAGTACTAAACTCATGTGTCATAGAAAGCTTGTCAGCCGGATTACGCCTTAGCAAGGCTGCAAAAAAGAAATCCTCCCGAAATGCATTCGGGCTGTTGCCCAACTGCTCAATATCGTATTTGTAATTAGCTCCGAACGCCTTTCTTGGATTTTTACTCGGTAAATACAAAATACCTGCTCCATATTTTACCTTTGTATCTTTGGTTCCATAAGCTATATGACCTTCTATCCTGAACTTCTCATTTAATTTGGGTGTTGTTCTGCATCCGATTCTTAAGCGTGTTCCTTCGATATCATTAAAGCTTACAAGGGAACCGTAGGGACCAATTTCAATCTTATTCAACTCATAATACCCGGTAAATAAAGTTTCAATAATATCCACCCAGGTTTTGATTGCCGGAAGGTTTTTTAATGTGTCAATCATGTAGTAGATCGTCCTCTCATCTTCAGTCAATGAATCATGCCGGTTTTGATCCCAGAAATCTGCATCCTTATTGTATGCTTTATCTTCAACAATGACAGTAGTAGGTTGTGAGTAAAACTTTTTATCTTTTAGCTTATTAAAGACAAAATCTCTATAAGTGGTTGTTTTTGTTCCAAAAAACCCCAGGGTCTTTTTTGTGTTTTCTACTATATTAAAATCGCCTATACCCTGATCTTTAATAACCATCCAGTATTTATTATCAATAAAATCGAATTCCTGCATCAAAACCAAATCATCAATAAAGTTGATGTTTGCATCATCCACGATTTTTATATTGAATGATTTAATTGCAAAGGTTGTATCATGAACCCAAAAATGACCCGTAAATGTCATCTCCTGTTTCCGGCGTGGTTTAAACATAATTTTATAACACCACTTTTCCTTTTTATAGCTGCTGTCAATTAGGTAATACTTATAATGACTCAGGCCAAAGTTGGCTATGGGACTAATGAAGTTCTTTTGAAAGATGGTAATATAATTATCATAAAAATTGTATTTCTGAAACATCTCCCCAAGGAATTGTAACACACTTTCATTTTCTACTCCTGAAATTTGTGCTGCTTTAATCACTTCTTTCTCCGACCTGGGATTTTTTCTGAAATAATATTCTGACAGGGATTCTGATAAAAATATGGGAAGATAAGTTTTACCATTGACTGTGGAAGTGTCCATATAATCAAAGATAAAACTGAATGGCCTTAATATTCGTCTGTTTTGAAATCGTTCACCCAGATTATTAGCATCGATCTGAATTTTATTGTATGCCTCATATTGATATGCCTCAAATTCCTTCTTGTTGTTAGTAGTTTTGTTTTCAATTATTTTCCGGAGTAATATTTCAGCCGGATTTTCACCTGCAAGGATTACCACCTCAGGTAAATCAATATTTTTTGATTCAAGATCAAAGCTTACTTCCTGGAACTTGTTTTTAATAATTATAACGGATTGGATTTTATACCCTACACAAGAAGCAACTAATGTATCGGAAGGAGAATTAGTTTCAATAGAGAAGTTCCCGTCAAAATCGGAAGTAACCCCAATTGTAGTTCCTGTAAAATAAATATTTGTAAATGGGATTGGTTCCTGGGTTTCTGCATCTCTTACATGACCCATTATTTTTGTAACCTGCCCTGTCCCATGAATATAGGCAAGCAGAAGAAACAAGAGACAGATAAAAAATCTTATATCTTTATTTACTTTCGTATGACGTTTCAATAATTTAATAAAATTCAAATTATTTTTCTTAACCTGATACATTTATAATAAGAATCCAATTCCTTCGAATTCGGATAATCATTTATTCTGATTGATTCACAATAGTAAAAACAGGATTGGTTAAAACACTAATTTTCAGCTGAATTTTACAATATCCCCTCTTTTAGAATATCGTGTAAGTGAATAACCCCAACATATTTAGTGCCATCAACAACCAAAAGCTGTGTTATGTTATTTTTGCGCATTGTGCTCAGGGCATCAACAACCAGGGTGTCTTTGTCTATTGTGCACGGGGAAGGGGTCATTATATCTCCGGCTCTTTTAGTTTCGATTGAATAGTTTTTTT
Organism: Bacteroidales bacterium; assembly: GCA_030596605.1. Classification (GTDB taxonomy): domain Bacteria; phylum Bacteroidota; class Bacteroidia; order Bacteroidales; family JAADJA01; genus JAADJA01. The sequence continues at coordinate 27,429 of JAUVJI010000015.1, forward strand.
CGAGCATGCGCCTGAGGTCGCCGTCTGTAATGATACCGACAAGCTTACCATTATCTATAACTGCAGTAGCGCCTAACCTATTGGAAGAAATTTCCATAATCGTCGATTTAATGTCATCATTTACATTAACGGCAGGTGCAGCATTATGAGGGTATAAATCCTCAACCCTTAAATATAACTTTTTGCCCAATGCCCCGCCGGGATGGTATTTGGCGAAGTCATCAACCGAAAAACCCCTGCATTCCAACAAAGCAATAGCAAGTGCATCGCCCATAACAAGTTGTGCTGTGGTGCTAGATGTCGGCACAAGATTATTGGGACAGGCCTCCTTAACAACACTCGTATTAATCAAAAAATCAGCCTGATTGGCCAGGTATGAATCAAGGTTCCCGGTAAAGGCAATTAGTTTACTTCCCCTTATTTTAAGTAAAGGAATTAAAACTTTGATTTCCGGAGTATTGCCACTATTTGAAATACAAATAATGATATCATTTTTTTGAATAATGCCTATATCTCCATGAATGGCATCGGCAGCATGCATAAAAATTGATGGCGTTCCGGTTGAATTTAGCGTTGCAACAATTTTAGAGGCAATATTTGCACTCTTACCAATACCAGTAATAATAACTCGTCCCTGTGATTTGTATATTAATTCAACTGCCCTCGCAAAATCGTCATTTACTTGGTTTTTAAGATTTTGAATAGCATTTAGCTCTTCATCAATTGTATTTATTGCTGTTTGTTTTATTTCTTTAATTGATTTCAATTATATAATATTGTTATATTTGTTTATCTTTAACAAAGATACAAACATTATATTTGTTGGTTATTGATGTTTTTCAAAAAAATATCTAAGAAAAAAAGAATCTATATTATAAAAAATGTATTATTTTCGGTAAAGATATTATAGATTATAATTTTTATTTGCTTAATAGATTTATTTTTTTCTTTAAATTTGTATTAACGACATTTTATTTTCAGGTTTGTTAAAGAAATTTTTAAAACTATATTTAATACTTTATAATTTATTGTTGTAGGAAGAGATGGAAAAATTGGTTGAATACCCGTTGCACGATTTATTAAAGAAAATATTCGGATTTGATAGTTTTAAAGGAAACCAGGAAGCTATAATAAGAAGTGTATTGGCAGGGGAGAATACTTTTGTTATTATGCCTACCGGGGGTGGTAAGTCGATGTGCTACCAATTGCCGGCAATTATGAGTGGAGGTACTTCAATCATTATCTCCCCGTTGATTGCCTTAATGAAGAATCAGGTTGATGCCATTAGAAATTTTGGCGCTGAACAGGGAATTGCTCATTTTATGAATTCTTCTTTATCCAAAGCAGAGATAACAGCAGTTAAAGAAGATCTTCTTAAAGGTAAAACCAAATTATTATATGTTGCTCCAGAGTCTTTAACTAAAGGAGAAAATGTTGAATTTCTGAAAAAAATCAAAATTTCTTTTTACGCTGTGGATGAAGCTCACTGTATTTCAGAGTGGGGGCATGATTTCAGGCCCGAGTATCGTAGAATTCGTCCTATTATTGAATCTATCGGGCAGGATGTGCCCATAATGGCATTAACGGCTACAGCTACACTTAAGGTTCAGCAAGATATTCAAAAAAACCTGGACATCCTGGATGCGAAAGTTTATAAATCATCCTTTGACAGGCCCAATCTGTATTATGAAATTCGCCCAAAGACAAAAGAAGTTATTAAGGATATAATAAGGTATATTAAAAATCATTCTAATAAATCAGGAATTGTATATTGTTTAAGCCGTAAAAAAGTTGAAGAACTTGCCGAAACTTTCCAGGTAAATGGAATTAAGGCGTTACCCTATCATGCAGGTTTGGATGCTTTAACCCGTCGGACCAACCAGGATAAATTCCTTATGGAAGATGTTGATGTAATAGTTGCAACCATAGCATTTGGGATGGGCATTGATAAACCTGATATCCGGTTTGTTATCCATCATGATATCCCGAAAAGTATTGAAGGTTATTACCAGGAAACAGGAAGAGGAGGCCGTGATGATGGAGAGGGGAATTGTATTGCGTTTTATAGCTACGATGATATATTAAAACTGGAAAAATTTATGAAAGGCAAGCCTGTTGCCGAGCAGGAAATTGCTAAACAGTTATTGCAGGAAACAACTTCTTATGCTGAATCATCGGTTTGCCGTCACCGTCAATTGCTTCATTATTTCGGCGAAGAATATGAGCATGATACTTGTGGTGCTTGTGATAATTGTCTACATCCCAAAGAAAAATTTGAAGGCAAAGATTATATGGTAATTGCATTAGAAGCAGTATTGGAGGTTAAACAGCTTTTTAAATCAAACCATATTATCAATATATTGGTTGGCAAAAACAACGCTACCATTAAATCCTTCAAACATAATAAATTAAAATCTTTCGGACGGGGAATGGATCATGATGAAAAATTCTGGAATGCTGTTATACGCCAATCCCTGATAAATAATTTGCTTGTTAAGGATATTGATAATTATGGATTACTGAAGGTAACCCAGGAAGGTGTTGATTTTCTGGAAAACCCTTTCTCTATAATGCTTGCCAAGGATCACGATTATGATAGTTTGGATGGAGATGACGATTTCTTTGATGGAGGGGCAGCAAAAACCGGCACTGCCGACCAAACTTTGTTTTCATTATTAAAGGATTTAAGAAAGGAGATTTCGCGAGATGAAAATCTGCCTCCATTTGTAATTTTCCAGGATCCTTCATTGGAAGATATGTCAATTCAGTATCCGATAAGTGAAGAGGAGTTATTGCAAATCACCGGTGTGGGATCAGGAAAGGCAAAAAAATATGGTCAGCCTTTTTTGGAGTTTATCAAGCAATATGTTGAGGAAAATGAAATTATGAGGCCATATGATATGGTTGTAAAATCTGTGGTTAATAAATCAGGCCTTAAGGTTTATATCATTCAGAGTATTGACAGAAAACTTGCATTGGAAGATATTGCACATACCAAGGATTTAACTGTGAGTGAATTGCTAACAGAAATTGAAAGTATTGTAGCTTCAGGAACAAAAGTAAATATCAGCTACTATACTAATGAGTATGTAGATGAATATCATCAGGAAGAAATTTATGAATATTTTGGTGAAGCTGAAACAGATTCAATACAGGAAGCATTGGAAGAATTGGGAGAAGAGGAATTTAAAGAAGAAGAAATCCGTCTGATGCGTATAAAGTTTATGTCGGATGTAGGAAATTAAAAAGCGAATAAAAATTAAATTATTTTTGCCAAATTAAAAATCAAAAAGACCAGCAATTTTTTGTTAGGTCTTTTGTTGTTAAAAAAACTTTATTATGATCGAAGAGAAATCTAATTTAAAGGACAAAACCGGAAGAATAAGTTTAATATTTAGTGTGATAGCCATAATAGCTGTAATTGTCTTTTTTGTTCTTGAAATTACTGAAAATGACGAATCTCATGAACCGGCCATCGGAAAAAGCATGCCTGTTATTTCTTCAGAATCAGGTTCAATTGTTTTTGTTAATACAGATATGGTATTGCAAAACTATGAATTGGTTACCAAACTAACCACAGAACTTGAAAGTGATAGAAAAAGGAAAGATGCAGATTTTACTTCCAGGCAAAAAGCTTATGAGTCCGATGCTGCATATTTTCAGGACCAAGTTCAACAACAATCCATTTCCGAAGCTAGTGCCCAGCAAATTTATGAACAGCTTATGATGAAGCAACAGGAATTATATGAATTGCAGGATCAGCTTACTGCACAACTGGCACAAAAAGAATTTGAAATGAACATGGTTTTGCTCGATAGCATTCGGAATTATTTAGAAAGGTTGAACCTGACATACAAATACGACTATATTTTGAGTTATAACTCAACCGGAAATATTTTATTAGGGAGAGATACCTTTAATATTACCCAACAAATTATTGATGGTTTAAACAAAGAATATTTTATAAAGTATAAACCTGAAGAGTGAAACCGGAAAAACTGATATATTTTTTATTTCTGACGTTGATTTTCCAGTTCAGCTGCACACGACAGTTAGAGAAAGGAGTATTACTTCCAGATGATTTGATTCCCAAAGAAGAAATGGTTAATATTATTGTTGATTTAAGACTTTATGATGCCATTATAAAGACAAAGCAAAAAAAAGCAGCCACTGAAGTCAATTTTTATAAATATTATCTTCATAATTCCATATTGGAAAAATATGATATCACCCGCGAAAACTTTGAGCATAGCCTAACTTATTATTTATATGATGTAGAAGTTATGGATGAAATATATGCAGATGCCATAACCAAGCTTAGCAAAATGAAAAGCGAAGCGGAATAAATAATTCAAGGCCTCTCATATGTTGCAGTACACGTATATAAGTCAGCCCCATCATTTACAGTGTAATTCCATTCAATTTTTTTCTTATTAAGAACTCCTCCTCCCTGGACAATATTACTTCCGTCATCACACATGCCCTGTGATGGGATTGTAATGGTACTACCTGCAACGATGGCATAGGGCGGCTTTTCCTCTGAGCCAATCAACCAAAAGTTTTTGATCAGAACCTGGCTGCTATTTGAAGGATCTTTAATTATTTCCACCTGGTAAGATGTCCGGTTACAGGTTTCGTCAACATCCCATGTCCCGAGAAATTCTTCGCGGTCATCTGTAATTATTACAATATCATCATCTTCAAGGCAGCATGGTATCATCGAGATAATAAAGCCAAGTAAAAATAGTTTAATCAAAATATGCTTTTTCATGTTCCAAATTTCGAGAAAAAATGAAATAACTGTGCCAGAAATAATGTTATCTTTGGCAATAGGATGCTAATATACAATAATATGCATAATCTTTCAAAATATGTTTTTTCTGTGTGTATCTTCTCGTTATTGTTGCTTTTAATAATTGGTTGCAGTGAAAAGGAGGAGGAAGACGGATGGGACAAATGTCATGATTGCACTGTTGAGTCCTGGTTGGGTGTTTTTTCAGGTACTTGCGATTATTTCAACTACAATTCAAATCTTACGCAAAACGATTTACCTATAACAATTGAAATAAGTGAAACAGCGCCAGAATACTTAGAAGTAAAAATAAGTGTACCACAATATTATAATTCAACAATATTTGGCGACCTGATCAGTTCACCAATAATTTCTTTCGCCGGATCAGGTTCTTCAGTTACTTCAACTTTATATAAAAATGGACAGAGTCTTAAAATAACAGGAAACTCAAAGAAGTATCATTATGAATCCGACACGCTGGTTATGGAAGAAGTTGTTAATTTTGAATTATTAAAAAATTAATCAGGAATAATAAAAAGATAATATTCGAAAGAAAATATGGATAAAAAAGGATTGGAAAGAAATTATCAGCTTATTGTGCGACATATTTATAATAATAAATTGAAAGACGCACTGGATGTATTAAAGGGGCTGGTTATACATTCAAGAAAAGGCGATTATATTTCACAATATGAGTCATTGGACGATACGTATGAGAATTTATTAAAATATGCTATTGAGGGAATTAATGATCCACAGCGAGAAAAGATATACCAGCATACACGGGTTTCTGTATTGGAACTTGCCGACCTTGCTTTGCAGTATGCATACATGAACGATAGTGATCAATATATTTATCGCCTGAAAAAGAAAATTGAATTTGAATCAAAGCAAATTAAAGAAGAGGCCATAAATAGTATTGAGAATTTGGCTTTCGATGAAGAATTATCGGATGTTTTGGAAAGCAGCCTTGAAACGGAAACCAATAAAAAGGAAGAATATCAAAATCATCAGGAAGTATTGGTCAAAATTTTTAATCTTCTTTGGTTAACCGACAAATTTAAGGATGCTGACCTGAAATTGATTAATGCTATTTATGAGGCTAAAAATTTCCCCTGGTATGAACAATCTATCATTATCAGTGCTTTAACCCTTAGTTCATTCAGATGCTTTGACATTAAGAAAATAGAATTGCTGATTGACTATACATTGAATGAAAATGATCAAATAAAGCAACGGGCCCTGGTAGGGTTATTCCTTAATTTATATATCCATAATAAAAGAATAAGTTTTTTTCCGGATTTAATAGAGAAAATAAAAACATTAGCAGATTATAATGATATTGAAAAGAATATTGAACTTATTGCGATTCAATTACTAAAGTCGAAGGAAACAGAAAAAATTACAAAAAAGCTTGAGGAAGAAATCCTTCCGGAGATGGTAAAATACCAACCTATCCTGAAGGATAAATTGGATCTGGATAATATTTTATCGAGCGATTACATGGATGATAAAAATCCTGATTGGGAGCGGGTTTTTGAAGATGCTCCGGACCTGCTTGATAAATTACAGGAAATTTCAAAGCTCCAGATGGAAGGTGCAGATGTATTTATGAGCGCTTTTTCCAGGTTAAAACACTTTGAATTTTTTAATGAAATTACAAACTGGTTCAGGCCTTTTCATACGGATAATTTTGTTATTAACGAAGTGCTAAATAAGGAAGAAGAAAATTTTAACACCTCACTTTTTCTCGATGGATTATCGAAATCCTTTTTTATGTGTAATTCAGATAAGTATTCTTTTTGCCTGAATATTCAGTACATGCCTGAGTTGCAGAAAGGTATGATGCTTGAAATGTTTAATGCCGAACTGGAAGGATTAAGAGAAATTCAGGAGGAAGATGAAATACTGAACAAGTCAACGCGCATTAAAAGCATTTATTCACAATATATCCAGGATCTATACAGATTTTACAAACTGCATCCTTTGAGAGGTGAGTTCAAGGATATATTTAACCTTAAGCTTGATTTTTATTATTGCGATTTCTTCACGACCCTGGTAAAGGATGATAATATATTGCGCAATATCGGTGAATTCTTTTTTGAAAAAGATTATTATGAACAAGCCCTCGAAATTTACTTGCTATTGAACAGTAAAGGCGATAATAATCTGGAGATCTTTGAAAAAATTGGATACAGTTACCAAAAGCTAAAGAATTACAAAGAGGCTTTGAATTTTTATAAAAAAGCAGAACTGTTCGAGGCTAATCGGGCATGGAATTTAAAAAAACTGGGACTTTGTAACCGTCACCTGAAAAATTATGAGGTATCATTAAAGTATTATTTAGAGGCTGAAGAAATTGAACCTGATAATCTTTATATCCAAACATATATTGGCCATTCATACCTTGACCTGAAGCAATATGAAAATGCACTTAAATATTATTTTAAGGTTGAATTTACAGCTGATGAAAACAGGAAAGTGCTTCGTCCGATTGCGTGGTGTTCCTTTGTATTAGGAAAGTTTGAAAAAGCCAAAGAATATTTTGAACGCTTAATGGAAAATGAAGCCAACAAATATGACTTTATGAATTTAGGTCATGTTGAATGGTGTTTGGGTGACCGGAAAGCAGCGCTTAAAAATTACAAAACTTCAATCAATCGTGAGGATAATAATTTGAAATCATTTATGGGTAGTTTCGAAGAGGACAAAAAGTATTTGATTCAGTTTGGTATAAAGGAAAGTGAGATAACTTTTATGATCGATTACCTGAAGTATTTACTTTAGCAAAATAGAATACCACACATTTTTTAAATTAATCGATAACGAAAATCTTTTGTTGTTCAAGTAATTGGTTTCCTGAAAATAAACCAAGAAGATAAAATCCCTCACTTATGTTCCCGGTTGGGATAGATATGTTATTTCCCGAATTACCCTGATATTCAAAAGAGCTAACCTTTTTGCCAAGAACATTAAAAAGTTCTATACGATAATTGCGATCTGCTTGAAAGTTAAAAGAGACATTGATAAAGTAATATTTTTGACCATAAATGCTTTGTTAGTTTACTTTAATTAGTTTATTAGTAGATATAATCTGCTTGTTTTCTAAAATTTGTACAAAGTAAAATCCTTCCTGCTTTCCTGAGAAATCAGCTTTGACAAAATATTTACCGGCCGGGTAATAAACCGGTTCAAATCCCATTACCTTTCTGCCGGTTAAGTCGAAAACATTGATTTCAATTTCTTTGTCTGAATCAAAGTTCAGGTAGAAATGTGCATAATCTTTAACAGGATTAGGGCCAATGGTTAGAATATCATCTTCCTGCTGTGCAACATGAATATCTGTCAAACATGCCTGGGCAATGCCACCTGCATTTGTCACACTATCAACTATATTGGTAAATGTAGGTAGCCATACCTGTTTAACTGAAATATATCTGTTCGGTTGAATTACCACTATTGCCGGTGTTGCCTGCAAATTATAAAGCAAGTGTACCTGATTACCTCCTCCTTCCTGACCGCTTATACCCGGATATTGAATACCATAAATAGAATCGAAAGCCATTACATCCTCATTGGTATTCCCCTTATCTATACCCATAAAAAAGACATTTCCGTCGTTACATCCAAATTCTTCGTAAGCCGCCTGCATATCTGGCGCATACGTCTGGCAAGCACCTCAATTGGTCGAAAAGAAGTCAATGACTACCATCTGCCCTGCGTCCAAAATGTCAAAAAGTTCGATGGTGTTCCCATAGGTATCCTTAACTGTGAAATTTTTCGCAGTGTCAAGGGTTGTTTGTGCACTTAAAGCAAAAACAGATATTGAAATAATAACTGTTAATAGAAATTTTTTCATTTTTATATGTTTATAAAGTATGTTGACAATTAGATTTATCATTTAGTTGCTCAACTGAATAAATCCTTACATCACTTAACATTTATTTAACAAAAATGTTTAAAATTATCTTATTAAATCCTTTGGCATGAATTTTAAAACAATAAATCAGAAATAATTAAAAGTTATATCTTTATCATTTGATTTAGAACTGAAGGTTAAGCATTTATTTTAACTAAATAGTAATGGCAAAGACAGAACTAAACCGGACACCCCTTGTTGAATTTTCTGCGGATAAAATGAAAGAACTTGTCCGTAATTTTACACCGGGAAAAATTACTGCTTTCCTTGATGTAACCGACCTGAATGCTGACACGCAATCTCCAAAATTAAATAAGATGGCTGATTGGGCTACAACCTTTGGCTGTGCCTCTGTATGTGTTAATCCGGTTGAGGCTGATACATTACCTGCCTTATTGAAAGGTACAAAAGTTAAGGAATGTTATGTAATAGATTTTCCGTTAGGGAAAATGGATATTGAAATGAAAGCAGCGCTCACAGCTCATACTGTTAAGAAAAGCCGTGAGTATAGGGGTGAAGGGAAAGGGTTTATCGATTTGGATATGGTGATCAATGTGGGGCGATTTAAAAAAGATCCTGATTACACATTAGAAGAAATAAATGCTATTTGTGATGCAGCAGATGGCGAACATGTAAAGGTAATCGTTCGATCTGCTGAACTAACAGAGAAAGAACTTTATAAAGTATCGGAAATTGTAGCTTCTTCCAGGGCACATTTTATAAAAAATTCAACAGGAATGGATGGTTACGGAGCAATGCCTGAGCATATACGAATTATGAGGGAAGTTGTCGGTAATAGTATGGGTGTGAAAGCTGCAGGTGGAATTTCTGATGCCATGACTGCCATGCGTTTAATATATGCGGGTGCTCCTGAAGAATCATTACAAACGCCTGAACTGTTCAGGTTGGGTACGAGTAAACCATTAACAATTATTACTTCCATGGGATGGTTGCGGCACAATACGGATGACTGGATAGATGCGGGTATAATACCTTGTACTATTTGCCCTTTTCACCACACCGGAAAACTTAGAGTTGAAATTCGTGAAGCCAGCAATCGCCGGTGTCAGAATTGTAAGTTTAAAGAATATAGGAAACATAAAGAATTTTAGAAACAAACAATATGAAAGCAATAAAAGGTGGATATTTTGGTCGGTTGCTGAGGGTTAACTTGAGTGATCTCTCATATAAAGAAGAAGAAATACCTGAAAAATTATTGATTGATTTTATTGGTGGCAGGGGCCTTGGTTCTAAAATTTTATTTGATGAGCTACCGGCAAATGCTGATCCCCTGGGACCTGAAAATAAGCTGATCTTTGCTACAGGGCCACTAACCGGGATAAATGCTCCAACAACCAGCCGGTTTGCTGTTGTAGCAAAATCTCCCCTTACCGGAACAATAGGAGGTTGTTCATCAGGAGGTCACTTCGGTATCGACCTTAAATCAACAGGGTATGATGTTTTGGTAGTGGAAGGGATAGCAAAAAACCCATGTTACATTTGTATTGTTGACAATAATGTTGAGATTAGGGATGCTTTGGATTTATGGAGAAAAAACACACACATCACAACTGATGAATTGCTTACTCAAACTGATCCAAAGGCAGGGATTGCATGCATAGGTCAGTCAGGGGAGAACAAGCAGCTAATCGCTGCGATCATGAATGAAAAAAACCATGCTGCAGGACGTGGAGGTTTGGGGGCCGTGATGGGATCAAAAAAGTTGAAAGCCGTTGTTGTGAGCGGAAACAATAAGACACCCGTTGGTGATAAGGATATTGTGGATCGGGCTGTTAAGCAGTGGCGTACTTTTGTAGGTGAAGCTCCTTTAACAAAAGATGTATTAAAAGAATATGGAACACCGGCACTTGTGAATACCATTAATCATGATGGGTCATTTCCATCCTATAATTTTCAGGAAGGTGTATTTAATGATGCTGAATCATTATCCGGGGAAACATTCAAAGAACTTTATTTTGTAAAACGGCAACCCTGTGCCGGTTGTCCTATTGCGTGTGCCCGTCTAACAGCAACACCTGAGCGTGAGGGTAAAGGTCCTGAATTTGAAACGATCTGGTCGTTTGGCGCTTCCTGTGGTGTAAACGATTTGGAAAAGATCATCCATGCCAATTACAATTGCAACGAATATGGTTTCGATACCATCTCTGCCGGTAATACGGTTGCCTGTGCCATGGAGATGTCTGAAAAAGGATATTTCCCGGATCATGTCATGGAGCAGATCAGGAAAGATATTGGACATGATCTCAAATTTAGTGATGCGGAGGCCATTGTTAAGTTAAGTGAGTTGATCGGTAAAAATGAGGGTTTTGGAAAAGAATTGGGTTTGGGTAGTTCCAGACTTGCTGAAAAATACGGCCACCCTGAAGTTGCTATGCATGTTAAGGGCCTGGAGCTTCCTGCTTATGATCCGAGAGGTTTTCATGGAATGAGTTTAACTCTGGCTACAAACAATCGGGGAGGATGTCATTTACGGTCTTATCTTGTCAGTACTGAAGCATTGTCAACACCTTTTGCCATCAACCGATTTGAGAAAAAAGGAAAAGCAGGATTGGCCAAACTTTACCAGGATTTGACAACTACTATTGACTCCATGGTGGCCTGCTTGTTTACTTCATTCGCGCTAAACCCCGATTTGTATGCAAAATTGGTTGGTTCTGTTATGGGTATTGAAATGGATGGAAATGACCTTTTGAAAACAGGGGAAAGAATTTGGACTATTGAAAAACTTTTTAATCTTAGAGAAGGAAAGTCTAAAAAAGATGATACACTTCCCGACAGGGTATTAAATCAGCCCTTATCTTCAGGCTTATCAAAAGGATATAAAATTGAATTTGATGAATTGCTGGATGAATATTACCAGGTTCGTGGCTGGACTGAAGATGGAATTCCATTAGCTGAAAAGCTTGAAGAACTTGGACTTACTTTTGAAAGTAGTTTTTTGTAAATTTAATTAATTGAAAAAAGAGGGATCAACCGCAATGAAAGTATTGTTCAACTAATTTCATGACTTCTTCTGGTTTATTCTCTAATTCTTTTCTCAGGTTTTTATCCTTGAACTGACGGTGGTATTCAACTACACCATTTATAATACCCTTTGTAAACACATCATATTGTAGCAAGATATCTTTTTGTTTCTCCAGAAAATCAGCCGATTCAGCACAAGAAGCAGGTAAATGATGTAAGTTATTAGCTTTGTCATTATCTTTGAAAATATCCACATCCACATAAGTTTCTTCTGCATATTTCAGGGCATTTTTCATTTCCAACCCATGGCGTGCTGCTACAGCAAGACATGCAAACAATGTATAAATATCAGCTGAACCATCCGAGGCCCTGTACTCAACCGTTTGTTTATCGGGCACATCATTTTTAAGCTCAACTTCAAGGGGATTGGCATCTTTGGACATATTCATTTTACCGGTCCAGCCTAGTGGCACCCTTACCAGTACCGACCTGTTCCGGTCGCCCCAGCAAATGTTTGTTGGAGCTTCCTGATGAGGTACCAGCCTGAAAAAGGATGTTGGGTTAAGGTTGCCAAAAGCAGTGATGGAAGGGGCAAGATCGAGGAATCCGGCAATCATCTTTTTTGCCGTATCGGTTAACTTTCCATTTTTAACCATTATGTTTTTACCATTCTTTGTCAATTTGGTATGCACATGCATTCCGCTTCCTGCTTTGCCAACAGTAATTTTAGGGGCAAACGTAATTGTAACACCGTATTTGTATGCCAGTGTCCTTAAAATCCACTTTGCAATCAACAGTTGGTCAGCTGCACTTTCAATATCATCGGGTAAAAATTCAATTTCGCTTTGTTCATATTCCAGGTCATCTACAGTAAAATTTCCCACTTCTGAGTGTCCATATTTTATCTGGCCACCGGCTTCGGCAATGGCCAACATGGCTTCCCTTCTGAAATTACCCCATTTTGAAAAAGGCTCACCTTCGTGATAACCCTTCTGATCAGTAGCCGGATAAAGCTCTTCTTTATCGCTGATAATATAATATTCCAATTCGCCCATTGCGTGCATGGTATAGCCTGTTCTTTCCTTTAAAACTTCATGAGCTTTTTTTAATATATATTGCGGGGAGCCTTTAAGCGGTTCTCCATCTTTTGTGTAATATGAACAAATTATATCAATGGTAGGAACTTCAGAAAAGGGGTTTACAAAAGCGGTTTTATACCTGGGTATGACGTACAAATCGCTTGAACCGGCTTCTATAAAAGGAAAAAGACTGGATCCATCCACACGCTCACCATAAGTTAATAAATCATCGAGATGTTGTTTGCTGTTGATCACAAAGTTTAACGATTTTAATCGTCCATCCCAGCCACAATACCTGAAATTTATCATGGAAATATCATGGTCTTCAATATATCGGATTAAATCTGCTTTTTTAAAGTTTTCAGCAGGCTTATTTAAATATTGAACCAGCGGGTTTGGGTTCATTTCCGTGTAATTGTTCATATGCTCCTGTTTATCTTTATTACACCATATTTCAAAAGGGTGTCAAACTTAATAAAATTTTTAATTTAAAGGATAGTCTTCAACCGATTTTAAAATTTAATATTGATCAGCTTCCCGCAACTTTAATTAATTTTGGAGATTATATGATCAGGAGATTTTATGGTTCTCAATATAAATGAAATATCATTCTTTACTGTTTTTCTAATTTTTATTTTAGGAGTATTATTACTCGATCTGGGTGTTTTCACTAAAAACAACCATAAAGTTGGCCTTATGGAAGCATTGATCTGGTCGGTGGTTTGGATTGGGCTTTCCATTACTTTTTATTTTTTCATTATTCATTGGGGTTACCTGATCCATGGAATTGAGAACCTTGAAGAACTTCAGGAAAGGATAGTTAAATACAAGCACCCTATTATTATTGAAGGACTTGGTTTGCAAGAGGCACTTGTTCTTTACGAAAAAAATCTTGCCCTGGAATACCTGACCGGTTACCTGATCGAGAAATCGCTTTCAGTGGACAATATTTTCGTGATCATACTTATTTTCTATGCTTTCGGTGTTGAGGAAATTTACTATAAGCGTGTTTTGATCTGGGGTATTATTGGCGCTGTTGTTATGCGGTTTATTTTCATTTTTACAGGCGCTGCACTGGTAGCAAGGTTTGAATGGATTTTGCTTGTTTTTGGAGCCTTCCTTGTTTTTACCGGAATAAAACTCTTCCTCGATCGGCACAAAGAAGGAAAAATTGAACCGGAAAAACACCCAATCGTCCGGTTTGCATCAAAATACTTTAATGTTTACAAGAGTTATGTTGGCCATAAATTTTTTATAAAAGTGGATGGTAAAAGATATATAACTCCTCTTTTTATCGTTTTGCTTGTGATTGAATTTTCAGATGTAATTTTTGCTGTTGATTCAATCCCGGCCATATTTGCGATTTCCAAAGATCCTTATATAATTTTCTTTTCCAACATATTTGCGATCCTGGGATTAAGGGCGTTATTTTTTCTTCTCGCCAATGTTCTGAACAAATTCCATTATTTAAAAATGGGATTATCTGTTTTATTGATCTTTATTGGAATAAAAATGTTGGTGCATGATTTCTTGAGTGAAGCAGGATTTACAACTGTTCATTCTTTGTATGTTATATTAGGGATTTTGCTGATAAGTATATTGGCTTCTATATTATTCCCACCAAAAACTGTTGCTCAAAATTAAATAAACGAAAAAGAAAATTTTCCGCATTTAATTGATTTTTCTTAGTGTGTCTTAGTGACTTTGCGACTTAGTGGCGGAAATTGCTAAATCAAAATTTGCCACAAAGGCACTAAATCACAAAGTTTCACGAAGTTTTTGAAGATTGTTATTTCCTAAATAAGTTCATTAATAAGGCATTTACCTATTCAGATTTTTGTAATAAATATTTAATAAATCACTGGCAGCCTTGTAGGAGCTTATTTTTCCACTTAAAACATTCTGTTTATACTTTGGTAACAAATTGATCACAGCTTGATTGTTGTCAAAATCCTCACGGAAGCTTCCCCTGATAGTTTCCAGCATAATTTTGATTTCCTGATCCTGCCTTTTCTTCAGGAAATAGCCATTGGTCTGGGTTAGATTTAAATAATCGGAAATAATTGTCCAAATGTTTTCAATTCCTTTGTTTGATAAAGCAGAACATGTTTCCACAAGGGGCACCCATCCTGATTCTGATGGCGGATAAAGGTGTAAAGCATTTGCATACTGCCTTTTGGCTAATTCGGCTTTTTTAATGTTGTCTCCGTCCGCTTTATTGATAACAATGGCATCTGCCATTTCCATGATACCACGCTTAATTCCTTGTAATTCATCCCCTGCACCGGCAAGCATCAGCAAAAGGAAAAAATCAACCATGGAATGAACAGCTGTTTCTGATTGGCCTACACCCACCGTTTCCACAAAAATGGTATCAAATCCGGCAGCTTCGCAAATAACGATGATCTCTTTGGTTTTACGGGCAACGCCACCCAGTGAGCCGGCAGAAGGAGATGGGCGGATAAAGGCATTTGTATCGTTGGCCAAAGTCTCCATTCGTGTTTTGTCACCAAGTATGCTGCCTTTTGTACGCTCACTGCTTGGATCAATGGCCAGCACTGCAAGTTTCCTGTCCTGTTTTGTAAGATTAATTCCTAATGTTTCTATAAAGGTACTTTTTCCAACGCCCGGAACGCCGGTAATTCCAATTCGGATTGAATTACCTGAATATGGTAAGCATTTTTCAATGATCTCCTGGGCAAGTTTCTGATGATTGGGTAAGGAGCTTTCAACAAGGGTGATGGCTTTGCTTAAAATTGTACGGTTGCCATTTATTATACCTTCGAAATATTCTTCAACTTCAAAAATTTCCTTTTTCGATTTTTTTATCCGGCTTGCTGCATCCGGATTAAATGATGAAGGCTGTTCAATGCCTTTTTGGACTTTTAAAGCAGAGTTTTTATGTTTTTCTTTGTCTGTCAAATTACCTTAATATTTCCAACAAATATAGGCATATTTAATATCTGTCATTTTTGAAAAATAAAACAAACTGTATTTTTTTCCCTAAATTTATGCAAAAATTCATGATGTATGCATAAAGACGATAATCCTATTTTTATAACAAAAGGTAACGGCCAGAAGGCACCTTTTAATGTTCAGAAACTAATTGATTCACTCGACAGGTCGGGAGCCGGAGAAGAGGATATAGAGCAGGTTATTCA
>JAUVJI010000212.1 GCA_030596605.1 Bacteroidales bacterium
AAGGATTCGGATAAACATTTAATTTATCTGAAGTACTTCCGATTTCATTTATTGCACTCAATGTTCCATCAATTTTTACATTATCGATGAAGATATTATTCCCAAATCCATTGTAAGATTCAAATACGATTTGAATATCTGGATTTCCAACCCATGTTGTCAGGTTGATATTGATGCATTCAGGATTGTTCCCAGCACCACACCAATCATCAGCGGATTCCGGAATAAAATTCATTCCAGTTGGAGGAACAGTAGCAAACTGATTCAAACTATCTTCTCCCATTGCCAGCAACCTGATCAGATCATCACCACAACCTGTTGACAGATACACAATCAGTGAATCCGTATATTGCGCAAAACGCTGAGCATAGGCATACTGAAACTCTACATAGGCTTCATTGTAATCAGAAAGGTTAATAAATGGCGAAATTAACCTGTCTCGTTCACTCATTCCGTTATAATTTTTAATGTTCACGTACGCAGAAATATCTCCCGGCTCACTACCTGCAACTGTAGTCAACGTCCAGGTTTTCTTATTATCAGGATTCTCAATGGTCCACACTTCATCACACAAATAGCCTGATTCAAAATCTTCACCAAAAGGTAATCCAACACCCCCCACATGAACCAAAGCATTCTTGGTAATTGAACTACTTCCATTCAGATTGGTTGCAGATAATGTGACCTCATAGTGATAAGGAATATTAAACTTCACTTCAGGATTTTGAGAATTTTCATTTGTTCCATTTACAAAAGTTACATCATTAGGGAAAAACTCCCACTCCCAATGGATAGGGTTATAAATGGTCTGATCTTCAAATTGTACAGGATCTCCAATGCAAGGTATCGTATCGCTTACAGTAAATTGAATTTCAGGAAGAATTGAGGTACTGGATTTAATATATTCTTCCATTATGAGTGTATTTGACCCCAGGTAATTTGTCGCAGTTAATGTAACATCAAACAAACCGGAATCTTCATATACGATGTTGTGTGGATTTTGCTGTGTGGATGTAGAGGGTGTTCCGCCATCAAATTCCCATAGCCACGCTGTAGGTTCATACTTTGTCAAATCCATGAAGTCAACTCCATTTCCTGTCGGCACTGTGGTGATATTTGCTTCGAACTGAGCTTCAGGCACTGCATCAATATCTATATATGCCCACCATGTACTCCACTGATCTTGGGATCCTGGAAGATCGGCATATTCCTGCAATGTCCAGAAGTCAAGGTCATCAACCGGGTCAACACAAGTTCCTGTGTAATCTCCCCATCGATTCCTTGTATCCCCAATTTCTTTTACATAGGGAGCCAATCCATCAATATATTGATAACTGTCACGTAAAGTATTGGATGGATCATCAGCATACCTGAATGAATAACTGCCACTGGCATATTGATCCGGTGAAAAGCTGCCATACCCAATCATAACATCTTCATTGGCATTAACAGCTATGGTAGCAAAGGCATAATACATGTTTCCATCAGGATCATCTACCCTGCCTCTTTGCAGAACAGTTCCATCAAGTGCAAGCTCAAACCATTGAATAGAGCAACGGGTAGGATTATCAGCAGGAAGATAAATATGATGGACAGTCCACAACTTTCCATTCCTGTAAATCATATTCTCCATCCTGGCATCCACAGTATTAATTTTTTCATCAGTGCCAAGCTGAGGTGCAAAATCTCCATTGTTTGCATAGGAACCATCTTCCCACGGATCAGCAATTTGAATTATACCAAGCTCTTCAATATATTCGTTACCGTAACCTCCGGTAACTTTTCTAAGTGCCAAATATCCGTATCCATCAATGTTACCTCCGGCATTGTCAACAATATAGATATCCTCCTCTTCCGTATCATAAGTTTTTGCGGGAATAAGAGTGAATCCATCATAAATTTCGAATCGGGAATAATCTGCTACAAGAGCATTATTGTATAAATCATGCTTATCCAAAACAAACAAAGCTGTATATACAGTTCCATCACCATACATAATTCCTGAAACAACGATCCAGTTTTTATTAAATCCGAAATTGGGGTAATCAAACCCATGTGTACCATTTGGATCTGTGTCAAATGAATACAAAAACCAATTCCCTGTTGGATCAGAATTCTCCGAAACTGCTACATTTAACCTTGAGATAGCAGAGTTATAGCCAGAAGGCATCAGAAATATCCAGCGATTTTCATAGGGATCGTATGTGATTTTCGGATCAAAAACATAGGTGTATCCAGGTAAAGAATGCCAAAAACTCTTTATATCTACAGTAGATATTTCATTGCCTTCCTTATCCATGATCCGTGTTTCAGTATTCAATGTTATCATCAGATGATTCGGACCGGCAGCACCATTCACATCAGGAGGAATGGAGTTGTTATTGTCATTTAACCCAAGGAAATCTTTATCAGGTAAAGGTGAAGGATCCTTTGACATGGGCGTATAATTATTTCCCTGTGGTTTTTCCTCCTTATAAAGGACTTTCTTGCCATCTATGGGAAACTCAGGATATTTAAAAATCTCCTTATAAAGGACTTTCTTTTTTGGATCAGGGGCTGGATGCGCTTTGTCCCAATTCACAATTTCGTTGAAACTGGTAGTTGCATGGTGGCTTGATGTACCTTTATACTTATTAAAGTTCTGACTTTGCAGGTTGGTACTGAAACTTAGAGCAATGAATAAAAACAGGGAGGTAAATATTAAACCTTTCATTTTGAAAAATTTATATATGATTGTTTTTTTACAAATTTAATAAAACTATTGAGAGAATGTATAATGTTCATAGAAATGG
Organism: Bacteroidales bacterium; assembly: GCA_030596605.1. GTDB lineage: Bacteria > Bacteroidota > Bacteroidia > Bacteroidales > JAADJA01 > JAADJA01. The sequence goes on from JAUVJI010000212.1 coordinate 2,793, forward strand.
GTATTTATCCAGATTTTAATAAATTTGTTCCATTAATATTTTTCCGGATGATAAATCTTTTATTTTCCGTTTTAGGATTTTTACCATTGATCCTTGGAGCTACCTGGCTGGTGAATGGCGCTTCGGCTATTGCTAAAAGAAGAAACATTTCTAACCTTGTAATTGGTTTGACAATTGTTGCTTTTGGCACTTCTTCCCCTGAACTGATTGTAAATATATTATCGGCTGTTAGTGATAATTCAGGTTTCAGCTTCGGGAATGTGGTAGGTAGTAATATTATCAACATCCTGATTATTCTTGGAGTTTCAGCAATCATTTTCCCCATGGCTGTTAAATCTACCACTATCTGGATTGAAATCCCCCTTTGCCTGTTATCAGCGCTAATCCTTCTCATCATCGCCAACGACAGTTTTCTTGATAAAACTTCCACATCAGTGATCAGCCGTACTGACGGCCTGATACTCATCGCTTTCTTTTTTGTTTTTATGTACTATTCATGGTATGCCATGAAGCGGGATACAGAAGAGCATCATATTAAAGTGAAAGAACATTCGGTGGGCCGATCGGTCATACTTGTTATAGTTGGAATGGTTTTACTGGCAGGAGGAGGACAGTTGATTGTTCATTTTGCATCTAAGTTTGCCGTTGATTTTGGTATTTCGGACAGGATCATCGGTTTAACCATATTATCCATCGGAACATCGCTACCGGAATTGTCTACTTCAATTGTTGCAGCCTTAAAAAAGAATGTTGATATATCTATCGGTAACATTCTCGGATCCAACCTTTTTAACACTTTTCTGATCCTCGGCATCAGTTCAACCATACGGCCAATCCCATTAGAAGCAGGCGCTAATCTTGATCTTCTGGTAAATATTATTGCCACTTTGCTGGTTTTTATTTTTGTGTTTACGCGAAAAGGGCGAATGATCGACAGGCTGGAAGGAGCTATTATGGTGGCCATATTTGCCGGGTATATGTTTTTTGTGCTTTCCTAAAATTCTGGCAAAAGAGTTTAATTAAATATAAGATGTAATACCGATTATTACTTGGATGCAGGCTAAACCAGATTCAACTCGTGCATCCGGATAACCATGTCTTCAATACTTTTCTCAATCGGGGTGTACTCAAGTTTTAGTTTTTCACGGCTTTTAGCGGTATTTAACTTGATCGGATAACCGACATTTCTTTTTACAAATTTTGTTTTCACACCCAACATGGGGCCAACAAGGTACATTATAAACTTCGGGGATTTTGATTTTGGTAATTTGTACTTTTTACCGAATAAATCCCGCAGCACATTGGCCAGATCCATGAAACTCATGGTGCGTTCAGCAAGTATATGCCTCCCCTTAGCTGCCGGATCTTCGAGAGCAAGTATATGAGCGTGGGCTACATCCCGCACATCAACAAATCCGAACCAAAGATCAGGAGCGCCCATGGCAAATTTGCCTGTAAGCATATCTTTCATAAAGTTGAGCGATTCGGAATCGGAAGCGCCTGTCAGCGAAGGGCCAACCACAAATGAAGGGTTGATTACAACCAGTTTCCATTGATCCTGGGAATCATGGATTTTCCAGGCCTCTTTCTCGGCCAGAACTTTTGAATAGGAATATGGCTGATGCCTTACCGAACTTGTATCATTAAAATGCTCTTCTGTAAACTCAGATAATCCCTTTTCCTTCATGTCAATGGTATCTCCATGCACAGCAGCAACACTTGATGTCAGCACCACTTTTTTCACTGATTCCGAGCGGCTGGCCGCACCCAAAACATTGCGCGTTCCATTTAGCGCAGGATCAATAAGCTCCTTTTGCGGATCTTTGAACCTAAGGGTGAACGGAGACGCAATATGGATCACAGACTCACACCCTTTTTCTGCCTCATCAAAAGAGCCATCTTTTACAAGATCAGCTTCCCATACATCAAGCTGACCTTTAGACTTCTCGGCCAAATCAAGTAAATGCTGGAATTTAGAAGTTCTATTTTTATCCCGAACCGTAATCCTTACGGTATAATCTTTTTCTAATAGTTCCTTAACAACCCAGGAACCTATATAACCGGAACCTCCGGTGACCAAAACTGTTTTATTCATAGTTTAATTTTTTGTTGAGTAACAAAACGATTACGCAATTGTTCAATACAACCTGCAATCATTATTATTTGTGCACAAAAATAAGCATAGGACATTATAAAACTACTCATCAGACGACTTGGAGTCGTCAGATGAGTTAGAAAAGATTCGCCATCATATTTGATTTCGGGAGTAAATTTTGAATGCTAATAAGCTAATTGTTTTTCCGTCTCAAACAAATATTCCCATTCTGTTCCTTGCTAAAATTGTGATCAATGATAAAAAAGTGAAAATTTACTTTTTATTTGGGATAACTTAGTATATTTGCTTTGTCGGCCTACGAGAAAATCTAACCTTCTTATTGAATAACTTTAATGAATCAGAAAAAGTCAAAAGACATTATAAAAAATTCAGAATTAAAAACTGAAAAAAGTGATAGTAGTAAAGAACTAGTACAGCGTTCTTAATATAATATTGCAAATAGAAATATTTTTGTATCTTTGGCAAAAAAACATGAGGTTAAGCCAAAGAGCAAAGATAAGTATTTCTGCAAAAGATAAATCAGAATTAA
>JAUVJI010000209.1 GCA_030596605.1 Bacteroidales bacterium
GGTGTTATGATCAATTTTGAATCCATAATTATTTGTTTTTTCCGTATGATAATATTCGTTGTTCGCCTTCCAGCTTCCTCTTCTCAGTCAGGTTTTGAGATACCTCAAGTGTACCCAGGTATTCACCTTTCTCATTTTTAAGTGGGAAATATTCAATGTGGATAAACTTGCCACCCATCTGTATCCAGAACGGAGCGCTATCTTCTGCATTATTGCTGAAATCATCCAGTATTTTTTCAACAATCCCAGCGCTTGAAGGTGGATGACACAATAAAACATCCCGGTTTAAGATTGCCCTGTTGCGTTGAAAGATCCTTTCTTTCCCCTGTGAAAAATATTTCACCTTGTCATTCCTATCAACAAAAGTCATATCAATGGGTAGTGTATTCAGGATTGCATTCAACTCTTCTTTTGTAAAACTTCCACTTTTCAAATGGATATATCCATCATCTTCCTTTTCCTCCAGGGATTCTTCTATTCCATCCGGTTTCCATTCAATGCTTGGATCAAAGAGACAAAACCCGATTTCCTGTGTCTGTTTATCAATTTCATACCATTCGGCATCAGTGAGTTTATCCATTGACATGGGGAATAAAATTTCCTCCTCTTTCATTGTCATATCTGCGACTGCTTCAACAGCAGGCAAAAGCACCAGTTCAATTACCGGATTTATTTCATCTACAGAAACTCCTTCGGTAACTTGCAAAGCTTCGATAGCTGCTTTTAGTAATCCCCTTGTTTCATCATGTTTTCCCCACATCACTTTTGGAGGACCGGTAATTCCATATTTTTCCAGATATGGAAATAAGAGGTTTTCCTTCCGTTGGTAATGTTTATCCACATCCCACAACAAGTTAAATTGTCCTCTCATTTCAGTAAAGTAATCAGCAACCTGATCATCAGATTCCAGCTCTTTTGCTTTTTTAAATAAATCCTTCAACTGACCTACAACTTTCAGTAGTTCCTTGTTTTCACGAGTAAATGTATCAACAGGATGTCCCCAGGGTACTTCCTTAGCACCTGATTGGTCTATAGCTCCTTCCAATGCTTCTGTATGAATATCACAAAATTTCAACACTTCTTTTTCATCCAGCACACCTTCTGAAATTAATTCCTGTTCCACTTCTACAACTTCATTGTATGGTATTTTGGTCATCAAATTTACAAGTCGACCTCTTACCTCATCAGGAGCTTCACCTTCATGCAATTGCATGATCATATGTTTTAAAAGCTCTTTACGCTTTTCTGAATTATTTATTAGTTCACTCATTTATAATATTTTAACTTTTTTTGTTTGTCGATTATATGCATAACAGCCAAATAAGGATGCCGATAAATCATCTTTGGTCCAGCATATCGCATGACTGTTTTTATCTCTTCCCGTTTTTCTAGTGTATAACAATGAACAGGACATTTTGAACAAACTGGTTTCTTTTCACCGAATTGACAATTATTTGATCTTGCTTCAGCATATTTCTTCAATTCTAAACACTTGGTACAAAAATCATTACTTGGTGAATGGTGTTTGCTACAATACATACCAATCATCAAGGAAACTGTCCGCTTTTCCCGTTCAATTCTCCTATTCATTGCTTAAATCTCTGTCCTTTTCGACCAGTCAGGTTTCTGCGCTAAACCCTACTTCAACCTGGCAGGTCAGGCCATTAATCACTTTTGATCATGGTCAGTAACATTTTAAACTTCTCAACTGCGTAAACGGCATGTGGGATATTTGCCGGCATAATGATGGATTGGCCTGTAGTTAATTCATAGGGTTTACCATCAATCATAATTTTGGCTTTGCCGTCAAGTACCTGGATAAGTGCATCAAATGGCGCCGAATGCTCACTTAATTGCTGATCTTTATCAAATGCAAAAAGTGATACGTTTCCTTTTTCTTTTTGTAAAACTCTTTTACTTACTATTCCTTCAGCCGAGTATTCTACTTTGGCTGCAAAATCCATTATTGTTGAATGATTAAATTCCATTGTTGTAAATTTTTATATTAAAGTAAAATTTATTTCGATTTCTTAGACTTACTAAAACACAGGTCACCCTGAGCCTGTCGAAGGGTAGGCCGGTTAGACTTCGACAGGCTCAGTCTGACCTAAGGCTGTTTTATGTTAAATTCTATTTCGCTTGTACTTCAGTTATCATGTGATGTCCCATACCCGTTCAAGCATTAAATCATTATTGATTTGAAAATCACTAATCCAACAGTATCTTCTCCCCTTCCAGCTTTCTGATATCGGTAACATCCTGACTTACCTCGGCAACGCCTTTATAATATCCATTTTCATCCCTGACTGCGAAATATTGAATTAAAATTAATCGTCCTTTTATTTGAATCCAGAAACTTTCCGAATCTTTTTCACCGGATCTGAATGATTCTACAATTTTGTTTACAACATCAATACTTTCATGCGGATGGCAATTTTGAACTTTACGTCCAATGATGGCTTTTGACCGTGTAAAATGCCGGTTTTTTGGATTTGAAAAATACCTGACTTCATCATTTTCATCCACATAAGTAATATCAACAGGCAGGTGATTAAACAGATTAATGATCTGTTCTATGTTTAATTTCCCGGTATCAAGATCAATCAACGAATCCGAAATTGTTTCTTTTACTACAGCCTTATTTTTATCCTTATTGAATGCTTCTGGTCCAGACACAAATGCAAATCCAATCTCCCTGCCCTGTTCCAGCATTTCATCCCAAATCTTCTGATCAATCACTTTCTGGCAAATCGGATACAGAATGTATTCCTCCCTGAATATCACAGGCAAGATTGCAAAATAAAGTTTACCGATTTCCTGGTTAAAATCACTGATGAATGGCTGTTCCCTTTCAAGGTTTGCAATCAATTTTTTCAAACTTGTCCGTGCATCATCGTGCATCGACCACATGACATTTACACACAGGTGGTCGGGGTACAATTTCTCAAAATAGGGAAAAAGGATGTTTTCTTTTTTCAGGTTGTGCAAATCATATTCCTGAAGTTCTATCAATTTTGATTTGATGATTTCCTTACGCCGTTGTAATTCCCCCATTTTATCCTTCTGACTGAAAACCGCCTTAATCTCCGTTTTCAATGCTTTCATCCGCTTTTCCATCTCCCCGTTTTCAGCCATCAGGTAATACAAAAAGCTACCTTCCTCCACTGTTGCTTTTCCATGCTGTTTTACAGATTCATAGAAAATATTCAGGATCTTATTTACAGCCCGTTTAATATCCGGCATATCCTCGCTGGTTTTCACCAGTTCATCCACAACAATTATGACATCCGTTGGATTTACCTGTTTAAGGACCTCCTGATATTCCACATAAAGATCAGCTCCTCGTTCACCCTGCAAAATTCCTTTTGCATAGGCAATCAGGTCATTTATTCTATCGTCAGTATTATTCATAATATTTCGGCATTCAAAGATAAATTAAATCCATTGTTCACTTAATACATCACCCTGTACCCCCACAACAATCTCCTTCAGTGGTATTTTCCTGCCGGAATTTTGGGCTGCCGTCTGGGCCATCTGCAACAATCCACCACAACAAGGCACTTCCATCCTCAATACTGTCATTGTATTGATTTGCGCATCATTGATCATCGAAGTCAGTTTGTCGACATAACTTTCGAGGTTTGAATCGAGTTTAGGACAGGCAATTGCCAGGCTTTTTCCTTTTAAATATTTATTGTGAAAATCACCCATTGAATAAGCGACACAATCAGCAGTCAGAATAACATCTGCATTTCTGAAATAATTGGCCTGTGGATTTAACAAATGTAACTGCACCGGCCATTGTCTCAATTCCGATTTAATTTCAACTCTGGCCTGATTACCAGCTTTTTCAACTTGTTCCGTATCAATATTGAATTCCATTGCCTGCGATCCGGGGCAACCGCCCATTACACCTGAATGTGGGATACCGGATGTAGACTTCGGGCCAAATAATTTTTCTACGATCTCTTTTGGGGTTTCCTTCTTTTCTTCAAATTCTGATAATTCCATATTGTGGTTTATTTTTTTTAAATAATTGATTGCCTGGTTTACAAATTCATGCTCACCATGATCTTTCAAGTGACTTAAGTGTGCTTTAATGGTATTGTCACCTTTTGACACCATGATCTCCATTACTTTCACCTCATCATAAGGCTCGGCTTCCCGTTCTTCAATAGTTAAAGCATCTTCTGGACAATGGCCGATACACGCTCCCAAACCATCGCAAAACAGGTCGCTGACCAACCTGGCTTTTTCATCAATGATCTGCAATGCACCTTCATGACATTCCGGGATACACAATCCACAACCGTTACATTTTTCTTCATCAATGACTATGATCTCTCTTTTCATCTACTGATATTAACGTTTTAAACTAAAATCTGATACTGTATTATTCTTTAAATAATGAATGAATTCGGCATTAAAATGTCCGGGTTGATCCCCAAATAAACAATTCTCAAAATAACAGTCCTGACAGCTGATCGTACATTCAAATTTTGTGATCTTTCCATCAATCACCTCAAGCACTTCAAATAAGGTAACATTGGATTTATCAATCCGCAGTTTAAACCCACCTTTTGGTCCCCGTTCCGAATATAGATACCCATTTTTAACAAGCATATTCATGATTTTTGCCAGGTGATTTTTCGAAAACCGGGTCTTTTCTGCCAGCTTATTCACATTATATTTTTCACCTGAAGAAGCAATGATAGCCAAGCAATGCAAGGCAATGGTCGCCCCTTCTGATATATTAAATAATGTGTTCATTCAACGTTTCTATAATTCGGTATTTGAATACGCAAATATATATAAAATTATTACCGGCAAGAAAATAAGTATTTATTTACCTATTTTATTTTAAATCTAAATACTCTAGACACTTTAGCTCACTTTTTCCAAAGGGATACCTACGGCCATGTACTTGTAAGTTAAAGAAATTTACACCTTCCCTATTTTCTGAAGTGTCAAAAGATCGAGAATCCTAATAGCTTTTCCCTCAAGTTTGATGATCTTTTCTTTTTCAAGGCTCCCTAACACACGGATCACAGTTTCATAGGTTGTATCAGATAAACTTGCAATATCCTTTCTTGAAGGAGTATAGCTTAATAATGATTGATCCTGCTTACTGAACCCAAATGATTTAATGATTGTGAGTAGTGCAACAACAACTTTTTCTTTCACTGTCATTGCTGAATTTTGTTTCATCCTGACTTCGGCCCCTGTAAGTTGATCAGCATAGAATTTCACCAGGTAAAGGGCCATTTCGGGACTAGCTTTAACCGCTTTGTAAAATATATCAATGGGAATGAAAGTCACCTGTGATTTTTCAAGTGTAATAGCTGTTACCGGATATATCATATCACCACCCAATCCCTCGTATCCAAGAATTTGCTGTGATGTTACCAGGCTTACAATACGCTCCATTTTTGTTCCAAATGAAGAAACCACTTTGATTTTACCGTAATATATCTCATATATTCCCTTTACAGGCTCACCTTCCGAAAAGATGGTGGCACCAGCAGGATAGTCCGTTGAAGTTTTATTGTGTGTTATAATAGGCTTCCATTCATCCGAACAATATTTGTTGATGAAGCAATTATAGTGCGTACAAGTTTCACATTTTCTCTTAACAGTTGTAATCATCTGTTTCGGTTTCTTCTAAAAAAAAGTGCAAAGAAAGTTAATTATTAAAAAAACAAGCCTGAAATCCAATATCTTTTATTAAAAAATTACAAAATAGCATAAAACTGCTATGGGTTTTTTATTTCAGCTTTTGGCCCCTGATAAAACCACCAGTTCCGCAAAAGGCAAATAAAATAGTAAATAGCAAAACCGTATAAAGCATATTCGGGGGTGCCGTTTTTAATCTGCTGTCCAAATACTTTCGGAATAATAAAAGCACCATACGCTGCAATGGCAGCAGTCCAACCCAATACTGGCCCTGCTTGTTCTTTATTAAAGATATAAGGAATACTACGGAATGTAGATCCATTACCAATACCTGTAGTTAAGAATAATATCATAAAACTGGAAAAGAAGGGCCACCAGTAAATCTCAGGTGTTTCGCTATTACGAGCCTGAATAACAAAATATGCCACTGCCAATGTAGCCATTATTTGAGCAAGGGTACTTACCGCTGTTACTTTTGCACCACTATTAATTTTGTCAGAAAGCCATCCACCTAATGGACGGATTAGGGCACCGATAACCGGACCCAGAAAAACCCACATTAAAAAATCAGGTGCATTGGGATTAATATATGATGGATCATTGGCA
>JAUVJI010000117.1 GCA_030596605.1 Bacteroidales bacterium
AGTCTTATCCTCAATTATCATTCTAATGTCAGGGATAGCTTCCGGCACATTTGCCCAACAATGCACAAAACCGGAAGTTAAAAAATCCGTTTGTTTCTTTAAATCGAAACCCATTCGTGAAACAAGGATTGTACTTCCGGGAATCCATACGGAAGAACAACGCGTTTTTAGAAATCATTTTCAATATGGAACCGAAACAATGAAAGCCCGGGCAAAGCCAGCTGATAAAGCGGTTTTACAAAAAACACAGGGTTCAATAAAAAGTGCCGGGCCTTTGTTAAATTTTGAAGGTGTTGGCAACGAAAACGGAATACTTGTGGCTGACCCCAATGGTGAACCGGGCCTTGATCATTACATCCAGACGGTAAACAGTTCGTTTGCCGTGTGGGATAAAGATGGAAATCTTCTTTACGGGCCTACCGACAACAAAACTTTGTGGGAATCCTTTCCGGGGCCATGGAGCGATCTTTTCTGGGGCGATCCCGTTTTTAAATATGACAACCTGGCCGACAGGTGGGTGATATCCAGCCTGGCTATAAATCTATCAGGACAAGGGTTTAACTATGAAATGGTGGCTGTGTCAGTTAGTAATGATCCACTTGGTGCCTATTACTGTTATGCATTTGAGTTTGACCTTATTAATGATTACCCGAAAATAGCCATCTGGCCGGATGGCTATTATATCACTTATAATATGTATGATGGAATGGATCCTGATGCTTTTCTTTACTCTCTCGTTACGGTAATCGACAGGGAAGCAATGCTGGCAGGAGAGCCTGTAATAGCAATGATACAGTTCGAGGTCCCTGACCCTGATACAGAGCGGTTTTTTCCTATGGCTACCGATTTGCGAAGCGAAAACATTCCTGAAGATGAACCCTGCTTCATTATTACAGTAGATAGTCATAATCCTGCAAGCCCATGGGAATTATCATTGGATGTTTATGAATTTCAAACCGATTGGCAGGAACCCCAAAATTCACAATTTGGCATTGCTTCACAGTTTAATTTGGGTACTTTTGAACCGCTCGTGTATTATGGCCCTGGTGCGCCTCAAAAAGGGAGTACTTCAACGATTATGACCATTCCGTTATATTTAATGTACCCTGTGACATACCGGGCGTTTACAGATCATGAAAGTTTAGTGTGTTGCCATACCGTCTGGGATGGGAATATCCATTATATAAAATGGTATGAATTGAGGAAGGAAGATGCAGAATGGTATATGTATCAAACCGGCAATTACGCACCCGGGGAGGGTGTACACTACTATTTTCCCAGTGTTACGATAAACGGCAATGGCGATATGGCATTGGGTTACACAGTGTCGGGCGAGGATATATATCCTTCCATCAAGCTCACAGGAAGGCAGGAAGAAGATCCGTTAGGAGTGATGTCGTTCCAGGAGATAGAATTGTACAAAGGATTAAATTTTGCAAATACTTATACTTCAATGTACGACCAAAACCGCTGGGGCGATTATTCTTCTATGATGGTGGACCCTGGGGATGACACTACTTTTTGGTACACAAATATGTACACAACGGCAACAACCGGCTTTGGTAATTGGGCCACACGGATTTTCTCCTTTAACCTTGCAGGTGAACCGGCATTACCCTATGCAGATGCTGGAAATGATACCCTGACTTGTAACACCCCATTTTTCATCACTCAAGGCCATGCCGAAAATTATTCGTCATTAATGTGGACAACCAGCGGGGATGGAAATTTTACCGGGAATTATACATTCAATGCAACATACCTTCGCGGACCGGGTGATTTGAATAATGGACAGGTTACACTCACAATGCACCTTACCGGCTATGAAACAGGTACGGAAGCTGCTGACAGCATGATCTTATTTATCAATAAAGAGCCTGAAGTTTATGCAGGTGCTGATGTTACAATAGACACCAGTGAGTCCGTAATGCTACAGGGTGAAGTAAATTTTTCATATGAATATTTCTGGACAACACCCGGTGATGGAAGTTTTACCGATAGCACTTTGCTTGATGCCATCTATACTCCCGGGCCGGAAGATGTTATTGACGGAGAAGTGGTTTTGGTTCTAACAGCAAAAGAGGTAATTCCTTGTACCGGGATTATTTATGATAGTCTTACTATATATATTTTACCCTTCGGCATAGAAGATATTTCAGCGAAAGAATTGAATCTGACGTTATATCCCAATCCTGCCAATGACATTATTACTTTACGGGCAGAACAATTAACAAATGATCAACTCACCTTACAGATAATAAGTAATAATGGAAGTGTAATCTTCACAGGCAGGTTTTATCCGGACGCTCCCACTCTTGATATCAATTTCGATCTATCGTATCTAACTCAAGGTGTGTACTACTTCCGGGTTACATCAGAGAGGCAGATGGCATTAAAAAAGGTTGTGGTGGCGAGATAAATGAATGGAAAGAAATTGATTTGTAGCAGCAGGATAGTTGTCCGACTACTTTTACAGCGTTGTTTTGGGAATACATAAAATAGACTGGATTGCAGAAGGATTACCAGCTGGAATTTATTTTCTGAGATTGGAAATGAATGGAGTTATTGAAACCAGGAAACTTTTACTTTTCAGATAATCTTCAACTTCCTGAAATTTAGAATCCTTTTAAACAAAAACCATAAATATTTCTAAATCAATTCTTTTGACGTTTCGTATTTTGAAATTAGCGGTTAAGTAATATTTAAGGTATTTAATTGCAGTTAATTATATATGGATAAAAATTGATTTAAAACCCTTTTAACTTTCCTAAATGTTTATACATTTGCCACCGTTATTTAAATAACACCATAATTTGAACATCTCCCGAAGGGATGCCCGCCTGAACGTATTCGGGCAGGCCTTCGGCATAAAATATTATAAACGTGAATGATGTAGTAATATATGCTGTAGCCTCTTTAGGTATAATTGGTACTGCAGCGGCTGTTATTTTATATTTTGTTGCACAGCAATTCAAAGTGATCGAAGATCCGCGTATTGATGAGGTTGAGGAAGCATTGCCTTCGGCCAATTGCGGCGGTTGTGGATTTGCCGGTTGCCGGGCTTTTGCCGAAGCAACAGTTGATCAGGGCGAAAAGAAAGGTAACCTCGAAGGCCTCAATTGCCCGGTTGGAGGAAATGATGTAATGGCTGATGTGGCAAAGATCCTTGGACTGGAAGTTGAAGAACAGGACCCTCTTATTGCTGTTATCAGGTGTAATGGTGGAAAGATCAATTCGCCGGGCAAAGTTGTTTACGAAGGTGCAACAAATTGTGCTTTTGCCCATAACCTTTTTGGTGGTGAAGGCGGATGTCCGTTCGGTTGTCTTGGGTTAGGCGATTGTGTTGTTGCTTGTAACTTCGATGCCATACACATGAATCCCGAAACAGACCTGCCGGTGGTAAATGATAAATGTGTTGCTTGTGGCGCTTGTGTAGAGGCGTGCCCGAGGGATATTATAGAACTAAGGCCAAAAGGAAAAAAAGAGAGACGAATATTTGTAAGTTGCATCAACCAGGAAAAGGGTGGCCCGGCAAAGAAAAATTGTGCCGTTGCCTGTATAGGATGCGGTCAATGTTTTAAGGTTTGTAAATTCGATGCTATAACCATTGAAAACAATCTTGCTTACATCGATCCTTTCAAGTGTAAACTTTGCAGGAAGTGTGTTGAGGTTTGCCCCACTAATGCCATCCATGAATTGAATTTTCCTCCAAGAAAAATAAAGACCGGAGAAACAGCTGCTCCAAAGAAAGCAATGGCTGTCAGGCATCCTGAAAAGGAAAAGGTTGAAGCAGAAAATATTGATTTAACCGAAAAGGTTAAGGTTGAAAAACCAGCTGTTATTAAAGAAACTCCTTCAACAGGAAAAGTTGGGGAAAGTGCCCCCGAAGAGAAGAAAAGTAGTGAGGAAAAAAATTAAGATTAATTTAAAATCGAAAATCTAAAATCGTCAATCAAAAATAACAAACCGTGTTAAAGACATTCAAACTTGGGGGTGTTCATCCACCGGAAAATAAAATTTCAGAGGATCAGGCTATCGAAGTATTGCCCATTCCAAAAGTGGCAAATATCCCTATCTCACAACACCTTGGAGTGCCTGCCAAACCCCTGGTAATAAAAGGCGATTTGGTAAAGGTAGGTCAACCTCTGGCAAAAGGTGAAGCATTTATTTCGGCCAATATACATTCTTCGGTATCCGGGAAAGTTTTAAAAATTGATAATGTTATTGATACAAGTGGATACAGAAGGCCAACTATTGTAATCAATGTGGATGGAGATGAATGGGAAGACGACATTGACCGTAGTGATGAGTTGAAAAAAGAGATTACCCTCACTCAAAAAGAGATCATTGATAAGATCAATAAAATGGGCGTTGTTGGCCTGGGAGGAGCTACATTCCCTTCGCATGTAAAACTGATGGTACCAGATGGCAAAAAAGCAGATGTATTGATCATCAATGGTGTGGAGTGTGAACCTTATTTGACGTCTGATCACCGTTTGATGATGGAAAAAGGGGAGGAAATTCTGGTTGGAACGCAGATATTGAAGAAAGCTCTGGGTGTAAATAAGGCTTTGATTGGAATAGAAAGCAATAAACCGGATGCGATCAAACACATGACGGATTTGGCAAAGAATTATGAAGGAATTGAAGTTTTTGGTTTAAAAGTGAAATATCCGCAAGGAGCAGAGAAACAGCTAATCAAGGCTTTGATAAATCGTGAAGTTCCTTCTGGGAAATTACCCATTGAAGTAGGTGCAGTTGTAAACAATGCCGGAACCGCATTTGCAGCTTATGAAGCCATTCAAAAAGATAAACCTCTGTTTGAAAGAGTAGTTACGCTGACAGGAAAATCGGTTAAAAAGCCGGGTAATTTTTTGGTTCGCATTGGAACACCTATTTCAGAATTGGTTGAAGCAGCAGGTGGCTTACCTGAAGATAGTGGAAAAGTAATCGGAGGTGGACCTATGATGGGTAAAGCATTAACATCGCTGGATGTCCCGGTAGTAAAAGGAACTTCAGGTATCCTTATTATGAATGAATCGGATTCGAACAGGGAAAATGTCCTGAACTGTATCCGTTGTTCAAAATGCGTATCTGTTTGTCCGATGGGTTTGGAGCCATACTTACTGGAAAAGCTGGTGATGATCGAGGATTTCGAAAGGACTGAAAAAGAAAAAGTGATGGATTGTATTGAATGCGGTTCATGTCACTATACTTGTCCTGCAAATCGTCCTCTGCTTGATTATTTAAGGTTGGGTAAAAGTAAAGTGGGTTATATTATTCGTACCCGCTCAAAGAAATAGTAAAAAGTATTTAGTATTTAGATTTTAGTTATGCTTTATAAAACAAAAAACAAATACAGATGAGACAACTATCAATCATTCTCTTTCTTACTATTTCAACGGCTTTACTTGGCCAAAATGCAAATAAGATTCAAGAAATTATTCAACTTGGAGACGAGTGGAAATTTGATGAAGCAATTGAATTAATAAAGAGTGAAATTAGTATTGACCCTGAAAACCCGGAATTATATTATTGGTTAGGAAGGTATTCACATTATAAAGTATCAGACACCAGACCATTTCCTGTTAATAGTGATCTATGGTCAAGGGAACAAGTACTTAAACCTCTTCAAAAGGCAGTTGAGTTAAATCCCGACTACGGTGATGCAAAATATTTTCTTGCTGCAGAATATGGTTCAAGAGCAGTCGAAGCACTAAGAATAGGTGATGTGGATCAATATAGACAAGAGCTATTGGATGCTAAAAGTTGGGGTGGATTTCCATTACATGCTATTGAACATGGAAAGAATGTCTTAAAGTCTTGTGATCCCAATTCAATACTCATCGTTGATGGCGACGCACATACGAACATTTTACAATATTTGCAAGTTATTGAAGGTTACAGAAAAGATGTGTCAGTTATTGTTTTAGCATACATTGAAAGACCCTTCTATATTAAATTGATTAGAGATGGAGTTCCGGGTATTTATAAACCTGTGCCAATAAACATGAATGACAATCTAATCATGGAAATGCATGATTATAGATGGAGAGAGAATGATGTAATCATTCCCATTTCTGAACAAACCAGAGAAAAATATATGCTCAATGATACGGTAACATATTTCAAATGGCACATAAAACCGGACAATGGAAAAAAGACATTGCGAACAGGAACAGCCATGCTTATAAACATTGTAGAAACTAACAAATGGGTAAGGCCAGTCCATTATATATGGTATGGATATAGAGATTTGAATGGTTTAAAAAACAATATGCAAATAAAAGGTTTAACCGCCGAAATATTTCCCACCAGCGTTAAAGGTACAAATCTGGAATATGATACTGAAAAATTTGAATCCATAATGTTTAACCCTGAAAATTATATAGACTATCCGGACATAGCAATAAACAACCAACCAAGAGCCTCAGGATCTTTTGGTGATTTAAGCAGGAGGAGAATCTTTGAATATGCGATTTATCTTTATTTAAATGGTGAAATAGAGAAGTCAACAGAAGTACTTAATAAAATGATTGAGTTAATGCCACCAGAATACTTTTCCTTACCAAGGGACATTGAACATAGTGTTGAAAACGGTTTAAAATATGTAGCTGAATATAGAGCAGGAATGAATAAACAAAAACTATCGGAATTGGTATCAGCAGGAAAATCCATTGACGAAATTATAACATTCATTCAGACCGAAAATAAAAAAAAATCAAAATATGACCTGTCTGAAAGTGGAATTAATATGTTTGGTTACAGTCTTAAGAACGAAGGAAAAAACGAGGAGGCTTTAATGATATTTAAGCTAAACACTGAATTATACCCTAAAGGATCTAATACTTATGACAGTTATGGGGAGTGTCTTTTGCTTTTAGGGCAGAAAGAAAAAGCAATTGAAGCATATAAAAAATCTTTAGAATTAAATCCGAAGAATACGAATGCTGAAAATATCATTAAGAATAATAAATAATATAAATCAGATAAAAGAAAGGCTACGTGCCATACTTGCAAAACGATATTAGACTGATTTGAAATTGGAAATTGGTGAATAGTTTAGGACTTAGAATTTAGGATTTAATGTTTAGGAATTAGGATTTAGAATTTAATACATATGAATTTACTCAGAGTTTCAGGTTCCCCGCATGTTCACACCGATGAGTCGGTGAAAAAGATCATGTATGGGGTGATATATGCCATGATACCTGCCTTGCTGGTTTCCATCTACTTCTTTGGATTGGATGCAGTTAGGGTAACATTAATTTCAGTGGCTGCATGTTTGGTTGTAGAGGCGCTGGTCCAGAAATATTTACTAAAAACTGCCGTCACCATAACCGATGGTTCAGCTATCATTACTGGGATATTACTGGCATTTAATGTACCTAGTAATCTGCCCTGGTGGATTATAGTGATTGGTGCCATTGTTGCCATCGGAATCGGTAAAATGTCGTTTGGCGGATTGGGTAAAAATATTTTTAATCCGGCATTGGTAGGCCGTGTATTTTTATTGATCTCTTTCCCTGTTCAGATGACGTCATGGCCTGTTCCAAAAGCATTATTTGGTGAGAAGTTAACAGATGCTATAACAGGACCTACTCCATTAGGGATTATGAAAGAAGGTTTGGGAGCCGGTAAAACTGTTCAGGATATTATGCCGGAGATCCCTAATTATGTTGAAAATCTGATGACCGGATTTCAAGGAGGAAGTTTGGGCGAGGTATCTGCATTTGCATTGATATTAGGCGCCATTTATATGCTGATCAGGAAGATTATTACATGGCATACGCCAACAGCTTATATAGGAAGTGTTGTTATTTTTTCTGGCATTCTTTGGCTGGTTGATCCAACAATGTATGTTGATCCATTATTCCATTTAGTGACTGGAGGAATGTTGTTGGGCGTATTTTTCATGGCAACGGATATGGTTTCATCCCCTATGTCAGCTAAAGGCCAATTGATATTTGGGGCAGGCGCTGGAATATTGACTATATTAATTAGGGTATTTGGAGCTTATCCGGAAGGGGTGTCATTTGCGATTCTTATTATGA
The DNA here is from genome assembly GCA_030596605.1 of Bacteroidales bacterium. Classification (GTDB taxonomy): domain Bacteria; phylum Bacteroidota; class Bacteroidia; order Bacteroidales; family JAADJA01; genus JAADJA01. The sequence continues at coordinate 8,055 of JAUVJI010000117.1, forward strand.
ATGCTTTTGTACCATTAATTGATAGAGGCTTTAAGCCCAAGCGATTCGGAGAAGTTGTAAAATAAAAAATAGAAAATAAAAAATAATATATCGTGGCAAAAAAAGAGTCTTCATTTATTAATATGGTTCTAACCTTGTTTGTAGTAACAGCTGTAGCTGCTCTGGCTTTGGGAGGTGTCTATAATGTTACTAAGGAACCCATCGCTTTGGCGAAGCGATTAAAAATTGAAAAAGCTATTGGTGAGGTTTTACCTGAGTTCGACAGTGTAGTGGAAACTAAAATCTTGCCTGAAGGTGGTAAAGACAGCCTTACTTTCTACAGGACTACCAAAAATGGAGAAGTTGTAGGAACAGCTATCAGAGCTTATACCGATATTGGTTTTAGTGGAAGGTTCTGGATCATGGTAGGGTTTGTGAATGGGGATGTTATTTCCGGGACTTCTGTTTTGGAACATAAGGAAACACCGGGATTGGGAGATAAAATGGATAAAAGTAAAGCGGAATGGTCCAGACAATTTGATGGTAAAAATATGAATGAATTTAAGCTTTTGGTAACCAAAGACGGCGGTGATGTGGATGCGATTACTGCTGCTACAATTTCATCACGTGCTTTCTGCGATGCTGCTCAAAGAGCGTATGATGAATTAAAGAACCAAGATACAAGATATAAGAATCAGGATAATTAGAAACTAAATTATATGAATCAGATTACAAATTTCACAAAAGGTTTTATAAAAGATAACCCGGTATTTGTATTACTCCTGGGACTATGTCCTACGCTTGGAGTAACTACTACTGCCATTAATGGATTGGGAATGGGATTGGCTACCACTTTCGTTCTGGTGATGTCCAACCTGGTCGTTTCCCTGATCAAGAACCTGATCCCCGACAAAGTTAGGATACCTTCTTTTATTGTGATCATTGCATCGTTTGTAACGATCGTTGAATTAACCATGCAAGCCTTTACACCTGCCTTGTTTGAAGCGCTGGGATTGTTTATTCCCCTGATTGTTGTGAACTGTATTGTATTGGGTCGTGCTGAAGCGTTTGCTTCCAAAAATAATTTGGGTTCAGCCATTATTGATGGATTGGGAATGGGACTTGGTTTTTCATTTGCATTGACCCTGCTCGGAGCTGTTCGTGAATTATTGGGAGGTGGAGCCATTTTCGGTTTTAAGTTTATTCAGGGAGATGGAATGCTGGTTTTTGTACTTGCGCCAGGGGCATTTATTGCATTGGGATATCTGATTGCAATCATGAACCGGTTTAAAAAAGCATAATTAATAAAATGAAATTGGTCATTGGTCATTAGTCAATAGTTAATTGAAAATAGTCAATCATAAATAGTCAATAAAAAATGGAATATATTATAATTATCATCGGGGCAATATTTGTAAACAACATTGTGTTGAACCAGTTTTTGGGAATCTGCCCTTTTATTGGTGTTTCCAAAAAGATTTCAACAGCCATCGGTATGTCAGGAGCCGTTTTATTTGTGATGACCCTCGCTATCATTGTTACATGGCTGATACAATATTATGTTCTGAACCCATTTGGGATAAAATTTCTTCAGACAATATTTTTTATCCTGGTAATCGCTGCACTTGTTCAAATGGTTGAAATAATATTGAAAAAGGTATCACCGCCTTTATTTCAGGCGCTGGGTATTTTTCTTCCCCTTATTACAACAAACTGTGCTGTACTTGGAGTTGCCATCCTCACTATACAGAAAGATTTTACATTGTTGGAAGGGGTTGTTTATGCAATTGCCAATGCAATTGGTTTTGGTTTGGCGCTTGTTTTATTTGCCGGTATCCGTGAGCACCTTGATTTAATGGATGTACCAAAAGGTATGCGGGGTGTACCTATTGCATTGATATCTGCCGGCATTTTGGCACTGGCATTTTTTGGGTTTGCAAATTTGGTATAGAAAACTAAACAAACTCATCCAACTCCATCCACCGCAGTGTTTTTTCGTCGATTAGTTCAATAAGTTCGGCAATGCGAATGGATAGTTTGTTGAGTTCTTCGTATGCTTGAATACCGGAATTAATTGCGGACTCCAATTCCGCTTTTTCGACTTCGAGCTGTTCAATTTCTTTTTCCAGCGATTCATATTCACGCTGTTCGTTAAAACTCAATTTGGTTTTTACTCTTGGTTTTTGGTTTTTTTGTTTTCCTTCAGTTGTTTTCTTTTGGTTTTGTTTTTCAGTGGGTTGTTTGACTTTTTCAAAGCTATATTTAGTATACGAGCCATAGTAATCCCTGACCTTCCCGTTTCCTTCAAAAATAAAAAGATGGTCAGTAAGCTTATCAAGGAAATAACGGTCGTGCGAAACCAGTATCAGGCACCCACTGTAGTTGGCCAGGAATTCTTCCAGTTTGTTAAGCACCAACAGGTCGAGGTCATTAGTTGGCTCGTCAAGGATAAGAAAGTTGGGGTTTTTAATTAGCACAGTTAGCAAGTTCAGCCTCCGTTTTTCACCACCACTCAGTTGTGAAACCAATTTGTATTGTGTTTCGACCGGGAACATAAAATGCTCCAGGAATTTGGACGCAGAAATGGAATTACCATTTCCCATAGGTACTACCTCAGCAATCTCCTTTACAATTTCAATAACTTTTTTATTGTTTGTTAATTCTATCCCGGCCTGTTTGTAATATCCGAATACAATGGTTGCGCCGGTTTCTATTTTACCGCTGTCTGGTTTTTCAATGCCCGTCAGCAAATTCAGAAAACTGGTTTTACCGGAGCCATTCTTTCCTATAATACCAATGCGTTCACCTTTCTTGAAGAGGTAATTAAAATTTTCAACAATTTTTATTTCACCATAACTCTTATTCAAGTTCTCAATTTCAAGGATCTTACCACCAATACGGGTCACATTAAGCTGCAACTTTAATTCCTGTTCCGTTTTCAGCCCTGTGGCTTTTTCTTTAATACCGTCAAAAGCCTGTATCCGTGATTTGGATTTGTGTGTACGTGCCTTTGGCATACGGCGCAACCAATCCAGTTCCTTTTTCATTAACTGCCGGGCCTTATCAGTTTCCACCTGTCTGACTTCTTCCCTTTCGGCTTTTTTTTGCAGGAAATATTCGTAATTACCATTGTGATAATAAAATTGTCCATGGTTCATTTCAAGGATATGGCTGCACACCCGGTCGAGGAAATAGCGGTCGTGAGTGACCATTAATAGGGTAAGGTTCGATCGGGAAAGATATTTTTCCATCCATTCAATCATGTCTACATCCAGATGGTTGGTTGGCTCGTCAAGAATCAACAGGTCGGGTTCATCCAATAAAACAAGGGCAAGGGCCAGTCGTTTCTTTTCACCTCCGGATAAAAGATCTATTTTTTTTGTAGTATCTGTGATCCTGAAAAGGCTTAACAATTGTTTAAGTCGGCGTTCGTAATCCCAGGCATTTTTGTGGTCCATCTCAACTGTTGCCATTTCCAGGTTTTTTTTTGCCTCAGAATTACTATTAGAACTTGTTGCTTGTAAAGCATTTTCATAATCATGAATAATTTTGGAAATGCCTGTATGCGATGAAAAAATCAATTCATCAATCGTTTGCCCATTCTCAAGTAAAGGATCCTGTTCAAGAAATGCGATTTTAATTCCATCCCTCAGGGTAACATGTCCGGTATCTGTTATTTCTTTCCCCACCAATATTTTAAGTAATGTGGATTTTCCGGTACCGTTATTGGCAATGAGGGCGGTTTTTTCGCCTTTATGCAGGCCAAAGTTTAACCCATTGAACAGCTCTTTATCACCGTAGGTTTTTGAAAGATTTTCAGCAGACAGATAGTTCATACAATTATTTCAAGAAATCGATGGCAAAAGTAAAGGAAAATCGGGATGATGAAGCAATGTACTGAATGAAGTATGATCCGGCTCGTAAGGGTGTCATAAAACAAAGCTGGGTACTTACCTAAAAAATCACCCGGTAACATTATGCCACCGGATGAACTCAAATAATAACGCACAATCATGAATTGTATGCTTTGCCTGAACTTATTTTAAGAAGATTTCCTGTCCAAGTTTATTACCGAGTGAGACCTTTGCAAAATCGACCAATTTTTCCCATTATTAAGTTTTCTGTCTTTTTAAGACCTTTTTTCTGATTTCCAATCTGATTTTTTTATTTTTTATTCATTTAATTATTTACATTAACGCCTATTTCTCTGTGCCAATGACCTTTTATTTTTATTACCATTCATTAATATTAAGTAAATTTGAAATCTGTAAAATTTCTAAAAACAAACTTTTCATGTTTAAGCATAATTCTTTTCATCCTGGAATAATCATATTGATTGCTTTTATGTTGGTTTTACAAACCAGTAAGGGTGATTCTCTTAAAGTTCTTTTTCTTGGGAACAGCCATACATTCTATAATGATTTGCCCCAATTGACCTATGATCTGGCCTTATCCAACGGGGATACAATAATGTTTGAATCCAATACGCCTGGTGGCTGTACTTTAGGGCATCCACAAAACGGGCATCTTTATAATTCAATTTCTTTGGCTTTGATTGATTCCATGGCCTGGGATTATGTAATTCTTCAAGAGCATAGTTTATTTGCTGTGATTGAATATTACCGTGATACTTATATGTATCCAGGTGCCAGATCGCTTGATTCATTAATTAAAGTGAACAATGAATGCACTGAAACTTTAGTGCAGGTAATATGGGGCAAAAAGTATGGTGGAGTGCACTGCATTAACTTGAGCTGCACAATTGACTTTGACGATTATGCACATATGCAGGATTCGTTAACAGCAGAATACTTGAGATTAGGAGATACGTTATCGTGTACCGTAGCACCTACAGGTCCGGCCTGGAAACAATCCATACTGAACGGAGACCCCATAGAATTGTTCCATCCTGATGAAAGTCATCCCAGCTATGCAGGATCGTATTTGGCAGCCTGTGTTTATTATGCTGTGCTTTTTCAAAAATCACCCATTGGCTCACCTTTTTCGGGACAACTTGATCCTGAAGATGCTTTATATCTTCAGCAAATTGCGGATGAAGTGGTCTTCAGCGATCCTGAACTTTGGAATATTAACGGGAATAAGCCGATTGCCGGATTTGAATTAATGCAAATCGAAAATACTGTAATATTTACTGATACTTCTGTAAATGCTGATTACTTTTTATGGGATTTTGGTGACGGAACCACAGATACACTACAAAATCCTGTTCACAGTTATGAAACATCAGGGACATACATTGTTACTCAGGAAGCAAGTAATCCTTGCCATACTGATATTGTCACCGACACGGTAGTGGTGATTATGACTCATGAAAAAGAAACTGAAATTTCTGACTCAGATATTAAACTCCTTCCAGGGAATATTTCGGGAGAATTCATAATCAGTTCCAGGTATTCCAAAATCCGTCAAATTAGAATCTATAGTTCAGATGGAAGTATTAGATTCACTGAAAACCTGCAAGGATTAAATGAGCATTTATTGAATATTGACCATTTACCGGCTGGATTTTATATACTTGTAATAAGCCATTCAGAAGGTAATTGTATTTTTAAAATATTGCACAAATAAATCAGGATTATACCTCAACCTCCAGTTCCATTTTAAGTTAATGATTGGGTTATGGTTGAGGTGCATAAACTTCAATCAGCATCTTCGCTATAATTGCATCCCAGATGAAATTGATTGTTGATATTCTGTTCTAAAATGATTAATTTTGTTTCACAATCATACTGATTGAGAAGAAAATTCTCCATAATCATTATCATCTTTTTTTCAGCCTTTATGCTGAATGTTTCTGCAATGGCATTTCAGCAGAGGTATGACAGAAAAGAAGATGAGCATGAAAATGATCCATTCATTATTGAAATGACGGATTTGCATGTTTTTAAGTTTTTGAAAAACACTTATTTTTTTGATATACCCCTTGATAAATTAACTGTTAAGCCTAAAATCAATTTTTTTAATGATGATAAAGGATTTGGAAATAGCTACAATATCTCATTGAATTATTTTACAACTTGCCAGTTGAAATTTGTGCTGATTGATTACATAGGATTTTATAAAAGAAATATACCTGAAAAGACATATTTTTTGAAGGTTTGAATCCGGTTTAAGCCGGATTTTTAATATCCATTAGAATATTTAATATTTAACAACTTTCTTTAGAAGCTGATTGCTTTTTGTTTTTAACCGGATATAGTAAATTCCTGATGTAAGATTGTTTGAATTCCAATTCAAATTATGATCGCCAACATTATATCTCTTATCTGTCAACCTTTGAATTTGAGTTCCTGTAGAATTTAAAATATCAATTTGGATGTTAGACTCATTCGTAGTATTACCTTAATTCCGCAAGGAATTATTAATAGTAAACGATAAGTTGTTGAAAAATAAGACCTGCAATCACTTGCAGGTCTCGTGTTTTTTCACCTATTTAGGTGTATGCTCAAAAACACAAAAACA
>JAUVJI010000188.1 GCA_030596605.1 Bacteroidales bacterium
ATGAAATAAACAATGAGCCTGTAATCTTTCGTTGGAAATATAAAATGGATGAAATTAAAGCTATTTGATATGATATATCAAGAACGAACTACTAGTAGAACATTGAATACAATTACATGCAAATTTTTCTTCATAATCAGATACTTTCAACTTCAAATCCTTATGTATTTGATGCAGTTCATGAATTATAATGTTGTATAGATCTGATTTAATTTCCCCAAGAACAAATAGATTAATTGTATTTTCAACTTTATTAATTGTAACCAATGCTTTATTATACTCTGTATTAAAAACTGAACCATATTTCCAAAAATTATTACCTTCTATATAACCATTTAAGCGACATATTAATCTTTCAATTAGACCAGAAGGCATAAAATTATACTTGATTTCAAATTTTAGAGATTCAGGGATTTTAAAGTCCTCAATTAGTTTTGCATCAGGAGGATTAGCTTGTAGCAAAGAAGGGATTATATACAAATTCTTAGAGCCAAGTATTTTGAAACATATTTCAAATTTTTCCATTAACATTAAAATCTCGTAATGTTTTTCTTCTGGATATTTAATATTGTCCAAATATTTTGATAAATCAGTAGCATCAAATAATCCATTTCTTTTTTGAATTTCTAATGAGTTGATTAACTCATAAATAGCTTTGGTTAGCCAGTGGGGGTTTATTATGACAAAATCTTTTAATCCAAGGTCATCTTTGAAATGAATTATGTCACCCAAATCGTTTAAATAAGCTCCTAAATATTCTGTTTTTTTAATGTCGGAAAGATTACATATATCCTTAAATTCCCTGTAGGATATGTAGTCTTTATTTTTTAGCTTTATTTTTTTTCTAATATTATTCCATGTGGTTGGCAGAATATCACCAATTTGGGGTAATTTAGTAATTGTATTCTTTATTTCGTTGATTAAGTCGTTTATACCTTCTTTAGTAAGACAGGATACATTATAAAAGCCTACAATGTTTTTAAACTTCTTTAGATATCTAAGTTCATTGATGCTTTTGATGCGAATTTCTGCCTTATTCATTACCACAAGAACAGGACTATTATTACTAAGCCTTTTAATAATATTAAGCCAATAGTCGAAGTTTTCTTCTTCGTTGTCAGTTCGAGGTTCCCATACAAAAAGGTACAAAGAACGTTGGGTTAAAAAAAACTGATGAGTTGAGTATAAAATTTCTTGCCCCCCAAAATCCCAAATATTTATTTTTACTTCTTTCTCGAAATATACATTAGAAAAAGTGTGATAAGGCTCATCCGAAATTCTTAACTCTGCTAAATAATCATCATCTTCGTATGTTAAAGCTATATGATCGGATAGGGGTGTATAGGAAATTAAAGTCCTTACCCTTTCTTCAGTGTTTTCATTTTCGTCATAATCGAAATCTTCATCAGAATCTTGAAAGTAAATATTTTCAAAATCTTCGTATTTATTATAATATGGCTTCTTAGCAGGGAATAGAATTGGTTTGTGCAAATTTTCAATATTTATTCCGGGAGTAGTCTTTTCTTTCCCAACTTTTAATTTATATGTAGGATTTTGGAGTACCTTCATTAAAGATGTTTTGCCAACATTTCCTTTACCAACAATAAGTAATTTAATTTCAAACAATCTTTGTCTGTTATCTCTTTGTCTTAATGATTCGAGATAAAAACTGAAGAAAGATAAGTCTTCTTGGTTTTCAATTTCTGCAGGTAGTCCATCAAGAAAGGGATTGTTATAAAAAATTATTTTTACATCACCATTAAGATAAAATAATTCATCTGGAATAAAATTCAGAAGATTATTTGAAATATTGACTTCTTTAAACGAGTAGTATTTCCCTAATTCAAAATGAACATTTTGAAGACTGTTGTTGCTAATATCTAGAAATTGAAGATTATCTAGCTTGCTTAGTACTACAGGAAATTCTACAAATCTATTATAGCTTAAATCTATATCCAATAAATAGTTCATATCAGATATATCAGCAGGTATCCTGTCTAAATGTAAAAAACTTAAATCCAAAAATCTAAGTTGATTTTTCTTAGCTTCATCAATTCTCTCTATAGCAATATTATTATTATACATTCATCAATCATCTATATTTTTGCAAAAAGCAATTAGTTTGAACAAAATTTTTATCAAAAATACGAAAGCTCAGGTAATGAATACTCAAACCTCTCTTTTTATCTAAATTGATGAAGTAACCGATTGGAAATTTATGTCGATGGATAAAATAAGTAAAGACATGAAAAAATTTCCAGATCATTATACGGTATGGTTCAGGATAGCATTTAAGGAAATACAAAAAAGAAGGAATGTATCCAACTTTTAAAGCTGGTACAATTTCCTTACTCAATTTATTTTTGAAGTAGTATTATATCTCCTTTGTTAATTTTAAAAACTCCTTGTAAGGAATAGCTGTCAGGCTTTCAGCGCTCATTGCCCCATTGGCCTGACTGATAATCGAAACCTTGGCAGCAGTTTCATTATCCGGCGCTTCATAAATATCAATAAAGTCATATTGCCCAAGGATAGCATAATGCGCAAGAAATTTAACCGTAGGACATTTTGCTTTTACCTGATCGAGCCATGTATGGCCAAGTGCAGCACGATCTTTCATTTTCATGCTGATTTCAGGTGACAGTTTTGTAAGTAGAATGTAAGTTTGCATTGCTTTTAATTTTATTGGTTGACTATAAAGTTTAAAACAAAGAGCCAATTTAATAAAAAAATAATTAACAGCAAAACAATTTCATTGAAAATAAAAAAGCTTCCCCATTTTTGGAGAAGCCTAACAAAATGAACTTAATTAAAATCTAAATCTTTTTTACTTCGTTAGCTTTTTTTCCACGTTTATCTTCCATGATTTCAAAAGATACTTTGTCTTCTGCATTCACTTTGTCAATCAGGCCTGACACATGTACAAATATTTCTTCATTTGTCTCATCCACAGCAATAAATCCATAGCCTTTGTGGTTTAGAAAAAATTTAACTGTTCCAGTTGGCATAATAATAAAAGTTAATGATAATTAAATTAATGTTAAACAAATGTAAAAAATATTTTCCGTTTAGCAATATTTTTTTGTAATACTTACAACTCAGGATCAGGTAATTAAGTATTGATTTGCCATTATTCTACCTGGAATGTTTTATAAGAAAAGTTTTGTTTTGCAATAGTATCTTGCATATACCGCAACTAAAACCGGTATCCTACTGCTATTCTAATTCTTGGTTCTAACCCCTTCCCTTGAACGGTTCCGCCATAAGAATTTAGTACTTCAAAATTGTATTCCAAACCAATATTTACATCGAAGTAAAAGTGTTTACCAAAAACACGCTGCCAGCCTGTTGAAATATAAATATCGGGCTTAAGATATCCGTGATCATAGTATTTTTCTTTTTCATATTTGTAGCTTCCACCCAGTGCTATGTAATTGGCAGATAATCCATTTCCTGTTTTACCATTCATAATTCTCCGGTTCAGGTTATAATAGTACCGTGCTTCAAGAAGTAACTCGGTACTCCAATACCACCTGGAATAGGCTACTTCTTTATTTCCGTTCGACAATTTTGAATAGCTATAAATTGCCTGTATCTCAGTATTAAATGAAAATGGGGTATCACCGATTTTTCTTTCAAAAGCTAAATGGGGTGAAATGTTAAAAGATAAATTGTGTCTCTCAAAATTTATTTTGAATAAACTACTAAGGTTTGATTTGAATATGTGATTGGTTGATTCGTAGCATTTCATAACCGGGCATAGTTTTTCATAGTCTAGTTTGTATTTGTCTTTTGTAAATGCCAGGCCAAAATCGACGTAGGTGCTGAATGCGAGTGATGGGGAGAAAGAATTGTTTAATGAGTTAGTCATACCAACTTTTATTCCAAGGTCAGCATGACCGTGTTTCAGAAACCGGCGTTGCAAACCCCATTTTACAAACATGGTAAGATAGTTGTAATCCTCTGGTTGCCAATATTCATGAATATCCTTATTTTTGAACAGATGGGTGTAGTCAAATCCCAGAGCGAAATAATTATCTGACATATTCCTGGCAACCTTATTTTCTTTTACCCTTTTATTTAGTCGATAATACCACCTGCTTTCAAGAGAGGTTTTGATCCCATTTGATAAGGTGTGGTCTCCACCAATCTCGTGATTGAATTGATCAACACTAAGGTCTATGGTAAAACTGGGGGCAATTCTTTTTTCTATACCAATTTTGCCGTATAACCGACCTGTATGCTGCATATTTAATAAAATACTTGCCTTAAACAACCATGATGTTTCTTCATGCATCATAAAAGCATACTCGAGCGGTGTAATATATTGGATAGTGCTGTCTGCAATTTGTCTGGAAGAATCACTTTGGGTTTCAATCTGTGAAAGTGCTGGTTTTATTATTGTGAACAGCCCAATTATTGTACAAGTAAAAATGATCAACTTAATACTTTTGGATTGCAAATGTTTGTATTTTATATTGTTCATCATAGTAACTATTGTTCAATAATTAATGATCCAATGTTTAATTTGACAGCTATTTGTGTATGATTCTCTTTATCATTAAAACTGGCCTTTATTACCTCTATTTCATTTTTTGTAAAGTTAAGCTTCATGGCTTCAGGTATTTCTAATTCAGCAGTTGTAAGATCAAGATCAAAGTAAAATCTGTTCATCTCAACTGGCTGGATAATGACCTTTGATTTTTCTGCGTCTATCTTGATTTCTTTGATTTCATTAATTCTACTTATTATCACTTCAGCCAGGATAGAATGCAAATCCAGCATGCCGGAAATATTGGAAATGGCAATATCCGACCGGTTGGACTCAATGTGTATATCGCCATTTATCCCAAGAATAGAAATATCACCAAATGTGCTTTTTATTGTTGCTTTCCCGCTAATGTTTCGCAAGTCTATTTTACTAAATTCGCTAGTGATATTGAGTTTGAAGTTTAAATTGTTAATTTCGATTTTTCCAAAATAATTGCTTATAGCAACCTCACATTCTTCGGGAACTTTTATATGGTAAATGGTTTTAATATCCGACTCGGGTTTCGATTCATTTCTGGTTAACTCAATGTAATTTCGGAGAAATACTTTATTGCTGAGTGTTTCATTTATCCATTTCATTTTTTTTAGATCGGATTCAGCCATTTTTTTGTTTTCATGCTTTGCGATAAATGTAACTTCAAAATCGATGGTAGTTAATGGATGTGTTGTACAATATATTTCAGCGCGCTCAGCATTCAATTCTAATCTCATTCCCTGTTTCCATTCCACTGATTCACTGATTTTCTGTGAAACCACCTGTACTTTTACCTGGGCAATCGATTCGTTGAAACCCAGTATCTGGAGGAATATTAAAATTGACAATATGTTATAAATGTGCCTTAGCATTTGCCTAAATGGTTTTAGCAATCATTTCTTTAATAAGACTTGTTCGTTCAAGTTCAATCTCAGTTAACATAATTACCAGATCAGTATTTGTGCTATACTTGCTTAGTTGTTTTAGTATAGCCTCTTTCGATTGTTTCAAAAATGCCAGGTCTTCTTCCAACGTTTTAAACTCAAGCGATGAACAATCTGTTGGTTTTTCCCTGCAAATCAAGTCAAGTGCTTGCTCTATCATTTGATCTTCATCATTCCACTTTTGTACATCATGTAACTCTATAATTTCTTCAGAATAGTTGAAATTTTTATTGTTGGCATTGTTTGTTGTAAAGATGAAAAAACCCAGTAAAAAAATTGCAGCAGCAGCCGACGACCATATCACAAATTGAATAATCCTTTTCTTAGCCTGATTTGTTTTTTTGAAAGATAAATTGCTTTCAATATTTTCCCAGACTGATTCAGGAGGATCATATTGCCTAAGTGCGGAGCGCTTTTCATGGCCGGTTAATTCTTGATCAATATTATTCCAAATGCTTTCCGGTGGTTCAAACTTACTTAAATAATGTAGTTTGCTAGATGAGAAGTTTTTTTCAAGATGGCATGATATCCCTTTCCATACTTTATCTTCAGGCGAGTAAGCAGGTAGATTGCGCAATGCATTATTTAATATTTTTCTGTTCTTTTCCACTACCGGTTTAATTCTTTAAGTTTTTCCTGAAGCATTCGTTTCGCCTTATGCAATTGTGTTTTGGATGTGCTGACAGAAATATCCATTATCTCAGCGATTTCCTTGTGTTTAAATCCCTCAATCTCATATAAGGTGAAAATAGATCGGTAACCATCAGGGAGCACAGCGATTGCCTTTTCCAGGTATTCTACATCTATAATTGAACTCCAATCAATTGGATCTTGTTCCTCAACTTCATTCAATTCAACAAAATGGATTCTGTTTTTGATTTTTTGAAGTGCTGTCCGGGCAATAATTGTATGGATCCATGTTCCCAATTGTGCATCGCCTTTAAACGATTTCAGGTTTTCAAAAACGCGAAGAAACCCTTCCTGCAATACATCATTGGCATCTTCAAAATTATTGGTAATTCTATAGGATAAGGTATACATTTTTGTTTTATATTGATCATACAAAGCCTTTTGAGCCACCCTGTCATTTTTCAGACAGCCTTCTAATATTTTTTCTTCCTGATGGATTGGCATTTATTTAGCTTTGCTTTTATTGATTAGTGATCAAAATGTAAAAAATGGTTGCCTGGAATAAATAAGTTTTAATGAAAACCTAAGAAATAGGTGACAATAGGTAAATTGAATCATCTTAATAAATTCTGGTAAATAAGCCTGGATATTCTTCATACTCAATTCTGCTGGCATTTATAAGTAATTAGAGTAAAAATAGTGAATTTTATTTTGATATGTAAATAGTTACAATAGTATAGGTTTGAACAAAAAAAGAGTCCACTATCAAATGAACTCTTTAAATCAATAAATTAATTACTGATATTAAATCTTAGGCCCGGCATCTACAAGCCGCTTGCCTTCTTCATTATCAGTAAAGCTCACAAAGTTATCAATGAATCTTTTTCCAAGTCCTTTAGCGGCCTTATCCCAGTCTTCAGAATTTTTCCATGAATTTCTCGGGTTGAGAACTGAAGAATCCACACCATCAATTGCTTTTGGAATAGCAAGTCCAAAGACAGGTAATTCTTCATATTCAGCATCTTCGAGAGAACCGTCAAGTATTGCATCAATTATTTTTCTTGTTGAGGGCAGGTCCATCCTTTCGCCTACACCATAAGAGCCTCCAACCCAGCCTGTATTTACAAGATAGGCAGTAGATCCGTGCAATTCCATCTTTCTGATAAGTTCTTCAGCATATCTCGTTGGATGAAGTAATAGGAACGCAGCGCCAAAACAAGCAGAAAATGATGGTTTGGGTTCTGTGATACCCCTTTCGGTACCGGCTACTTTTGCTGTGTATTCGCTTAAAAAATGATATTTTGTTTGATCAGGAGTAAGTTTGGCAACAGGAGGAAGAACACCAAAAGCATCAGCTGTAAGGAAGATAACTTTTTTGGCATGTCCTGCTTTTGAAACCGGTTTTACAATGTTGTCAATATGATAAATCGGGTAAGATACCCTTGTATTTTCAGTTTTTGAATTATCCTCGAAATCAATTTTTCCGGTTTCTTTATCAAAGACTAAATTTTCAAGTAAGGCATCACGTTTAATTGCCCTGTAAATATCGGGTTCTTTTTCTTCACTTAAATGAATACACTTTGCATAACAGCCACCTTCGAAATTAAAAATCCCATCATCATCCCAGCCATGTTCATCATCTCCAACAAGGGCACGTTTCGGGTCAGCTGACAGGGTGGTTTTACCGGTACCTGATAATCCGAAGAAAATTGCCACATCACCTTTTTCGCCAACGTTAGCAGAGCAATGCATTGCGGCCATGTTCTTAAGCGGGAGGAAGTAGTTCATCATTGAGAAGAAACCTTTTTTGATTTCGCCACCATACCAGCTGCCACCAACAACTGCTTGTCTTGCACCAATGTTGAAAACGGCATAAACTTCACTGTGCATATTTTGCTCTTCCCACATTGGGTTTGTTGTCCGGCAGGCATTCAACATTACAAAATCAGGTTCAAAATTTTCTAA
>JAUVJI010000008.1 GCA_030596605.1 Bacteroidales bacterium
AAATTCATTGCACCTTTTAACGATTTTATTCTTGAAACTGCAGAAAAAGTAATAAGCGTGTTTGATAAAGCCTGGGAATATGCCCCGGAGAACGAGTACCTGAAATCATTTTATCAGATAGATAAAAATGAAGAAGACTTTTATGTTGCCCGTAATCTGATTGATACAATTCTGTTTAAAACTTATCTGTTTTATCCTGATACTGTGCTAAAATTAAAAGAGCAGGAACTTGAAATAATAGAAGACAGTAAGGATAATGAGAACATAATAATGTTTTTAAGGGAAAACAGGGATAGCACCCTGCATAAAACCCATGCCCGGTTACTAAGCTTAAAGGGTAAAGAATGGGCCTCTGAAATTTTAGGGAATAATCATCCTCTTGGCAAATACTTTCTAAATATTTCGCAAAGGATCAGAGGTTTCTTCATGTACAAAGGGCAGGACGATTATGATATATTTATTGAGCATATAGCATCAGGCAAAAAATTTAAATTAACAAAAAAATCTTTTGACCATTCAGATACTTGAAAAGAATTGGATACAATATTGTTTATGGGGATTGCTCAATGGAAGGATGAGTGGTGGTTTTCAGGGGTGTTTTTTCAACAACCATTTAACCCGGATTTAATTTTAGACGAAAAAAATTCATTGGAGAGCAGAATGTCAGTCAATTTTTTAGACCATCAAAAAAAAGAAACCGATGAACTACTCAATATGCAATTAAAAGCATTTAAAGATTTTAATAAAGGTTCACAAATAGCATTTATGTCTTCTGAAAGAATAGATGATTTTATTAAAAGTTATACCAAATATTTTAATAACTCATTAAATTTATCTGCCAAAGAAAAGGAGGAAGCAAAACAAAGAGCACGAAAAGATGGGTTTTTTGGTACAGAAGAAAAACATAAAGATTACTCCGAAGTATCAGAAACAGGTTTGGTGTTTTTTAACCCTAAAAGTGGGGTAGAGATTGCTTTGGATGTGAATAATGCTTTCCCGTTACCCAATAATTCTTTCTTTGATGTTGAACATAGTGAAGATGATATTATGTTCTTGTTAGTCTCTGATGAAATGTCAACAGAATTGGCTTTGTTTTGTATTGACAACTGTAAAAATGATTTACCTTTTTTTAATGAAGGTATTGGAAAGAGGTATTTAGAAGATATTGATTTTTTACTACGCTTTTGGAAAAAAGATAATTATTACGCAAAACCATCAATAACTTATACAGGACAAGAGGAGAAACAGCCAGCAGGTAATAAAGGCTATACCCAATGATGGTTTTGGGAATAATCTGAAAGTTAATTCAAGTACCAATTAAATTTCAAAATGCACCTTTAGAATTTGAATTACCCGCTGGTTCAAGTCTTCAAGCCGAGCTATGTGTGCAAGCGAGACTTGGACCTTCTCCTATTCAAATCCAAACCAACTAACCAATGTTTTATTCCGAATATTGAAATAATAAACTTTACAATTCGTCATTCAAAAATGACAATTGGGAATATTCATTGCTTTCCTGAAATCAAAAATCCCGTAGTTTGCATTTATTTTGTTTAATATTAGAAGAATGAAAAATAGTAAACACTTTAATATCTAAATTTGTTGTCCTTATTTTAAACCTTATAAAATGAACTGGAGAAAATCAATTATCAGCATCATTGTAATAATCGTTTTATTTGTTTTAGCCTGGTTACTTTACGGCAAGCTTGCAGGCATGGCCGAAGCGCCAGAGGAAAAGCAAAAAGAAGCAATAAAACTTTTTGTGAAAACTGAGAAGGTATCTTATACAACAAATGAGGCAAAAATTGTTGAAACGGGCCGTCTGTCTTCCCAGCAATCGGTTGATCTGAGCGCAGAAGTTCAGGGCCAGATACTGCCCGGAGATGTAATACTGAAAGAGGGTACAAAGTTCAAAAAGGGTACATTGCTAATCAAAATATTTGATGAAGAAGCCAGGAACAATCTAAAGGCCGGTAAAAGCCGTTTTATGAATGGAATTGCTTCCATCCTTCCTGATATCCGGATTGACTTTCCTGAAAATTTTCAGAAATACCAGGATTTCTTCAATTCGCTTAAAATTGACCAACCTTTGCCTGAACTACCAGAATTGGATTCGGATAAAGAGAAAGTATTTCTTGCCAGTAGAAATGTCCTGAACGACTATTTTAGTATTAAAAGCTCTGAAGTGCGACTTGCGAAATACAGGCTTTACGCACCTTTTAACGGAACATTTACTGCAGTTTACCTTGAACCGGGTTCGGTTGCAAATCCCGGAAGCCGTATTGCATCGATGATCCGTACGGATAAGCTGGAACTTGAAGTGCCTGTCAGGATTGAAGATGCTTACTGGATTCAGGTGGGCGATAAAGTGCAGGTAAGTACAAAAGACCTTCATTTACATTGGACGGGTACGGTTGTACGCAAATCCGATTTTATGGATCCAAGTTCACAAGCCATTACCGTTTATGTTGCACTTGTTTCTGAAAAAAATAAACCGCTTTACCAGGGGCAATATCTTAGAGCAGAATTTGCGTCCAAAACAATAGAAAGCAGTATGGAAATTCCGAGAAGTGCAGTATTCAATAAGAACAGAGTGTTTACAGTAGAGAATGGAAAGCTGAAAGAAAATCAGGTGGATATATTAAAAAATATGGAGACGACAGTTATTTTTTCCGGATTACCCGCAGGCGTTGACATTGTTGTTGAACCCCTTGTGAATGCCAAAGAAGGTTTTAACGCTGAAATACTGAAATAGGATGCAAAGAATTAAGGTTTTCATAAGTAGTGTGCAGACGGAATTTACTGATGAACGTCAAATGTTATATAGCTATTTGACTACAGACGCATTACTGGGGCTGTTTTTTGAGCCTTTTATTTTTGAGAACCTTCCGGCAAGTGAGCAAAGTCCCAAGAATATTTATCTTAACAAAGTTTCAGAATGTGATATTTATATCGGTCTTTTTGGAAAAGCTTATGGCTATGAAGATGCCCATGGGATTTCTCCAACTGAACACGAATTCAATAAAGCAACTGAATTGAATAAAACAAGATTGATTTTTATTAGCAATCATAATAATGTTGAGCGACATCCTAAAGAAGTTGCACTTATAAGAAGGGTTGAGCAAGAAATTGTTCGTAAGAAATTTGCATATCTATTGGAGTTAAAAACATCTGTTTATTCTTCTCTCATAAACTACCTGAAAGAAAAAGAGTTTATTCGGACAGGCCCTTTTGATGCTTCCATTTGTAAATCAGCTAACCTTGACGATATTGATAAAGACAAAGTGTTTCGGTTTGCCAGCATTGCTAAGTCGAAACGAAATTTTCCCTTGCCACCTGAATCACCGACAAAAGATATTCTAACACATCTAAACCTGTTAGATAACAGCAAATTAACTAATGCTGCACTATTGCTGTTTTCTAAAGCGCCACAAAAGTTTTTTATAAGTTCTGAAGTAAAATGTGCCCAGTTTTATGGTACTACAATAGAAAAACCTATACCATCATATCAGGTATATAAAGGCGATGTTTTTCAACTTGTTGATCAGGCAGTTGGTTTTGTTCTGTCAAGAATAAATGCTGAAACAGGTACACGTGAAACAAGTGTGGATGTACAGGTAAGATATGAAATTCCAATGGCTGTTGTTACTGAAGCAATAGTAAATGCAGTGGTGCATCGTGATTACACAAGTACAGGAAGTGTTCAGGTAATGCTTTTCAAAGACAGGCTTGAAGTCTGGAATCCAGGCCAACTTCCACCAAATCTTTCCTTAACACAATTACGTACTGCTCATGGCTCTTATCCTGCTAATCCTTTGTTGGCAGAACCTATGTATCTTACCGGTTATATTGAACGCATGGGTACCGGTACCGGTGACATTATTCGTTTATGCAAAGAAAATGGTTTGAAAGAACCTGATTTTGCACAAGATGATGTTTTCAAAACCATTATTTGGAGAAATGAGGTTACTGTACAAGTTAGTGGGGGAGTTGCTGTTGAAGTTCATAGAGTTGTTTCTGTTTTAAGAGGTGAAATGAAAAGAGCAGAAATACAGCAAATACTTGAACTTAGACATGATGATTTTTTTAGAAATCATTACATTATACCTGCTGTAAATCAGGGGTATATTGAATTAAAATATCCCGATAACATAAATCACCCCAAACAAAAATATCGGCTAACAGCTAAAGGTGAAAGTTATAAAACGCAAACTTTAGCTATACTTCCTGTCCATGATGCCGTCCATGATACCGTCCATGATACCGTCCATGATACTGTCCATGTAATT
The DNA here is from genome assembly GCA_030596605.1 of Bacteroidales bacterium. Lineage (GTDB taxonomy): Bacteria > Bacteroidota > Bacteroidia > Bacteroidales > JAADJA01 > JAADJA01. Next base: position 4,290 of record JAUVJI010000008.1, read on the forward strand.
AGGCTTATTGTAAAAATGAGAGGTGAAATGAGTAGGCCCGAATTGCAAAAACTTTTGAATATTAGCCATCGGGGGCATTTCAGAGAGAAATACCTGATTCCGGCACTCAATTTAAAATTAATAGAAATGACCATTCCTGATAAGCCCAAAAGTAAGAATCAGAAATACCGCTTGACAAAAAAGGGAATGGAATATATAAATTTATTGAAGTAAATTTAACATGAGAAACATCCATGACAAGACAAATTTAACACTCAGGAGCATAGCTTGTCTCAAACTTACGGGGATTAGAAACTTCTTTGCGTCTTTGCGTCTTTGCGTGAAAATTTTAAACACATGAAGAAACTCATATCCATTTTTATCCGGTTTCCTTTTTATGCCAATATTATTTTATTTATTATCCTGGGAATTGGTGCATTAAGTTTTGTTTCGATGAACAGGTCTTTTTTTCCTGAAAGGAGCGAAAAGTACATCAATGTTTCTGTGTTTTACCCGGGGGCTTCGCCCAAAGAGATGGAAGAGGGGATAACCATCAGGATTGAAGAAGCGTTAAGAGGCATTGCCGGTATTAAAGAGGTAAACAGTACCTCTTCCGAAAATATGGCCAGTGTGCAGGTTGAGATAACCGGTGAGTATGATATTGATGAAACCTTAATGGAAGTAAAAAATGCTGTGGATGGCATTACTTCTTTTCCGGTGGATGCTGAAAAACCCATTGTCAACAAGCAAAGATCCTCCACCTTTGCCATTTTTATGGGACTTTCAGGAGATGTTGATTTGCTTACCTTAAAACAATATGCCAACGAAATTGAGTTTGACCTTTATACATCGGGTGTTATGTCGCAAATCACTCTCGGTGGATTTCCTGCTCTTGAAATATCTGTTGAGATATCTGAAGAAAACCTCCGGCGTTATAATCTGACTTTCGATGAGGTTTCGAGGGCAATTGCACTTAATAATCAGGATATGTCAGGAGGGCAAATCCGGTCGGATAAAGAGGAGATAATGATACGAAGCCGTTACCGGACAGTTAAGCCCGAAGAGATTGAACAGATCATTATCCGTGGTAATCCTGACGGCAGTTATTTAAGGATTGGTGATGTTGGGACAGTAAATATGCAATTTGCCGATGTGGCCAGCACTTCCCTGATGAATAAAAAACCAAGCGTTTCTATCCAGGTTTTTAAATTACCTACAGAAGATTTAGCAGCCATATCTGACTTTTGTAAAAATTATGCTGATAACTGGAATGAGACACATACTGACACTCAATTACATGTAACGTATGATTTTCTTGATTTATTAGGTGCAAGGCTCAATTTGCTATACAAAAATGGGGGACTTGGCCTGTTGTTGATATTTATTGTGCTGGGCTTATTTCTCAGCTTAAGGCTCTCTCTCTGGGTTGCAATAGGAATTCCGGCATCTTTTGGAGCTATGTTTATTCTTGGTATATTTTACGGGGTGACGGTCAATATGATTTCTTTATTTGGGATGATCCTGGTAATAGGAATTTTGGTGGATGATGGGATCGTTATTGCTGAAAATATTTACACTCATTTTGAAAAAGGGAAGTCTCCGCGAAAGGCTGCCCTTGACGGGACCATGGAGGTAATGCCGGCAGTTTTAACTTCAGTAACAACCACCATTATAGTATTTTCAGCTCTTTTCTTTATAAAAGGCAGAATGGAGTTTATGTATGAAATGGCCTTTGTGGTTGTGTTCAGTCTTGCATTTTCATTGCTTGAAGCATTTTTTGTGTTACCGGCTCACCTCGGTAGCAGTTGGGTTTTAAGGAAAAACGTTCGTCAGAATACAGGAAAAAAGATCAGGGATGCTCTTGATCGGGCTGTGGATTTTATGAGGGTTAAAATTTATGGAAGAACTTTAAAGTTCATAATCAAATGGAGATATGTTGTAATTTTTACCCCCATATTATTTTTTATGATCACAGTGGGTTTGTTCAAAGGTGACTTGATCAAAGCTACTTTTTTCCCGGCTATCCCTTTTGACCAGTTTACTGTTGACCTGGCATTTAAACCCGGCTCAGGTGAAGCACAAACGCTCGAATCACTCAAACTTATTGATGATGCTATTTGGGCGGTGAATGATGAACTTTTGGAAAAATTGGGAGATACCATCAACTTTGTCAATTATAGTTTTGTTTCTACCGGATCTGCATTTAATGGTAAAGAAAGAGGTTCACATGCCGGAAACATTTTTGTTCTTTTGCGTGATCTTGATAATAGCGGGACATCCAGCTATGAAATTGTCAAACGCGTTCAGAAAAAGGTGGGTGATATGCCTGAAGCTGACAAACTTACCATCCAGGGAAGGGCCACTTTCGGAACCCCTATTTCGGTCAGTTTATTAGGAAAAGATGAAGTTGTATTAAACCATGCAAAAGAAGAATTAATACAAAGCCTGAAACAAATTGAGGACCTGAATAACATTGCAGATGTTAATCCCAGCGGAATGCGTGAAATTCAATTAAAGCTAAAACCTTTGGCATATTTTCTCGGGTTTAGTCAAGTCAGTCTTACAAACCAGGTTAGGCAGGGATTTTTTGGCGGACAGGCACAAAGGCTTCAATACGGGAGGGATGAATTACGTGTGTGGGTCAGGTATCCGAAAACTGACAGGATGAGCTTGGGCCAGTTGGAGGCAATGCGGATCAAAACCCCGGCTGGGGAATACCCCTTATCTGAACTGGCAACATACACCATTGACCGTGGGCCTGTAAGCATCAAACATTATAACAGTGCACGGGAGATCAGAATTGATGCCAATGTAGTGAGTTATGATACTCCGGTTGTCCCTATCCAGGAAAAAATTGAAAATGAAATTGTACCTGCTTTACTAAAAAGATATCCGGGAATAGAAGTGGCTTATCTGGGACAGAAAAAAGACAGTGACGAAACCATGGCACAAATCAAAAAATTCTTCCTGCCTGCATTTCTCCTTATGTTCCTGATCATTATCCTGCACTTTAAATCAATGGGCCAGGGATTGATCATTGTTTCGATGATTCCGCTGGCATGGCTGGGAGCTATTTGGGGCCACGGTATTGAAGGTGTTCCTGTTTCATTGTTAAGTGTTTGGGGGATGCTGGCACTTTCCGGTGTGATAATAAATGATGCGGTAGTATTTCTGTCAAAATATAATTCATTGTTGAAGGAAGGTAAAAAAGTGAAGGAAGCGGTTTACGAAACCGGGTTAGCACGTTTCAGGGCCATAGTATTGACAACAATTACAACTTCTGTTGGTTTGTATCCGATAATTTTTGAACGAAGTTTTCAGGCCCAGTTCCTCGTACCTATGGCAGTGGCATTGGCTTATGGCGTATTGGTCGGAACCAGTTTTATCCTTATTTTCTTCCCGGTTATCATTCTGGCGCTGAATGATTTAAAACGTTACTCTAAATGGATAATTAATCGTATAAATTTATGGGTATTACGAGGAGATCCAAAGCGCGGGGTTCCTCCAAAAATTGCAGCAAAGTTATCTGAAGTACCTTCAAGGGAAAGTGTGGAAATAGCTATTATTCATAGTAAAAGGACAATTGAATAAAAATGATTACTAAAATTTGGCATTTATAACTTATAAATAAAAGTAGTTAATATTATTTCTCTGTGTCACTTCGTGTCTTCTCTGTGATACTCTGTGTTATGGCTGTTGCACAAAGATTCACAAAGAAGACACAAAGCTGCACAAAGTTTAATTAGGCAAATGAATAATGCCATAAATTTAATTTATTTAAAATGTTGAAAATAATTGGAAATAAAAAATGAGTCATTATGATACGAATTTTTTCAATTCTCTCCATTATTCTGTTAGTTGTTAGTGGCCAATCTCAAGAACCACTTACATTAGATGGGGCGATTATTAAAGGATTGGAGAATAACTTTCAAATCCGAATTGCAAAAGAACAATATAGCATATCCGAGTTAAACAATAAATGGGGTACGGTTGGCAGGTTTCCATCCATAAATTTAGGCGCATCCAGCATTAACCGTTATGATAATACACCAGCATTTGATTCTACCTCGTTTGAATTTGACAGATCAGGCCAGTATTCAAATTCACTTTCCCCTTACCTGAATTTGCAATGGCTGCTATTTGATGGCCTCTCTGTAACTATGAATAAGCGAAAACTTGACCTGCTTGAAAACTATTCTTTGGGATATTCAACCATTGTCGTAGAAAATACCATACAGTCCATTATCCTTGGCTACTACCTTGCTTTACTGGAAGAAGAACGATTAAAAGTCCTGGAATCGGTGAAGGGATTATCCGGCGACCGGTACAATTATGAGATGTTGCGAAAGGATATTGGGAGTTCAGTGACCTTTGATGTGTTACAGGCCAAAAATTCGTACTATAGTGATTCAACAAATTATTTATTGCAACAGTTAAGGGTTAAAAATGCATTTCTTCGATTGAATCTTTTATTAGGTGAACCACCGGAAGTACAATTTGCTCTTGTTGATAGCTTTCAGGTGGAATTGCAATATTACGAGTTGAACGACCTGAAGAATAAAATGCTGGCAAATAACAGAACCTTACTTAACCAGTATGTTAATCAGGAAATTTTAAAGAAAGATGTAAACATTGCAAAAAGTGACAGATGGCCAACACTTTCAATGAATGCCGGAGCTGATCTCTCGCAGGGTTGGTACGACTGGGAAAAGCATGATAAGAACACCTATCTGTTTGATTATTATGCCAACTTCACATTGAGTTTTAACCTGTTTAATGGAGGTAATACAAAACGTGCCATCCAAAGTGCAAAGATCACTGAAAAAATAGGGGAGATAGAAATAACCCAGGCGACACAAACCCTGAATAATCTTCTTGTAAACCAGTTTGATCTTTATAGTATCAGGAGACAATTACTCGAAGTGGCGCAGGTCAACATGGAAAGCGCTGAACTGAATATGCAAATTGCAACCGAAAAGTACCGTAACGGAACAATTAACTCCTTTAATTTTCGTGATGTTCAGTTGATCTTTTTGAATGCCTCTTCAAACAAATTGAATGCTGTTTATGATTTGATCGATAGCCAGGTGGAATTGTTAAGGTTGACGGGGGGGATTATTACGGAAAGGTAAAAAAGGTTAAATAAGGATTTCCATTTCCAACCTTTTAAAGGTTGGAAACCCTTTTTGATTACTCATCAGGATTCAGGTAACTCGAAATTGCCCTCACATAATTTTCAAAAGCTTCGATACCTTGTTGCGTTATGCTGCAGGTCGTTAATGGATAATTTTTCCTGAATGTTTTTTTCACATCAATGTATCCGGCCGTTTTAAGCTTACTGATCTGCACACTAATATTGCCTTTGGTTGCTTTGGTTTGCTCTAACAAAAAATTGAATTCTGCCGATTCAACATTCATCAGCAAACTCATAATGGACAACCGGAGCTGGTTGTGCAGCAATGGATCGAGGTCTTTAAACATAGCCATTGGTTTTTGCCCTTGATTTAAGCATGTAACCCGGAATTAAATATGCTACAATTATTGAAACCGAAACCAGTGGCAATGAATACACAGGCGGCAGGAATAAACCAACAACAGCCATAATCCAGCTAAATACACCTCCAAAGATCAAAGGTTTAAATTTCATCATACTTCCCGAGATATATGTCCCTAATCCGTATAAAGCTATGATAAGCACATTGGCCATATTCCAGGATATCCTGCCGGCACCGGCTGCAATTAGAATAATAAACAAGGTTATGGTAAATGCCAGCCAAAGGGATAAAATGGCTGTATCGAAAAATGTTTTCACTTTTGCTTTTTTACCTAACCTGTACCCTGCAATTCCTGATGCTATACCACCACCCATCATCATTACCGGCCAGGGCAGCCAGGCATATTCAAATCCAATGTTCATCAGGATAAACTGAGCCAAACTGGCAATTAATACCAACCAGCCCCACAGAAGATAAAAAAAGCCATTGTCCCTGAATTTCGCTTTGGAGTTCTCTATCATTTCCTGAATCACCTGTAAACTTTGCTGTTCTGTAAATTTTGTTTCCATAGTATTATTTTTTTGTTGATATAGTTTGTTTCTTTTCCTTTTAGCAATTTTATAATTTCAGTTTGCAAATATAAACCAGTTTATTTTATAAACCAAATAAATTTTAAATTATTTTTACTTTTTCGTTCTAAATCGTTGAAAAATAATTGATAGGGTCGAGGAAACTTAAAGAATGCTTTTTATTTCCTCAAACTGTTTTATCTCATAAGTCACTTCACCGTTGTGCGGTAAATTATCATAATTGCAATAAACACCATCCATCCCAACCGCTAAAGCACCTAGAATATCAACTTCCAGATCATCCCCGATCATCAGGCTTTCTTCCGCTTTGGCTCCAGCCTTTTTAAAGGCGTATTCAAAAATCCTTCTTTTGGGTTTTTTTGATTTTGCCTCTTCCGAGGTTGTTACTGTAGTAAAATACTTATTCAGATCATTGGCTTCAAGTTTGGAAACCTGAACCTCTTCGAATCCATTGGTAATGATGTGGAGAGTATATTTTGGTTTAAGATATTCAAGAACTTCAATCACATTGGGGAATAGGGCTTTTTTAAGCGGACTGTTGATTAAATAATCGCTGGCAAACCTTCCGGCAAAAGCCCGGTCGTTAATACCAAATTCTTTTAAAGTAATATCAAAGCGCTGAACATTCAGGAATTTCTTGGTTATCCTGCCCTCCCTGTACCGCTCCCACAATTCAACATTATTTTTTTTATACAATTCAAAAAACTGCTTAAATGGAACTCCCCGTTCATGTAATCCGAATTTATCAAAAAGCTCAAGAAAAGTATCATGCGTACTTTTATCAAAATCATAAATAGTCCGGTCGAGATCGATGAAAATGTGTTTGTAATTCATGGAGTTTGATTTGCAATGCAAAAATACAAAAGTCAGAACAAATGGGTGCACAAAGTGAAATGACCATTTAAAACACACCAAGTCGAGGATGGGTTTAAGAGAAGGAGGCTTGGTTTGTTGAAGGAGAAGCATCCCTGACTGGGCAAGACCCCTGCACACTTACCTTCTTCGACTTGCCAAGTCTTCCTTTTATTTTACCAGTGAGATTTTTTTAGTTATTGTATTCCCTTGTGATTTTACTTCAAGATAATAAATTCCATCTGGATAACCAGAAAAATCAATTGTGACCTTATTGTCTGACAAATATTCAATTCGAATCTTATTTAATAGTTTTCCCTGTATATCAAAAACCTTGATTTTATCAATTGACTGGTTTTGAGCGGTAACATCAATCAATCCTGTTGTTGGATTGGGATAAATCAAAAAGGCTTTATCTATTTCATTTTTTTTTACATTAGTAGTGGTTGAAATTTCTACCTCGAAGGGAATGTCAGTTGGCAGGGATTGTGTTTTTACATGCACTATTCCCAATCGATCATCCGGATCATAAAACCAGCCATCCGGTGCATTTTCCAATTCTTCTAAAGATGTATATTCTTCCAAAGCATCCTGATCAAGCAACACACCATCAGGATATGAATGTATATGAACTTCAAAACGATTCAACCGTTCTTCCGGCTTTCCTTCAAACTCGCCCTCACTTACACCAACCGAAATGGTCACAACACCAGAATTGCCAAACAAAGGGCCTTCCGATTCAATCAATGTTTTGGCAAATGCTCCTGTCCTGTGTTCACGGCTTATCCCATCATCTTCATACAACTCAAAAGATGAATATCCATGAGGATAAACATCAAAAGTAATCGGGTCTTTTGGAAATTGATTGTCGTATAGCATTTCAGGATACATTGGGATGATAGCCCCAGCTTTGATAAATACTGGGCAAATCGAAAGATCTACGGGATAATCATTTAAAAAAGTTGCTCCATCATACACTGCTCCATCCCAGTAATCAATCCATTTGTCCTCAGGGAAATAGATGCTGTCTCTTTCATATGCCGGTTGATAAACCGGGGCAACAAGCATCCATTCACCACTCATAAACTGGTATTGGGTAGTCTTATCCCAGGTAACCGGATCATCAGGATATTCAAGGATCATCCCACGTACAACCGGAACACCCGTTTCGAAAGATTTATTGCAATAGGTGTACATATAAGGTGTTAACCTCATTTTTAATTTTAAATAATCGCGATTGATATCCATTACGGTAGTTCCATAATTCCATGGATGTTTGTCATTGGCTGCCCAACCTGACATGGCATAAGTAACAGGGATGAAAGCTTTCCATTGCAAATCCCGGGCATAGGTTGTTCCGCTACCACCAAATATTCCATCTAAATCGGATGAAGCTAAATTATAACCGGAAAGTCCGGAACCTATAAAAGTAGGAATATGAAATCGAATATATTCAAAATCACCTGATTGATCTCCTGACCAAACTACAGAATAACGCTGTGTGCCTGCCCAGCCACAAACCGACCAGACATAACCACGCTCATCACAGTTCTCTTCAATTCCCTGGTAAGCAGCTTTGCAGGCGTTCAATGCATTTAAATATCCTGCTCCTACCCAGGCCACATCTAACTTACAAGCTCGTGTACCAGCTGTTCCAACTTCCCAGGCAATCTGAGCTACCCCGTTTTCGGTCCATAATCCAGTCCAGAACCCACGATCATGAAGTTCCTGAACGACATACTCCAATTGTGTATATCCACATCCATAACCATCATTGGGCAAAATCCATCCCCCCGGCAAATCATAGTCACGGTATTTGTCAGCTACCAGTTCAATTACATCGGGTGTTGTCTGGCCACTGGTATTATAGCAATCGGCATCACCAAGTTCAAGTCCCCAGCGAGGCGGAAGAATTGGACGACCGGTTAATTCTGTATATCCATCCAGGATTTCTTTTAAAGAAGGTCCATAAAAATAAAAACAATCAAACCTGTTTTCCTGGTGCGAAACTCCTGTAATATCCCTATAATCATATTCTCCTTTGGCAAAAGTATTCCTGAACGCACCATAGCCATATGTGCTCATATAGAACGGAACGGGATTAGGCACCGCCCCATCATCCCAGTTTTGGATTTCTTTGGAGATTTTTATTTTGTTTCCTTTATGTGAAAAATATCCATTCTGCATTCCTCCACCATAAAAATATTCATCATCATGCGGTTCCAAATATTGAAATGTTCTTATACCATAATCCAGTCCCTGGTATTCACTCCAGATCAATGTTTCATTATCGCTTTCATAAAGTGAAAATTTCAGTGGATTTTTATATGCCCTCAGTTTGAGCATATTGGTTGAAATCAGGTAATAGTCTCCTTCATCCGACCAGTTGATGTCAATTAATTGAAAATCATAACTTACTATAATATGATCACCGGCAGGATTGTAAAAACTTCCGTTTGGTGCCAGCCAGATGCGGAACATGTCATTTTTGTAAAATATTACCCTGATTTTTGAACTACCACAAGTGATTTCAACCGTATTGGTATCAACCTCAAAATTGGATACATCGCCAATAACATTTGAATTACTCACCAGTGTTTTGGTAAGCGTATCATTGTTCATATTTTCATCATTTGGAAGTGAGGTGTAAAACTGAAAATTATAAGATCCTGAGGTGTTCATGTTAATGGGTGAAAATTCTATATCCATGGTTTGATTGGATAAGAATGGAGTTGTTCCCGCCGGAATAGTGATCATTTCCTGAAAAAAGCCACCAAGAGAATAAGCAACATCAAAATCTTCGGTAATATCTTCATATCCGAAATTTTTAACTCTCACAATAATTGGTTCGGCCCAGGAATAATTATCGGGAGTGGTTTCTGGCGCCACCAGTTTGGAAATCCCTGCATCATGATCTGTATCAATGTAATATACAGCTCCATATATGGTTCCATGCAATGTTCCTTTGGAATCATAGCACGTATTACCAGAGCCTTCATCAAATTTATAATAGTTCAATAAATTATTATAATTGGGATGATCAGGCTCAACCGGTTGATTGGCATATTGTTCTATTACAGTTGCATCTAAAACCATATCCCACCAGCGTAATTCATCAATCTTGGCTTTCAAAGATGCATCCTCGGCGCCTTTACTGATCCATTTCCTGGGAAGACTTATAGATGCATTGATTGTACTATGGAAAATACCATTCACATATAACTTGGTTTGACTACCACTGTTGGTCATCGCCAGATGTACCCATTCCCCGATTGGCATCGTATAATTAAATGTCCAGTCGGCAACACCTCCTTCGGTAAAGCCTACTTTGGTGCCCCACCATTGTTCAATACGGACGCCACTGATACTATTGGGACCAGTAAGCAAATGCTGGTAATTGTCGGTTTCACCCTTATTAACCATGACCTCCAAACTCCAGGGTGGTACTACATCCGATCCGTTTAATACCACATGGTCCTGCTCACCGTTGAAGTCGAGAGAATATTGTGCATAGCCTAATAATGATATCGAAAAAAACCAGATGCCAATTAATAGTGGTTTGAAATATTTTTTATTCATGGACCTAAATGTTTTAATTAAGTTATAAAATTACAAAATTATAAACATTGATCCTCATCGAGAAAATTAGGTCACAATAAAAAAATCAAGTTAGAAATGATTTGACCCACATGCGTCAATCAATATCACATTGATTCGATGAAATATGTACTTTTGTTCAAAGGTCCATAGGACTCCTACGGAGACTCCTAGGGAGAATCTTCATAAAAAAGTTATGGCTATTATTTTGATCTCTTTCTCAGTTTTGATATTTGTGATACTTAGCATTGCAGCTATTATTTCGATAATTGAAAAAGAAAGGCAGGCAGCAAAACGAATTTTTATTTTCTCATTTTTCATACCTCTTCCATACCTTTTAACAGGAATAATAAATTTCAATTATCAATTTGACACAGGGATAATTTTATTAGGTTTAACGGTGGTATTCATTGTTATTTTTATAATTCCGTTGGGTCGAAATAGAAAATACCAACAAACGATTCCTCTTAAACGAATTGATGAACGGGATACCATGTTTTCGAGGAATGAGCTAAAATCCGGTTCTGATAATTTTAATTATTACTACAAAAAAAATCCTGACAAAAAAGCAATTGACGATGCATGGCGTAATAAAGCAGGATTGCTGAAACCGGGATCTACACAATACAATCCATTTTACTTTGCATCTGCAGATGCCAGCTTTGAAACCATTGAAGCATTAAGAGATGAGGTTGATGGAATCGTAAATCCAAATAAAACAGTTGTCCGGCCAAAAGAAATTACCTCATATATTAAAAACTGGACCAAAAAATTAGGAGCCATTGATGTTGGTATCACCAAATTACAGGATTATCATATTTACACCACCGGAGGCAGGGCAGAGCGGTACGGGAAAAAATATACCAGGCAACATGAATTCGCCATAGCCTTTACCGTTGAAATGGATAAAGAGATGGTTGGTTCAGCTCCCAGTGGAACCATTGTTATGGAATCGGGGCAACAATATCTTGAATCAGGAAAGATTGCTATTCAGCTTGCAAAATTCATCAGAAATATTGGTTATGAGTCCCGGGCACACATTGATGGGAATTATGAAGTTGTTTGCCCGCTTGTTGCTCGTGATGCCGGTTTGGGTGAGATTGGAAGGATGGGATTATTGATGACACCAAAATTAGGTCCAAGGGTGAGGATCGCTGTTGTTAATACCAACCTTCCTCTCAATGTTGATGCACCACTTCATGATTATTCAATGATCGATTTTTGTAAAAAATGCAAAAAATGTGCTGACTCATGTCCCGGCAAAGCTATTTCATTTGAAGATATGAAAAATATTGGTGAAGTGAAACGCTGGCAGATTAACCAGGAAGCATGTTTTTCGTTGTGGTGTACCCTGGGCACTGATTGCGGAAGATGCATAAGTGTTTGCCCTTTTTCCCACCCAAACAATTTGATGCACAACATTGTGAGATCTGGAATTAATAACTCATCCTTATTCAGAAATTTAGCTTTGATGCTTGATGACGCAATTTATGGCAGGACTCCTCCTTCGGCGAAACCACCCTCGTGGCTTGACGTTTAGGCCGATTTAAATATTATTTTTAAAAATAGATTAAAAAAAAATCCTAAAAAAACTTGACAAAGGGGTATAAAATGTTGTACTATTGCAATATCATTTTAATATCATTTTAAATCTAAACTATAAATCATGAAACAAGAAAAAGATTTTTCAGCATCATCAGGCTACCTGGCAGTATTTCTAATTTTTATCTTTTTAGTAGGTACAATACTAACTTTGATATTTATTCCTGCAATTATCATAAAAATAGTTGCAGCTGTAATATTAATGGTAACCCTGTTTTGTCTTGGAGGGCTTGTAATCGTAAACCCGAATGAATCCAGTGTGTTGGTATTATTTGGTGCATACAAGGGAACAATAAAAGAAAATGGCTTCTGGTGGGTAAATCCATTTTTTGTCAAAAAGAAGATTTCTCTCCGTGCACGCAATCTTGACAGTGAACCCATTAAAGTCAACGATAAAATCGGGAATCCTGTTATGATAGGTGTGGTATTGGTTTGGAAAGTTGCAGATACCTATAAAGCAGCTTTTGATGTGGATGATTACGAACATTTTGTAACTATACAAAGTGAGGCGGCAATGCGAAAATTAGCCGGCAATTATCCTTATGATAACCTGGAAGATGAAGATGCCAAAATTACCTTAAGAGGTGGCGCCGATGAAGTTAACCACATGCTGGAAGAAGAAATCCGTGAGCGGCTTGCTATAGCCGGTATCCATGTCATCGAAGCCCGCATCAACTACCTTGCTTATGCCCAGGAAATTGCCCACGCTATGCTCAAACGTCAACAGGCTACAGCTATCGTTGCAGCAAGGTTTAAAATTGTGGAAGGTGCAGTTAGCATGGTTGATATGGCTCTTGAGCAATTGTCAGATAAAAAGATCATTGAAATGGATGACGATAAAAAAGCCTCTATGGTTAGTAATTTGATGGTTGTTCTTTGTTCGGATAAGGATACTACTCCGGTTGTGAACACGGGGACGTTGTATCAGTAATTGGTCATTAGTTAATTAGTCATTGGTTGACTGGTCATTGGCTAATTGGTTGATTGATAATTAGTACATTTTTAATATAAAACAATATTGATCATGGAATTAGAAGAATTAAAAGTTTATAATCAGGCAATGCAAATGGGTGAGGATGTATGGGATATTGTAATTCATTGGGGGTATTTTGAAAAAGATACAATTGGGAAACAACTTGTTAAAGCTGCAGATTCTGTTGCTGCTAATCATAGTGAAGGATTTGGCCGATACCATTTTCGCGAATCAAAACATTTTGGCTACTATTCAAGAGGATCATTATATGATACAAAAACATGGCTTACAAAAGCACATAACAGGAAGTTGATATCACAAGGTCAATTTGAGGATTTTATTAAAACCATAGAAGTATTAGGAAAAATGCTTAATAAATACATACAATCAATTGGAAAACAAAACTAATAATCAATGACTAATGACTAATGACTAATAACTAATGACTAAAATACTTTTCAAAGAGGAGCAGAAGTTCAGCACTCCGTGGATATTTCTGGTAATATTTCCAACACTTGCTCTATTAGTCTATTTATTAAAATACAATGAATGGAAAGGGGGGGCTATTGATGTATCTGAAAAAGATGATATTTTAGGCTTGATCATTTTTGGAGTTGCACTTTTTATCATGATGGTGGGTTTAACAATTTTATTTTATAAAATGAAACTGATAACCCGGATCAAACCTGATGGGATTTATTTCAGATATCCACCCATAATTAATAAAGAAAAATTTATTTCCAAAACTGAGATCAGCAGTTTTGAAATCAGAAAATATCATCCCAGCAGGGAATATAGCGGACATGGTGTGAAAAGAGGAAAGAGAAAATCAGGAAGGGCATATACCGTTTCAGGACGAATAGGATTGCAACTATACATGACTAGTGGTCAAAAAATCCTGATAGGAACACATCGGAAAGAAGCAATTAAATCTGCTATGGCTAAAATGATGAGTAACGATTGAGAATAAATAATATGGCGAAGAAAAAACCATTTGTACTAAGAATAGATCCGGAGATTCTGGCTGCTGTTGAAAAATGGGCAGCTGATGAATTTCGCAGTACTAATGGTCAATTGGAATGGATGATCAATAAGGCGTTAAAAGAAGCCGGAAGGTTAAAAAAGGATAAAAATCAATAGACGTATTATATGCCACAAGCAACAGAATATGTAGAAAAATTGAAAAAGTTTGCCGATTCTGTCGGTGGAACCTTTCAATATCAAAATCAAGCTACCTCCACCATGAAAAGAGTCGGATGGAGCAGGGTGGATATTAAAATTCCACAACCTGAAAAGCCCATATATTATACAGCATTTAGCGGAACACACAGTGCCGAAATTTATTCTGGGTTCTTTGCCTGTATCAAATTACCATCGAGTATAAAATGTAGAATAAGTCGAAAAGACCCTTTTGATAAACTTTTCACAATCTTTGGCAAAAAATACGTAAAAATAAATCAACCTGGATTTGACAGAATATTTACTGTTAAAACCAGTAATAGTGCAATTGTTCGCCAATTAACCGGAAAAAAGTCAATTCGTAAATTCTTTGAATTGAATTTAGTGCCACCTTTACAGTTTGAGATTATTGACAATGAAAAAGGTTTTATAAAAGACATAAATGAAAAAACCAACCTCATTGCATTGAAATCAAACGAATGGATGGTAGACCAAAAGCAGTTAAATATTTTGCTGGATGGTTTTAAATTGATCATGGATGAGTTGAACTAAATAGAACTAATTTTAATAATTTTGGATAAATTATTTTAATTTGAAAGTTTATGGATTGTAATAAAAGCCGGAACCTTACCCAGTGCAATTGCAGCTATGAACCATGTTCCAGAAAAGGAATATGTTGTGAGTGTATCAGCTATCATCTGAAGTACCGGCAGCTTCCTGCCTGCTGTTTTCCTGATGACGCCGAAAGAACCTACGACAGGTCGTTTGAATATTTTGTCCGGTTGGTGGAAGCAAACAGGCTTTAGTCTGGAAATTCTAAATGACTACGGGATATCAAAATTTTAAGAAAAATATCTTCTTGCTTATTAATCTTATTTTTTGCAAATTTGTAATGTATTATAAGCTATTTGAATATTTCTGATAAAAGAAATTTAAAATGCCGACCAATCTTCCACCGGAAGCACATGATGCAGAACGACGCTATAAGGAGGCGAATACGCCAAAGGAAAAAATTACATATCTGGAGGAGTATATCAGCGCCATACCCAAACATAAGGGTACTGATAGGCTCAGGGCTGATCTTCGCAAAAAATTATCAAGGCTAAAAACCGCGGAATCACAGGCAAAGAAAAAGGGAAGCCGCCAGGATTCCTCTTTCCATATTTCCAGGGAAGGCGATGGGCAGGTAATGGTAACAGGACTTACAAATGTTGGCAAATCATCTCTCGTGTCTCAACTTACCAATGCTAATCCGAAGATATTTGAAGCTTCTTTTACTACATGGTCTCCCACACCCGGTATGATGGAATATGAAAATATTAACATCCAGTTGATTGATACACCACCGCTGAATAAAGACTATGTAAATCCTGAATTGTATGAAATGATCAAAAAGTGTGATGTGATCCTTTTAATGGTTAGCCTGAAAGCTGATCCGTTCAGACAACTTGAAGTGGCTGTAAAACTACTGGAAGAACACAGGATTGCACCTATCAGGTTAAAAGAAAAATATAAAAGGGAAGACCGCATGATCTTCATTCCGTTCCTGGTATTGGCCAATAAATGTGATGATCAGAGTATGGAAGAAGATTTTGAGATATTCGGTGAATTGCTTGATGACAACTGGCCTTCACTGCCCATCTCTGCAAGTACAGGATATAATCTGGAGAAATTAAAGCAAATAGTTTTCAAAAAGCTGAACGTCATTCGCATATATTCCAAACCTCATGGCAAAGAACCTGACCTAACAGCACCTTTTGTTCTGAAAGCAGGAGGCACTGTCGAAGATTTTGCCGGAAAAGTACATCGTGATTTTTTGAAGACCCTGAAAACCGCACATATTTGGGGAAAAGATGTTTTTGACGGACAGTTGGTTGCCAAGGATCATGTACTGAATGATGGGGATATTGTGGAGTTGTGTGTTTAAACTAAACCTATTTACTAGCCCGCAAAAAATTAATATTACAATATATAATTTATGGATATTCTCCAGGAAAAAATAAACAAAGCAATTAAAGAGGATATAAAAATTACTGCTTATAATAAAGATTGGCCAAAATATTTTGATCAGGAGAGAGTTCACTTACTCAATTGTCTGCCAAAGGGACTAATAAAACGTATTGAACATTTTGGAAGCACTGCCATACCTGGGATGGCTGCAAAACCAATTATTGATATAATGGTCGAGGTAACATCACTTGAGCAAACAAAAAAAATAATCGTACCTGTATTAGAAAAGCAAGGATATGATTATTTCTGGAGGCCGACTTTCGGAGACAATATTCCACCTTTTTATGCCTGGTTTATTAAACGCAATCACAATGGTATTCGTACGCATCACATCCACATGGTGGAAAAGGATTTTACAGAGCACTGGGAACGGCTTGATTTTCGTGATCACTTAA
This sequence comes from Bacteroidales bacterium, assembly GCA_030596605.1. Taxonomy (GTDB): domain Bacteria; phylum Bacteroidota; class Bacteroidia; order Bacteroidales; family JAADJA01; genus JAADJA01. The sequence goes on from JAUVJI010000008.1 coordinate 20,962, forward strand.
TTGCATATCCTGAAGTCGCAAAACAATACGAAGATCTGAAAATACGGTTATCGGAAAAACACCCTCATGACAGGGTTGCCTATACCAGTAGTAAAACTGAATTTATAAATAAAGTTACACAATCTGCCAGGCAAGAATTGAAGAATAAGTGATCAACATGAAATATGCAGAATCAGGTCAGCTAAAACATCCTTTGCCCTTTTTTCAGCATTATGATCATTTTTTTTATCCTCCTGATTTTGGTTTCCTCTTTTTTTGCACTCATGATACAGGATGCATACTTGTTCTTGTGTGATGGTGGTAGCTTTTCATAGGTTGCAAAAGCAGCTTTATCCTTTTTTAGTATTTCAAGCAAATCTTCTGATAAGACATAATTTAAATGGGATTTAATCGCTTCATCCCACTTTCCGTTTTGTTTGGCAATATTTACTAATCTCATCCCTGCTTCTGTCATTTTACCTTCTAATATCATTTTTTCTACCCTTTTTTTATTTGATGTTGACCAGCTGCTTTTCGGATTGCGGGGTGTATATTTTTGCATATAGCGCTCATCATCTATCCGCTTAACAATGCTGTCAATCCATCCATAACATAAAGCTTCTTCCACAGCTTCATTATAATATACCGATGGCTTGCCTGTATGCTTTTTATGGTAAACAACCCAGATGCCGTTTGCCCTAGAATGATTCTCCTTTAGCCATTCGCGCCATTCATCCCTGTTTTTGCAACTAATTCTTTCTAATTGATCCATTTTGCATTTTGAAATTGAAAATAATACAAAATTAATACGAAACGCTTACATAGGTTTATTCGTTGAAATCATTATTGGGAATATGAATTGAATTCAGTAAAAGTGTAAATTAGCAAACAGGCAAATAAATGACATTTTGATAATTAGAAATCAATATTCTTGTGCAATCCTATGATTGAAAGAAAAACCATACTTGCTATTTTGATGTTACTTTTATTTACAACTGCATCTGGACAAGTTGAAAATTTATCAGTGGTAACCAATGATACCCTCGGCAAGAATTTTATTATTTCTATCATGCACAGGGTAAATGATTATCAGTTTGAAGTTTCAAACCGAAAGGCCAACCGCAACTGGAAACAGGCAACCTGGTATACCGGTGTTATGGCTTCTTATCAAGCAACAAAAGACCAAAAATTATTAGATCAGGCTATCAAATGGTCTTCCGAAAATGATTGGGAAGTCGGGAATGAATTGATGTTTCCTGCAAACCGGTTTACATGCGTGCAAACCTACCTTGAGATTTTTTTTCAAACGAAGGATACCTCGCAGATTATTAAGGCCAGGAAATATATGGATTCCCGTTTATCAGCTTCAGAGCCTGCCTATCTCCGCGGATGGTATTACATTGATGCCTTGTATGTGGGTCCCCCGGCTTTTGTTATGATGAGCAAGGCAACCGGTGATAATAAGTACAATGATTATATCAATCCTGTATTCTGGGAATTGGCTGATCAATTATATGATGAAGGGGAAGGATTATTTTATCGTGATAGTGAAGCCCGGTTTAATGAAAAAAGTAAAAATGGCAAAAAAGTTCTCTGGTCAAGAGGAAATGGATGGGTTATGGCTTCCCTGCCTCGGATTTTATCTTATTTGTCTAAAGATGATCCATATTATGAAAAATATGAGAATCTTTTACAAACGATGGCAAATAGTCTGAAAGATCTTCAGGGTGCAGATGGGTTCTGGAGAGTAAATCTTGCCGACCCTGATGAATATCCCATGCCCGAATCCAGTGGTACAGCATTTTTTACATATGCTATTGCGTGGGGAATAAATAATGGGGTTCTTGATCCGGTAATTTATAAACCTGTTGTTCATAAAGCATGGAAAGGTTTATGCAGCGTGGTTGATGAAAAAGGCAAGGTGGGCTGGGGACAACAAGTAGGCCGTGGCCCTGCAAAAGTTGAAGAAGATGATTCAGGAGAATATGTCTCTGGAGCTTTTCTGTTGGCCGGGAGTGAGATGATGAAGTTGGTGAAATCGGCAAAAAAATAAAAAACCCACCAAAGGTGGGAAAGATTGAATTTGCGGAGAGTGAGGGATTCGAACCCTCGGACCGCATAAGCGGCCAACAGTTTTCGAGACTGCCCCGTTCGACCACTCCGGCAACTCTCCTATACCGCAAAATTAAACATTAATTTTTCAGCTTCTCATCAAAATACATCCTGAAAAATATTAAAATAGCTCAACCGGATTTATTTTAATAAAATCTTCCCAGGGGATTCCTGCTTTTCCTATTAAGTATATTTTGTGTGGGTCAAAACGTTTTTTAAAAGTATTCAATCCTGTCATTTTTTTACTAATACCGCTTTTAACCTCAAGCGCTATGAATTTATCCTGCTTCTCCAGAATAAAATCTACTTCATTTCGACTATCTCGCCAGTAGTATAACTTATAGTATCCCTGTTTGGAGAAATTCAATAAATGTGATCCGACTGCAGATTCGACTAACCTTCCCCATCTTTCCGTCTGTTGCCGGTTTTGTTCCATCGACTTATCATCTATGGCAGTCATTAAAGCTGTATTCTGGACCATTAATTTTGGACTGGATGCTTTTTGCCTTACTTTTTCAACATAAAATTTTTCAATTCCACTCAACAATCCTGCGTTGTCAAGTAAATGAAGATAGTGGGATAAGGTTGTTGTGTTTCCTTTATCCTGCAGTTGTCCAAGGATTTTATTATAAGATAAAATCTGTCCTGAATAAAAACAACCCAATTCAAACAACCTTTTAAGCAATGCCGGTTTATCAATACGGGTGATCTGGAAAATGTCTTTAGAAATGGTTGTCTCGATCAGTGAATCCCGAATGTAATTTTTCCACCGTTCTTCATCATTTATTAAATCAGCCGAACCAGGATAACCTCCAAATAAAACGTATTGTTCTTCGTTAAAACCAAATGCTTCATTCATTTCATTAAATGTCCAGTGCAGCATTGAAATAATTTCAAAGCGACCGGCCAAAGATTCACTTAAAGCTTTTTGCAACATCAGCTGGGAGGAGCCTAACAAAATAAGTTTTATATTTTTATTATCGAAAGTATCCTTGTCCCATTGAGCTTTTATTACTTCACTCCAGTTATCGATCTTTTGGACTTCATCAATAACAAATAAAAAATCATTTAAACCTTTTTTCTTTTTTTGTAAACGTGCTGTTTCCCATTGAACTTCGATCCAGCTATTGTTATTTGGATCAATATTATCTGCTGTTATATAAAACGATGGAATTTCTAAATCATCAAGAAGCTGTTTAATAAGAGTAGTTTTACCAACTTGACGTGGTCCTGAAATAACCTGAATAAACTTTCTGGATTCTAAAATGCGTTTTTTAACAGATTGAAAAACAGGTCTTTTATACATAGATGTAAAATTTACTCAATATGATGAGCAAATTTACTCAATATAACTAGTAAAAACAAATTTTTCTTTTAAATTTAATTTGGATTATTGTTTTCCTGTTATTTCAAATTCTTTTCAAAATACAAGCTGATCTTCTCATAGAGATGCATCCGGTCCTTTCCCCTGATATTATGCTTGTGGCCGGGATATACAAAATAATCAACCTGTTTTCCTTCGTCTACACATTTTTTCAGGAAAGTCAGGCTGTTTTGCCAGACAACGGTATGATCCTTTGTTCCATTTATGATCAATAATTTATCTTCTAATTGGTAATTTTCATTCAGAAGGGAAGAGTTTTTATAACCTTCGGGATTGGTTTTAGGTGTATCCATATAGCGTTCTCCATACATCACCTCGTAGTATTTCCAGTCAATAACAGGCCCTCCGGCGCAACCTGCTTTAAAAATACCGGGATATTTCAGCATCATGGAGATAGTCATAAAACCTCCATAACTCCAGCCATCAACACCAACCCTTTCAGGATCGACAAAATCGAGTGATAGTAAATGTTCAACACCTCTCATCTGGTCAGCTACCTCTGCTTCACCAACATTTCTAAAAATAGCTTGTTCAAATTCCAATCCGCGGTTGGCTGTTCCTCTGTTATCCATAGTAAATACAACATAACCTTGCTGCGCCATATAATTCTGGAAAATCCCTGCTGCTCCTAACCATGAGTCTTTCACAAGTTGTGAGTGAGGCCCGCCATAAACATAAAAGAAGACCGGGTACCTTTTTCCTTCCTCAAAATCAGCTGGCTTTATTAACCGGCAATATAAATCCTGTCCATCATCTGATTTTACTGTGAATATCGACATCTCACCTAAATTATAGTCTTTCATCGGATCGGCATTCTCTTGCAAAGTTTGTAATGTTGTACCTTCTGAATATAAAAGCTTATATTCCCTGGCAATAGCGGTATTGCTGTATTCGTCAAGGATATAATCACCTGAATAGCTAACAACAGAATGTTTGTTATTCCCTCTCCCGAAAAATGCACTGTGTGTACCATGATCGGGACTGATACGGGTTATTTTTTCAGACCTAAGACCAACAGAATAGATATTTTTCTCTATCGGACTTTCTTTTGTTCCCCTGAAGAATATTGTTTTTTCTTTGTCATCAGTACCTATAAAATTTGTTACCACCCATTCTCCTTTGGTCAATTGTTTTATCAACCGGCCACTCGTCTGATATAAATACAAATGCTGGTAACCATCTCTTTCACTCATCCAGACAAACTGACCTGGCTTTGTAGGCAGAAAATACATCGGGTGTTCCGGTTCAACATATTTTTCATTTTGCTCTTCAAATAAAGTGTATACAAAATCACCCGTTAAAACATTGTATTTATTTAATTTAAGATGGTTTTGGTCGCGGTTAAGGATTCCGATATAAATATATTTTTCTGTCGGATCCCAGGTAACAGATGTCAGGTACTGGTCTCTTGGTTCCCCGGTTTTAACATAAATCACATCACGGGTTTTTATATTGTAAATACCCAGCGTAACCTCCTCACTGGTCATACCGGCCATGGGATATTTGGTATTCTCCACTTCAGCTATTCGTTTTTCAATATCCATCAATGGATAATCCTTTACCATAGTTTCGTCTTTCCTGTAAAATGCGAGGTAATTTCCGCTGGGAGACCAGAATGTACCTTTATATATCCCGAATTCATTTCTGTGAACAGTCTGGCCATTAACGATCCCCGGGTTGTTATCATTTGTGACCTGAATTTGTTCAGTCTTGTGGGCTACATACAGGTTGTTATCCAAGGTATAAGCAATGGCATTTGATTCATCAAAAATATCTATATTCTTGCCTTTTTCATAATGGTAGTTTAAAAAGGACAGGTTTTTCGAGATGATATCAAACAGCAATAGTTTATTTTCGAATATAAACCTGAAGTTAAAATCATCCACATAAGAGATCTGGGGAAAACTTTTAACTGAGTCCAGTTCCATATCTTCCAATCCTGCATTAATATCATCAAGGGTGACCAATGTATCCGGTTTATCCGACATGGGATTTCCGGCGAGGAGCATATTATCAAAGACGTAGGAATATCGATCACTGTTGCCCATCCACTGTAATTGGTTCATTTTTTTTGGCAAAACTTCCGGATTCATATATACTGCATCTTCAAGGGTTAATATTTTATCCTGGGAAAATATCAGGCTCGAAAAGAGTAGGAAGACTAGTGTGAAATTGAAATATAAATATCTGTTCATAACAAATTCATTTGTATTGTAATATGCAAAATAATAGAAATTTTACATGATCTACAGATTTAAATGGAAAAAATTTAATATTTCGATTAAGTCGGGAAAATCTGAAGGCTAAAAAGAAAATACAATTTCAGCAATTTTTTCAAGAAGGGAATTCTCGGTTTCAATGGCATTTCCAACAACGATTATATCAGCGCCGGCTTTAAATCGCTCTGCAGCTGTATGAGGGTCTCTGATGCCTCCTCCAATAACCAAAGGAACCGATATGTTTTCTTTTACCTTTTCTATCATGCTTAAAGGGATCGGATTCATGGCTCCACTGCCACCATCCATATAAATAAGTTTCAATCCAAGCATCTCACCGGCCATGGCTGTTGAAACCGCAATATCATCCTTGTCATTCGGAATGGGTAAGGAACTGCTCATATAAGAAGCGGTAGTTTGTCTGCCACTGTCTACCAAAATATATCCGGTAGGTAAAATTTCAAGCTGACTTCTTTTTAAGTATGGGGCAGCAATTACATGCTTGCCAATCAATAATTCAGGATTTCTGCCGGAAATTAAGGATAATAATAAAATTGCATCTGCATTTTCATTTATCTGCATAATATCGCCCGGGAAAATAATAACCGGTATCTCACAATTGTCCTTTATGATTTTAATCGTAGTATCGAGATTATCTTCTGATAGCAAACTTCCTCCAACTAAAAAATAAGATACCATCGACTTCCTTGCCAGTCCTGCAAGGTCAATGAGCTGTTTGCCATTATACTTGTCAGGGTCAACGAGCACTGCAAATTGTTTTTTGTTTTCGCTTAAGGAAGAATAAATGTTCATAAAGTCAATTGAATCAAATGCGATGCAAATATAGTAATCGTTGTAAAAATATAAAAAATTCTAAGTCTGACAAAAAAGGTTTTAACGGATGTAACATTTTCCTGCTAAAACCTATTCCATAAATTTATTTTCAAATTATTCCTGCGATCCTAAAAATCTTTCAGCTTCTATGGCAGCCATACATCCTGTTCCGGCTGCTGTAACTGCTTGTCTGAAAACGTGGTCCTGCACATCTCCTGCTGCAAAAACACCTTCTACGTTAGTGGCTGTTGAATCAGGTTTTGTAATTAGATAACCTACATCATTCATTTCCAATTGCCCCTTGAACATCTCTGTATTGGGTTTATGGCCGATTGCAACAAAAAATCCATCAATATCCAGCGTCTTTTCTTCTCCTGTTTTAACATTGGTTACAATTACACCCGTAACTTTTTTCGCAAAACCTTCTGTTTCTCCAATAATCTCTTTCGGTACATGATCCCATACCAATTCCAGGTTTGGAGTATTCATTACCCTATTCTGCATGGCTTTGGAAGCACGCAGTTCATCTCTTCGGTGAACCAGGTATACCTTATTACAAAGTTTAGCGAGATAAGTAGCCTCTTCGGCAGCCGTATCTCCACCTCCGACAACGGCAACATCTTTTCCTTTATAAAAAAATCCATCGCATGTTGCACAGGCAGATACACCATAACCATTGTACTCCGATTCTGATGGCATTCCAAGCCACCTGGCAGTTGCACCGGTTGCAATAATTACAGTATCGGCAATAATGGTTTTACCATCATCAGCTTTTGCAGTAAAAGGGCGTTTGGAAAAATCTATCTCAGTGATCATGCCCCATCTTACATCCGTTTCAAAACGTTCGGCCTGCTTTTTAAAATCCTCCATCATTTCCGGCCCTTGTGCTCCATCAGGATATCCCGGAAAGTTGTCAACTTCGGTTGTAGTAGTCAATTGACCACCTGGTTGCAATCCCTGGTACATCATTGGTTTAAGGTCAGCACGTGCTGCATAAATAGCAGCTGTGTAACCTGCCGGTCCTGATCCGATAATAAGGCATTGGGTTTTTTCTGCATTTTCACTCATTGTTCACTATTTTAGAATTCCTGATAAAAAGTTTTCAAATTTAATAAAGTTTGACCGACCTGATCGAAAAATATGCCAGAGATTATTGTAGTATAAAAAGCTAGTTAATTTATAAAGGTATCTAAATAATAACTGACAAGATGACCAATTTAAGAAAATTTCGCCACAAGGAGCCCTTTTGACAAATGCCAAATCACAATTTATCATTCTTATCCTGAACCTCGCGTATAACCCTCATTATATTCCCACCCCATATTTTACGAATGTCTCTTTCCGAATATCCTCGTTTATTATTTGTTTAAAGTATAGAAAAATTTAATAATTTTGCAGCTCTATTATATAGGATCGGGGTGTGGCGCAGTCCGGTTAGCGTGCTTGACTGGGGGTCAAGAGGTCGGGAGTTCAAATCTCCCCACTCCGACAAGGGCTACAGAATGTAGCCCTTTTTTATTTGCATACAATTTAACATACAATAGGTTGAAATATAATTTAAATTACATAGTTTTTTAATTTGTCAATAATTCCTTTATTTTTTTTACATCTGGATGCGTAATACCTGCTTTTTCCAATTCATCCAAATCAAAAATGAATACCTCATTCCATAATTTTTCTTCGTTGTATGGTTTATCAATAAATTGCTTATATATCTTTTCTGCCTTTTCATACTTTCCCTGGAAAAGTAAAGCTGCTGCCAGGTTGCTATAGATCCTTTCTGTTTGCTTATCAAATCCTGCTGGTTTATCAAATCCCGAAATGTTTAAACCGGCCAAGGCAGCTTCTTCAGCATCGACGAAGCGTTTTATAAACAAAAGATACCATGACAAATTTCCATATGCATGTGCTAAATCCAGTGAGGTATTTTCATTTAAAAATTCTGTAAAAATCCTTTGTCTAATTATTAAAGTCTTTTTTGATACTTCCACAACAGAGTTATAATCATTTATAGCACCATACAAATTCCCCAAATAGTTCAGTGTCATCGCCACATCAGGCTCATAGGCCTGAGGATTGTTTGCAGCTAAGCGCTCGTTTATTTCCAATGCTCTTTTAAAAGCGGCTTCGGCTGCATCAAAACTATTTTTTTGCCTATATAAAACTCCCAAATTGTTCAATGTTAGAGCTACAAAAGGCTCATAGGACTGGGGATTGTTTTCTGCCAAGCGTTCGTGCATTACCAATGCTTTTTTATAAGCGGTTTCGGCTGCGGGATAATCATTTTTATCCAAATACAAATTTCCCAAATTGTTTAGTATTCGAGCTTCATCAGACTCATAGACCTTAAGATTGTTCGCTGGCAAGCGTTCGTGTATTTCTAATGCTCTTTTAAAAGCGGCTTCGGCTGCGGGATAATCATTTTTTTTCAAATACAAAACTCCTAAATTGTTTAATGTCAGAGCTACATCAGGGTCATAGACCTCGGGATTGTTTAGTGCCAAGCGTTCATATATTTCCAATGTTCTTTTATAAGCGGCTTCGGCTGCATCAAAATTATTTTTTTGCCTATATAAAACTCCCAAATTGTTCAATGTTAGAGCTACAAAAGGCTCATAGGCCTGGGGATTATTTACTGCCAATCGCTCGCGTATTTTCAATGCTCTTTTATAAATGGCTTCGGCTGTGGGATAATCTTTTTTATTACTATACAAATTCCCTAAATTGTTCAGTGTCTGAGCTACATCAGGCTCGTAGGTCTGAGGATTGTTTGATGTCAGGCGTTCGTGTATTTCCAATGCTCTTTTAAAAGTGACTTCGGCCGTGGGATAATCATTTTTTTTCAAATACAAAACTCCCAAATTGTTTAAGGTTTGAGCTACAAAAGGCTCATAGACCTGGGGATTGTTTACTGCCAATCGCTCGCGTATTTTTAATGCTCTTTTATAAGCGGCTTCAGCTGCCGTATAATCATTTTTTTGCCCATATAAATTCCCCAAATTGTTTAAGGTTAGAGCTACATAAGGCTCATAGACCTGGGGATTATTGACGGCCAATCGCTCGCGTATTTTCAATGCTCTTTTATAAGTGGCTTTGGCTTTGGAATAATCATTTTTATTACTATACAAATTCCCTAAATTGTTCAGTGTCTGAGCTACATCAGGCTCGTAGGTCTGAGGATTGTTTGATGCCAACCGATCACGTATTTCTAATGCTCTTTTGAAAGCAATTTCAGCTGCTGTATAATCATTTTTATCCTGGTACAAAATAGCTAAGTTGTTCTGTAAAGATGAATTTTGATATTCGGAATTGGTAAGTTTCAGTGCTGATTCGTACCAACGAATTGCTTGATCGTGCCTGTTTTGCTTGGCAAGATAATAGGCAAAGTTAACCACAATGTCAAAGTTGGTGGAATCAGTATTGACAGCTGTTTCATATGCAACTGCAGCGCTGTCAAATTGGAAACTTAAAGTGTATAATTCAGCCTGGAAAATGAGTTTTTGAATTTCTTGATTAATCGTACTATCTGCATTAGCAATCGATACTTCAGCAGTGTCTTTCATTGCTGTCCATTTTTCTTTTTCTAATTTAGCTTTTGCAATGATTTGTTTTGAATTTACACTCTCTAATATCTGTAATGCTTTTTCAATGTTTCCTTTTTGAAATTCCGCAAATGCTTGTTCTTGAATTTCAGACCTGTCATCAAAATTGTAACGTGAAAATTTATTTGCAAGTTCGTATGCACCATCAAGTAATCTATCTCTTTCATCTGCCAGTTGCTTCGCTAAAGCAGCAAAGTCATCACGTTCACGATTCAGTTCTGCTAATTTAAGAGTATATTTTTCAAGAATTTGTTGTTCAGAAATTTCATAATATTTCATTCTATTTTGTGCTAACAAATGCTCTGGACACATATGAAATTTAAGAATTTGTTTTTTGGGATTATCGGGTAATTTGGTTATTAAATCTTTTTCATTTACAACTACCCAATCTTTGTATGAAATCGAAAGAACGGTTTCTCCTCCCGGTGGAATTTTATTGAATGTAAGTGTAAATTCACCACCAACATCACTAACTGTGGCGTTGGCAAAATCAGCCTTTATTTGTACCTCTGCAATAGCCTGGTTATCACTATTTTGTTCAGTTATTTTTCCACGGATAAGATTGTTATTAATCTGGGAAATGACAGGAAAAGCAGGAAAAAAGAAAATTATTATAAGAATAACTTTGTTCATGTTTTGTTAAATTACCTTAATAGCACTGTCCACTGATATTTTCTTAATACATAAAAATTTATTATTTTACGTTTCTAAAATACTTCAATAAATGTTTAACCTGATATTTGAAATCTTTAGTAACAGCCACTTTTGGACAATTTTTAAGTGCTTTTTTTGATTTAAGAACACAATTAAGTCCTTTTTCTCGGTAGCTCATGTTTCCACTAGCTCGAAACCATGATTTGTACAACAAACCCAAACTATATAAAGTCGTAGCTACCTCAATCTGATATGACTTTGGATTACTTTCCGCTAAACGTTTATATATTTCCAACGCTCTCATGAATGTAGATTCAGCACCTTGATAATCTTTCATATCCCTATACAAAATCCCTAAATTAGATAGCGTTTCAGCAACATCAAGTTCATAAGCCATGGGATTAATGTTTGCCAAACGCTCCCTAATTTCTAATGCTCTATTGTATGCTGATTTGGCCGCGAGATAGTCATTTTTATTCTTAAACAAAATTCCCAAATTGTTTAAAATTACCGCCAAGTAAGGCTCATAGGTCTGAGGATTGCTATTTGCGAATCGTTCATAAATTTCAAACGCTCTTTTGCAAACAGAATCAGCAGCTACATAATCATTCTTATCAACATACAATTCACCTAAATTAGATAGTATGGCTGCAATTTCAGGTTCATGGGATTGGGGATTTTTAGCTGCTAATTCTTCTCTTATATCTAATGCTTTTTTATAAGCGTCTATTGCAGCCCGGACATCATTCATAGCTGAATATAAAACCCCTAAATTGTTAAAAATTATAGCCAAATGAGATTTGATGTTTTCGGGATCATTCACCGCAAATCGATCATAAATTTCCAATGCCCTAATATAACAGGATTGAGCCATTTTATAGTCATATTTAGCTCTATATAAAATACCCATATTGATCAATGTCATAGCCACATCAGGCTCATAGATCTGAGGATTTTTTAATGCTAATCGTTCATTTATTTCTAATGCCCTTTTGTATACTAATTCGGCAGTTGAATAATATTTTTTATCACTATAAATATTCCCCAAATTGTTCAAAACAGTTGAATATTGTTGTTCGTTTTTAGCAATTTTCAAAGCTTTTTTGTACCAAAGAATTGCTTTATCGAAACTGTTTTGTATATCATAAAAGGAAGCTAAAGAAAACACATTGTCAAATATTGTAGTATCGGCATCAATAGCAATCTTATAAGTGATTTCTGCTTTATTAAACTGAGAAGCTAAGACATATAAGTCCGCTTGAAATACAAGCATTTTGATATTTTGTGAGATTGTACTATCTGCATTTGCCTTTGATTTTTTAGCATTTGCAATAATATGTTTTGAATTTACACTTTCCAATATCTGTATTGCTTTTTCTATGTTTCCCTTTTTAAATTCATTAAATGCTTGTTTTTGTATTTCAGATCTGTCATCAAAATTGTAATGTGAAAATTTATTGGCAAGCTCGTATGCACTTTTCAGAGATGCATCTCTTTCATCATCCAGTTGCTTCGCTAATTCAGCGAAATCATCACGTTCCCGGTTCAATTCCGATAACATTTTTGTATATTTTGCTACTATTTGTTTTTCGGATATTTCATAATATTTCCTTCTGTTTTGTGCTAACAACTGCTCTGGACACATATAAAGTTTAAGAATTTGTTTATTGGGATTATCGGGTAATTTGGTTATCAAATCCTTTTCATTTACAACTACCCAATCTTTATATGAAAGCGATAAAACGGTTTCTCCTCCCGGTGGGATTTTATTGAAAGTAAGTGTAAATTCTCCATCAATATCACTAACAGTGGCATTAGCAGAACCAGCCCTTACTTGAACTCCTGCAACAACCCGGTTACCACTATTTTGTTCAGTAATTTTTCCTCGGAGTAAATTGTTTTTTGTTTGGGAAATAACGTTGTTAGATAAGATGAAGAAAATAATAAGTAATAGTATCTTTTTCATTTTAAAAAAGCCTTTATATTGTTGATAGCTCAATTATCTTTTATCATCATTGTTTTCTTTTTAAAATAATTTTTACTTCACTCTTGGTTCCAGGATAAACTTTATCTTCCCAAATATAAAATTCTACCTTATAAGCAGTAAGGATTTGCTCATCCCGTTGTTTATCGGCTGGTATTTCTAATGAAAATCTGCCTGATTCATTAGTTATTACAGAAACATCACCAATACTTACTTTTACACCCTGCAAAAAATTGCTATTTTCATCCCGGACTGATCCGCCCACGCAGCACAGGCTGTTATCCCTCTCAATAACACAAATACTACTTTTACCCTGTAATAAAATTTCAGTAGATTTTTTGCCGTTTACGAATTGCCAACCTTCTATTTCCAATTGAAGGATCAGACTACTATCATTCAAAAAAAAGGGAATTTGTTTAAAGGTACCACTTCCTTTCTCATCTATGGCTTCGGTTCTTTTATCATTTTCTATTTTAAGTAATAGAATTCCTGAATTTTTAATGACTGAATTACCAGTGGAGTCTTCTAAAAATACAGTAAAGTCAAATGGCTGATTGCAGCGATCCTCTGTTAATATTTTTCCAGGATTAAAAATATAGACAAAGGCAAAAACTGCTATAGCTCCTCCTGCACTGACAACTTTTGCATAATCAAACTTGAAGAATCCTGGGATAACTGATGCAAAGCCTGCGGCAGCTATTGATAAAACCATGCGAAAAACAAAGAACTGAGAAGTTGTTGGACATGGAAAAAATAAAATTAAAAAAAGAATAATCATTATAAATACAATACCAACTATTGCAGGAAACATTAAATTAGGAGACTTTTTGTTCATAGCTTAAAAATTAATGCTGATAAAAGGAGAAATATAAAGATAATTTTCTTAAGTATAACAAGCTATCTAAGTAAAATACCAGATTTATATTGTATATACCGGCATTGGAAATGACGGATGCGAATAAACTGCCAAGAATGCTTTCAATCATTAAGTTTGGTTTTAATATGTTTCTATTTTATACTTTCTTCAACTATCCCAATCTCCTCCTCCGTCAATCCATAAAGCTCATAAACCGATTCCTCAATTTGCTTTTCTAATTCTTTGGTGTCTTGGTTTTGTTTCTTGGCTGATAGAATTTTATCAACCACACCAACTATTTTGTTTTCCTGAGATTCAGAAGGAACAAAAATTGGAATTTTATCAAGAAATACTTTTTGAATCATATAACCGCCTGTGTCAAGTTTGGTAACATATTCCTGAATGAGCCAACGTCCTACTGAAGAATTTAAAAAGCCCAACAAATATTTGAGATGTTGTCCAACACCAATGAACACGGTCTTGTCGGTGTATGTTCCATTCTTGTCGTAGCCGAAACGAGGGAAATTTTGTGTGTCCGATTTGTGAACCCTCATTGTTTCAGCCCAAACTAATTTTTCCTTTTTAAATTCAGGGTCATAGGCACAGTTTCTGAGGTTTGTCCAGTGTGTTCCCTGGTCTTCACGTTTCTTTAATCCTGCTTCAAACTTTTCTAAATACTCGTAAATTGTCGGGTAATCTTCTTCTACAATTACTCTATTTACTCTAACCTGATGTCCTTTGCTATGTTCTATTCGATTAGCAATGTGCCAATCTTTTGTATTGTCTGACTTGTATCTGAATTTATTTTTCCCAAATTTTTCTATGTGCTTTTCAGCATCTTTTATGTTGTCGGCGTAACCATTGTAGGTGTTTATCAAATAGAGGTTGGCAAAACTATAACCATATCTTTCAATATCTCTTCCTTTTAGAATTGGAACAATAATTTCTGCGCTCTTATGATCTTTGTAAATCAGTTCATCCTTTGTTTTCTCATCAATTTGGTAAGCATTATTGAAGCCTGATTTAATTCCATAATTAACTTTTAAATCCCATAGTTCTAATTTTTTGCCAAGCGTTTCAAACTTGTTTTTTAAGGTATTGCTTGTTTGAGATTTTACGCTCCAATATTCGCTGCCCTCAAATTTTAGTTTTATGGAATTGCACTGTGAGTAATCCGATAGATTTTCAATTTTAAAATCTTTACCGGCAACTGCTCCAAGGAAAGTATATTCATTTGATTGTTTTGAAACCGATAAAATGTTGGTATCAACATTGGCATTTTCAAAAACCTGATACCAGCTAAAATCAAATAAATAATAGGGTTGAGTGTGAATTGAAAAGTATTGTCTAATCTGTTGTCCGTAAGTTGATCGCATCCATTTGTTTGAAGTAATGAATGACAGATAACGGCTGTCTGCAATTATTTTACAAGCTAATTCATAAAACAAACAGTAAATGTCACCTGTTGTGTTGAATGCTTCATATTGACCTGCGTAGTATGAATTGTTCGGGTCTTTAGATAAAGTGAAGTAGGGCGGGTTTCCAATCACTACATCAAAACCAATAAAATTGCCCTTTTCATCCAGTACTTCCGGAAATTCAAATCTCCATTCAAAAGCATTGATATAGATTTTGTTGTTTTTTACATCTTCAATCTCTGTTTTCAGCTTGTCAATAGCTTTCTGTAGCTTCTCTTTCTTATTATTCTGTTCTGCTTTTTGTCGTTTTGTCAATTCCACTTCGATCAACCTATTGGCCATAAAACTGTCGAAAAATTCGCCTTCCAATTTATTCAGCCTTTTTACTTTAGGATCGGTACGGCCTATTTCGATCTGGAGGTCATTCTTGATCGATTCAATCAATTGTTTCATTTCCTTTTTAACAACTGGAGAGGGTGCTTCTCTATAGGATTGTACGGCCAATCGGTAGGTTTCAATATTCCATTTGCTTTTATTCAATGCCTGACTTATATCTGCATCCAGGCTAAACCGGCTGATAAGTGAATTCCCACATTTAATATTAATATCAATGTTTGGCAGTATTTCAAGATCGTTATAATTGTCAGGTTTATAATAAGTATTTTTAAGTAGCTCAATCCAGAGCCTCAAACGACAAATCAAAACCGATTTCGGATTAATATCTACTCCAAACAAACATCCTTCAATAATATCCTGCTTTTCATGAAACAGTGTTTCCTGCATTCTTTGGAAGTGCGCTGGTGGCTTTTCATCCTGGCCCAGGTGATATTCAAAAGGTTCATTAGTACTTTTATGAATCACTATTAATTCATCATTATCAACGGTAACTGTAAATTCCAAAGGAATTCCCTTTTTGTCAGCCAGGATATTCAATTCACTTTTAATGGCTATTATTTCATTCAACGAAGAAACCAGGAAGTGACCGGACCCCACAGCGGGATCACAAATTTTCAGGGAATTAATATGTTTGTTAAACCGCAATATATCTTCCGGTTTAAAGTACCGGGCACAATATGCCTTTACGTCTTCAAATTTTTCTATGTCGGGATTTTCCAGTTCTTTAAACTTCTGTGCAACAGCCCTTCGAATGGTTTCACGACACATATACATGGTGATGAATCCGGGAGTAAAAAAAGAACCATCCTTGTATCCATTGATCTTTTCAAATATCAATCCAAGTACAGAAGCATTGATAATGGTTTTATTTTCTTCCTGTATGGTAGCACTGCTTTCACTGGAAAAGTCATAGGATTCCAGGAATTCAAAAAGGTATTGCAAAGTGTTTTTTTCTCCTGAGATCCGCTTTCCTTTGTTATCTTTAAGCACAGTATGATTATATACTGATAAATTCAATCGACCTTTTAATGCGGTTATATGAAGTGCATTTTTCTCCAAACCACTAATTTCAAACAATGAGCTATTCAGATAAGGGATTTTACCAAATTTGTCATTTACCGAAGTTGATCGATCTTCCATCTTAACTGCCAGTACTTCGAAAAACAATTCAGCCAATTCATCAAAATCCTGGATAACTTTTGAATTAATAAAAGTATATTCAGGGTCACCGTTGTGGTATTTGATTAACTGTCCCTCCAGTAATTTCAGGAATAGAATACGATTGAGCCAGGTGATACATAGTTCCAGGGCTACACTATACATTTGCTCCTCTTCGTTTTCGTCATATTGTTCCTGCTTCTCAATTATTTCCAGGTTACCCCTTACCTTTATCTTGTTTAGGGTATTTTCAAGCAAACTCCCATCTTCCCTGTTTTCTTCTTTTTTCCGGTAGATCAGTTTTTTGCCCTTTTCAGGTCGTTCTTCCAGCCCTATAATATGAAGCAGTTCATTATAAAATTCCCGGTTCAGGGTATTGCTATCATTGACAAACGGTTTTTTGAGCAGATGTTCCGGCGATAGGATTTTATAGAGGTTGATCAATTTTTCATCATTTTCCTTATCTGTATTATCAATTATCTCCTTGAAGCCAGAAAGGTTGAAATAGGTACAACTTAGTTGTTCCAGGTTATTCTCAATATATGGGCGAGCTATTTCTGAATAATACCAGTCAGTGTTTGGATAAGATAATAAACCATTCTTCCACTTTCCATAATCCTCCCTGAGTTTTTTATCGTTGTAGAAAAATTTTTCAAAATCGACAGCATCGAAAATGTACCATTCGTAAATATTAGTAGCAATAACGTGTTTTATTTCCTTATTATCACTTAAATACCTTTCCTGCATATAGTAATGTAATAGCTCATGGAGAGCTTTGGCATTGGGTCGTTTGCGGGATATCATTTCAGCTTTATTGGATGGTGTTTTAGCTTCAATGATCACAGCAACGGTATCCTTTGAAGATTTACCGTTATGTATCACCAGATCGGTCCTGCCTTTGGTATTTATTTCATACTGGTTTTTATAATAGGTATCTTTCAGAAAGTCTGATACAATGTTTTTTAGGTTTTCCTCATATTCCTTCTCATCAATCCGGTCAAACATTATTTTCAAGTTGGCCTTGAATTTTTCAATCTGTTCTCGTTTCAGGCTTTGCTTTAAGTAAGCGTTGTTCAGGTCTTGTTCAATTGTGCGAAGATTCAGTTTCATAAGGTTAATATTCCATCTACAAATATAGGTATCCTTGTAATATCGATTGATAAAAGTAAAAAACATATAAATAACTGCAAAATATATTGTCGAAAGAGGAAAGAATTTAATATTTTTGATTGGTTATTTATGTTACATATTTCGGTGATGTTAAAAGTTTTTTCTAAAGAAACTTAAAATTTGGTTTGATATATTTTAACTTTGCGACTTAAATTAAAATAAGATATTTTATATTTTAAGTTAAAACGATGAAATTTTTTGCAGGAAAATATATTCAGCAGTATCAGTATAAAAGTTTTCTCCCTTCGAAACTGAGCAGAGGTATTGCCTGGCAAACGGAAGAAGTACTGGAACTCTTGTCAGAAGCAAACCGAAAAATAGGGGAGTTAAATGCTTACGCTAGTTTTGTTCCTGATGTGAATTTCTTTATCGAAATGCATAAAGTCAAGGAGGCAACCACTTCCAGTAAAATTGAAGGGACTCAAACCAATATTGATGAAGCTTTATTATCGGAGCGGGAGCTCAATCCCAAAAGGCGTGATGATTGGGAAGAGGTAAGAAACTATATCGCTGCATTAAATAATTCAATCAAACGACTTGATGAGATTCCTTTATCAATGAGGTTGTTACGGGAGGCACATAAAATTTTGTTGTCAGGAGTTCGAGGTGAAAAGAAACAACCTGGAGAATTCAGGAAAAGCCAAAACTGGATTGGAGGTGCTGATATTAAAAGTGCAGCTTTTATCCCTCCCCACTATGCTGATGTACTTGATCTGCTAAGTGACCTCGAAAAGTTTTGGCATTCAAATAAACCTATGCCATATCTGATACGCATTGCTATCAGTCATTATCAGTTTGAAACCATTCATCCTTTTTTAGATGGAAATGGTAGGATTGGTAGATTACTCATTGTTTTACAACTCATCAATTACTCGCTTTTGGATAAGCCGGTACTGTACTTATCTGATTTTTTTGAAAAGAACCGGACACAATATTATGATTCCTTAGATAGAGTTAGGATTTCTAATAGTCTGGATCAGTGGTTAAGGTTTTTTCTAACAGGAATTATTCTGACTTCTGTTAATAGCAAGGAAACTTTTATTCAGATTTGTGATTTACGTGAAAAATATGGAGTACGGGTTTTAGAACTTGGCAAACGGTCGAAACTGGCCCAATCTTTAATTACAATGTTATATTCCAATCCGGTGATTTCACCACGTGAAGCAGAAAATAAACTGGGCGTAACCCCGGCCACAGCCAACCGATTGTTATCAGAAATGGAAAAGCAGGGAATTTTAAGAGAGAAAACAGGATTTTCGAGAAACAGGCTGTTTGAACTTCATGAATATTTGGATATTTTCAGGCAGTAATTGTTTGTTTTACTGAGAATTTCAGCACACATTAATCCGGCTGGTCCTGCTCCAACTATGATGACATCATAATGCTTCATCATTATTAAAATTTGAAAACCACCTTCTTTGATGGTTGGTTATGTTTTGTTAAACATGATAATAATATCTGGAATAATGGAATATTGGAGTTATGGAATCATTCCATTTTTCCAATATTCCACCATTCCAATTCTATGGTTTATTAAAAAAAAAGCGCCCTAAGGGTGCAATTCAAAGCCACCTTCTTAGAGGGTGGATATTTACTGTGACGGATTCTCAATCCGCAAATTGACATAATTCAACCGTTGGTTGTTCAGGTAAATCTTCAGCCAGTAACCAGCGGCAAAATATGATTGCTTCTTTATAGGCAGCCGTACTGATCCAATTGTCAACATCCATAGGCCGATGGCTCAAATAAACAGTATAGCTTCCATCATCATTTGCTTTGGCAGTTCCCTTGTTAATACATACCTTATAATTTTTGTAATCCATCGATTGCATCAGGTAATTCCAGGTCTGGATACCCCAGTAGCAGCATTCAGGTGAAGTAAACCTGATCTTCAAATATTGGTTATCTTCGAGTCTGTAACGGCCAAAACAATAAATATTATCCACCGTACCCCAGCCACCCTGATCTACCTCAAAACGGAAAGGTGGAAGAAAGTCATTTAAAGGAAACTCCACAGGCAACGGGGAAATCCAGGTCATTTGTTCAAAAAATGTACTCATCACTTTGATGTGATGAGCCAGTTCTTCATCACTTAGCGGTTTGGAAATTTCCTGTGATTTTGTATTCTCAATACTCAGGTCACTTTCACGACTGTTAAAACGATCGAAGAAATACTCCCTTGTAAATAGGGTAACTGCATCCTTATCCAATTTAAACTCATTTTTGCCTTTTGGATTTGATGTTAGTTTTATTTCAAAACTACCGTCTGGCTCAAATTCAATATCTGTATGGTTAATATTAAGGATAACCCGGTCGCTTAGTTCACCATTGGGTTCGCCTCCATATAGACAGAATGACAAGTAACAACTATCATATCGCCTTCCCTTGATAACATAATCCTGGTCGCTCCTAACCTGCGTAAAATAATATACGGCATCCACATTATCACCTATTACTTTATGATAGGGTGTAGCGAGTAACATAAAATCCGGATTCAGCGGATCATTGAAAAGATAAAAGTCAATACTCGTTCTCAGCAAGTGAAACAAATGCTGATAACCATCAACCTTCCCTTGCTCATCAAGGTTTTTATCAGGATCCAGAAAGGTTTTATCCGCATTTTTAATTGTTTCCAGGAACAGTTCTAAAGCCGCTTTACTCTTATATGTCATTATGATTTGTTTTTTAATTTTTCCAAAAAAGCAAGGTAATCACGGTATTGATAATTGATATCTTCTTTGTTTAATCCGAAAGTTTCCAGTGAGTAAACATGTTTACCATTTTTATCCTTGGGGTTTTTTTCAAGAAAATTCGAAAATCTTTTTAAAGCTGCATCAGATAATGACCAGTTAAACCGATCATAGATTTTCCTGACAGTTCCAACCTGATTTTTTACAAAATCTTCGAACTGCAGATCAATGATCTGATCCTCTTTTTGTAAGGATTTACGGCTTTCAATAAACTTTTTAAAGTACAAACTCCAAAGTTCGGCCTGTTCACGGCCAGTGCGCAAAGGATCTTCTGTGTCGCTGTATAGCGACCGAACCGATGAAATTAAGCTGGCAGTTGAGGCTACTACTTCCTCCGGATGCCGGTGCGTCATAATGATACGAGCATCAGGATACACTTCAAATAATTCTGGCAGGCGCATCAAATGAACAGGAGTTTTCAATAACCACCTATCCGATTTAACCCCTCCCGATTGAAGGTACTGTAAAAATCGTTTATGAAATTTCATGGTGCCCAACATATCTGACTTGTGAAAAAACCAGTCCATATAAGCCGGGACATACAATTGAGCTGAAGGTTGAAAACTATTAAAATCAAACGCCGTAATACCAAGACATTCCTGGGGTGAGTCAGCAGCCATGTAGTGTTTTTGTAAAAAATCAGGTACCAGTTTAAATAAATGGCCAAACTCTTTGGTCACAGTCTTCAATTGATCGTTGTTTCGAAATGTTTTCGGTGTTGCTGCCGGATAAGGCAGCAAACACTCCCAGGCCAGTGGCGATCTGTGGGCAGGATCTTCATCCATTAGTGCATGTAGGATGGTAGTTCCGGTACGGGGCATACCAATAATAAATACCGGCTCATTGATCTCTTCTTTTTCAATTTGAGGGTTCTTGGTTAGTTCCTGTTCTATTTTGTAGCGTCCATACAAGGTACGTTCCAATAAAGATTTTACAGCTAAGGCTCCATATGTATTCGGTTTACCTTCCATATTAATCGAACGGACCAACACACGAAGCCCTTCTTCTGCTTGTGGTAATTTACCGTCAAAATTGGCTTTCCTTTTTGCTTTGGTAATAATAGAATCTGCTTTGATCCTGAACGGATCCAGCCTTACTTTTTTTAAGGCGCCACCAACACCGTTGATGATGTTGAGTGTTGAGGTTCGTTGAATACTAATGGAAGGTTGTTTTGCCACAATAATTACATTAATTGTTTTAGCTTTTGGGCTAATCCAATATCCCCCTTCACCTTCAATTTCCCTGTAAGTGTGGCAATCATGGGTTTTATTTCTTTGCGTTGCAGTTTCAGGTAAGTATCTTTACTCATAGTGATAGTGCAATCAGCTTCTTCGTCAGTATCTCTCACCACATTGGTGTTATCACGACCATCAATAAAAATATACTCATCATCTATTTTAAATTTAAGCCTTTTTCCAATGGGATCAATTTTCGCAACTTTTTCTGTCAGTTCTTGTCTAATCTGTGCTATTTTCATGCTTCAAAAATAAAAAACAATTTTAACTTTAATTTTCAGAAAAGGGACAAAAATAGAAAATTCAACTGAATACACTACGTTTGGATCTACACTGTTAGAAAAATTAAAAAAGTTTTGTCGAGTTAATTTGAATTTTAAGATTCACTAAAAAATCGGGACTGGGATTTTCAGTCATAGAAATTGGGGATGGGTTATAGCACAGAGTTGTATTCTCCCGAAAAGATTTTTCCTATCATTATTTTGACTTTTTCCTATCACTAATGATAAGATTATTGTAGTTTTGTGATAGGAAAATTTATAAAATTCTTTACTATGGCTCTTTCTTTCAGACAACAACGGATTTTGGAGATTCTAAGAGATAACCCCAAAATCTCCATTTCTGCGATAAAAGATATCTTACAGGCAGATGTAACCCAGGTTACTTTGAATCGTGATTTGGCAAAACTTGTACAGGATGGCCTTATTAAGAAATCAGGCAAAGGACGAGGAATCCGGTATCGGGTTTCTGCAAAATATTTTTTGTTTGTTCCTATTGATAGCGAAGTCTATTTCAATAAAGAAATTGATTCCAGGGAAGGAAAAAAGCAATTTAACACCGAGATATTTTCTCTGCTTACCGATTCTGATTTATTTACACCTTCGGAAGAAGATAGTTTAAAAAAATCACAGGAAAAATACCTGCAAAACATTAATAATATATCACCAACGATATACAAAAAGGAACTGGAACGCTTGACCATTGACCTGAGTTGGAAATCTTCTCAAATAGAGGGAAACACTTACTCATTACTGGAAACAGAACAATTATTGGTTCAAAAAATTGAAGCAAAGAATAAATCTAAGGAGGAAGCCATAATGGTACTGAACCATAAGGAAGCTTTACGATATATTGCCCATAAACCAAAGCAGTTAATTCATCCATTACGGATTTCCACTATTGAAGATATTCATAGTATCCTCATAAGAGATCTGAATGTTGAAAAAAATATCAGATCACGTCTGGTAGGGATAACCGGAACCACTTATTCACCTCCGGACAATGAATTTCAAATTCGTGAGTATTTACAAAAAATGTGTGACTTTGTGAATTCAGTTGAAGATGGCTTTGTGAAAGCATTCATTTCTATAGTGCTTATTTCATACATTCAACCCTTTGCAGATGGTAATAAGCGGACAGCCAGAATTATTGGAAATGCTTTGTTGATGGGAAGTAATAACTGTCCTTTGTCTTATCGAAGTATTGATCCTTTGGACTATAAAAAAGCAATGTTACTTTTTTACGAACAAAACAGTCTTTCTATGTTTAAGGATTTGTTCATAGATCAGTATGATTTTGCAGTGAATAACTATTTTTTGGCTTCTTCATAAAACAATTAATGATTTTCTATTTGGGCTTGCATTTTAAGAAGCTGCTCAACAAATTGCAGATAAAATTGGCCTGGAAATATAATCCTGGTTTAGTTTTCTTCTGCATCAATAATTTTAGATATTAAATTCTGGGACATACTTATTTTTATAAGGCTTTCCAACTACCTTTAGTGTTTTGTACAGGTCTTGTGAATTTATAGGTTCATAAAAAAATCGGGACAAGGAGCAATAACTATACGCTAAATTATTTCAATCCCTTCACGTTTGGTTTTCCTGCAATAAACTCCTTGAGATAAAACGGCTCAAAATAAGCAACATCCTCAAACTGATTTTCCTGGAATTTTTGATTGACTATTTCAGCCATATTTGCAGCCGAAGGATGAATATCATCTACAAAAACAGCATTCGGATGGGAAATTACATTTTTACATTTTGATGCGCCGTCTCCGAAAAACACAACTTTATTATTCTTCAAATATTCTGCAAAAGAGCCTTCTTCAATGATCTCGGCTTTTGTCTTCCTCACTTCACGGTTATTATTATCAAATATTGCACAATATACTTCCATCCTCCGGGCATCAATCATTGGACAAAACAGTGTCGGTAAATTTGATTTTTTATTATAATCTTTTGACATGCCCCCAGACATCGACTGAAGTGTATTAACTGAAATAAGTGGAATATCCAATGCAAAGCACAATCCTTTGGCCGTAGAAACACCAATTCGCAATCCGGTATAAGACCCAGGGCCTTTGCTAACGGCAACAGCATTTAAATCGGTATAATCTAAATTGGATTCTTTTAATAGTTCATCAATGAAAACAGTAATAACTTCTGAGTGCGAGTTCTTTTTGGAAGTTTCTTTAACAGCTAAAACTTTTCCATCTTTTACAAGAGCAACTGAACAAACAAGTGTGGCTGTTTCTATGGAAAGGATGAGTGTCATTGGGGGGCAAAGTTACAATTAATCATAAATAAAATAACAAACGTTATCGCGAGCCAGAGGGTATGTCACTGCTCGTCCGGATTTGTGTTATGGGATGGTGTGCAGGATAATCTTGGCGGAAACAATTGGTGGATTTCAAATCCCCACTTACTTACTTTCGGATTATCCCATTCCGCAGGCCGCCCGTAAATCCGAAAGAGCACGTATCAAATAAAAACCTAATCCTTCTCAAACAAATCTTTCTTATCCACTTTCTTAACATCATCCCCATCGCTAAGTTTTTTTGATACAGCTCTATACGGGCCAACAATAATTTCCTGGTCTACATCAATTCCTTCAGTAATTTGAATGTACATATTATCCTGGATACCCGTTTCAACCTCCTGCATTTTTGCCTGTCCTTCTTCGTAAAGAAAAACATATTCTTTCATTTCTTCGTCATTCTCCATTCTGGTTTCATGTTCGCCCTCATTTTCCACTTCACTGGATCCTTCAACATTTGTTGTGTCCGATCGGGTTGTAACAGCCTGAATAGGCACAGTAATAATTTCATTGGCTGTTTCCGTTTGAATATCTACTGTAGCCGACATTCCCGGACGGAAAGGGGATTTTATGAGATCTGCCTCATCCACCAATTCTATGTATGAATCTTCAAGTATTAATATTTTAACTTCAAAGTTAGTGACCTGGTCTGCGCTCACTCCTGTAACATTTGCAGAGGTAGCTATTTCTGTAACAATGCCTTTGAATTTATGGTCCAGGTATGCATCCACCTCAATGATAGATGTATCGTACATGCTTACACGTACAATGTCATTTTCATTCACCTCAACTTTCACTACCATACGCTCCAGGTTGGCGATTCGCATAATTTCTGTTCCTGATGAGAACTGGGAAGCCCCGGTTACACGTTCCCCTTTCTCCACACTTAACCTTGACACAGTTCCATCATTGGGTGCATATATGGATGTTCGGGTAAGATTTTCCTTTGCCTCCCGGAGTGATGCCTCATTACTGCTTACGGAGAATTCAGCCGCTTTAACATTTTCTTTGGCTGCTGTTACTTCTCCCTTGGCAACAGCAAAGACAGAGGTGGCTGCATCAAAATCGGATTGTGAGATTACGTTTTCTTCAAAAAGCTGTTTGTTCCTTTTAAAATCTTCCCCGGCTTTTACAAACTGAGCTTGAGCCTGAGCCAGTCTGGC
Source organism: Bacteroidales bacterium (assembly GCA_030596605.1). Lineage (GTDB taxonomy): Bacteria > Bacteroidota > Bacteroidia > Bacteroidales > JAADJA01 > JAADJA01. The sequence goes on from JAUVJI010000008.1 coordinate 46,471, forward strand.
ATTGGCATTTGCCTCGTTGGCTTTTTGCATTTGTAAGGAGGCCTCAATGCGCTCGTAATTTGAAATATATATTTCAGGATCGATTTTAGCAAGAAGATCACCCTTCGATACTTTATCACCTTCCTTTACATAGAGATCAACCACTTCCCCCGAAATATAGGGGCTGATCTTTACATCAACTTCCGGTTGTATTTTACCGTTTGCCGAAACGGATTCAATAATTGTCCGGCTTTGTGCCAACTCTGTTGTCACTTTTATTTCTGCTGACCCTTTCTTTTGTGATACAGCAATAACTAATATTGAAATGATAATAATAATACCACCCCAAATAAATATTTTTTTCTTTTTTGACCTGGAAATCATTTTTAAAAGTGTTTAGATTTTAACTGAAATTACGTGCTAAATTAAAGAAAATTACATCACCGAAATCAATTATATAACTCTTGATAAAACAAAAGCACAGAATAAAAACCCTGTGCTGAAAATACTATATGCCTTATAAATTCTTGTTCTTTTAGATTTAATTACCTGCTCAACGTTAATGGTTTTCCCATATAAAAATCAATAACTGTCATCCTGAACACAAAATCGTACTTTGCCTGTATCAACTCAGATAGTGCGTTGTTATTCTCTTTTTTTGCATCGTTATATTCAACTGAATTTATAAGTCCGACATTGAATTTTTGTTCAGCATACTTAAATGATTCTCCTGTTGCATTTACCATCTTATCAGCTGCTTTATGCTTGTTTAAAGCTGCCACAGCATCGTTATAGGCTTGCTGGATAATTTTATATAAACTCCTTTTTTGTTGTTGCAATTCAAGATCAGCATCGGCAATTCCAATTTTAGCCTGTGCTACAGATGATCGACTGGCCCAGCCATTAAAAATAGGAATTCTAAGACTTAAGCCCACAGTTTCATTGATGTTGTCCTCTAACTGATCACCAAATCCCTTGGGGTTATAGGATTGATATTTGGTCGTTTGAGTTAAAACCGTTTCGTTGCCAAACTCAGTATATCCAATAGCAAAAGGGTCACTTAAATATTCACCCTCACCTACCGTATTAGCGCCTGAATAACCCGATCCGATGGAGCCACTTAAAGATAATGATGGATAATAGGTGCCTTTGGCAATACTTAAATCTTTTGTGGAGCTTTCAACCCTGGTTTCGGCGCTTTTAATCTCCGGCCTGTTGTTTACAGCTATAGTGTAAATTTGTTCAGGTGTGAATATTTCAGGTTGATCAATTAGTCCCAGTTCAGGTTTCTCTATATCGAATCCCTGTGCTGTAGGTAACTCAAGTAATTGAGTCAGGTTCAAATAGGATAAAGCGAGATTATTCTCAGCTTCCACAAGGGAAAGCTCTTCAGAAGCTTGTTGAGCCTCAATAACTAAAAGGTCACCTTTGGCAAGTGTCCCAGCGTTTACAAGTTTACCCGTCCTTTCAGCCTGCTGATTGGTTATATCAAGCTGATTCCTGGCAATAGCAACAAATTCCATGTAAAACAAGGTCTGCAAGTATTCGGTAGCAACCATAATGGAAACTTCATCTCTGTAATAGTCAGCATCAAATTGTGCCGCCTCTAGGTTTAACAAGTTTCTTTTAATGGTATTTAGTTGCTGAAATCCACTAAACAAATTTAAATCTCCTTGCAGGTTTAGGTTGTTTGACCTGACCCTTTCGCTTGCAAACTCATTTGTAAAAGGATCTACCCGCTGCCCCCAGTTATATCCATGCGAAACGTATCCATTAAAGTTAGGCAATATGCCAAGTTTGCTCTGCAACAATAACTCTTCCTGGTAGTCAATGCCAAGTATTTGCTTTTTAATATCAATGTTGTTTTCCAAAGCATAATTAATACAATCTTCAAGCGACCAAACTTTTGAATCTTGCGCACTGAGGTATCCGGGAAGTTGGAAAACCAGTAATAAAATTAGACCGGTAATTACTGCTGAATGTTGAATTTTAATTATTTGATACATTTTTTTCAAAATTTTAACCTTTGTTAATGATGCCATATAGCAAGTATTAAAATAAATATATTGTTTGATCTAAAAATATGCCATGCTTATAAATCACTGATAGCTAAATTATCACAAGTAATTCTTAGATTTATCACAAAAAAAGGTGTTCAATTAAATACATTCATTGTACGCAACTGAACATTAACAAATAATCCAAGTATTAAATTTTTTCAAAGGTAAATGGTTTTTTTGATACTAATCTAAATAGTCTATTTTTGTATTAAACACAGTCATATTTATAGTCAATGAAGTCAAAATTTAGCGTTTCAGGAAATATTGTGGATGTTGTGAATGAGAGGATTTTTAAAGGCAGCATTACAATTGAAAATGGGATAATAATTTCAGTGATTGAGAAGGAAATTGAAGCAGACCAATATATTATTCCGGGATTAATAGATGCACATATTCATGTTGAAAGCTCCATGCTTATTCCTTCTGAATTTGCCAGGATTGCTGTACAGCATGGAACTGTTGCTACGGTTTCAGACCCGCATGAAATTGCCAATGTGCTTGGAATAGAAGGGGTAAAGTATATGATTGATAACGGAAAAAAAGTACCTTTTAAATTTTATTTCGGAGCGCCATCCTGCGTTCCTGCAACTTCCTTTGAGTCATCGGGAGCTAATCTTGGTTCGAATGAGGTTGAAAGCCTGCTTAAGATGAATGAAATTAAATACTTATCGGAAATGATGAATTTTCCGGGTGTGCTTTTTGAAGATAAGGAAGTGATGGCTAAATTAAGTGCAGCCAAAAAATACCACAAACCAATTGATGGTCATGCACCAGGGGTTACAGGTAAAGATGTGAAGAAATATATTGAGGCTGGAATTTCAACCGACCATGAATGTTTTACAATAGAAGAAGCTTTGGAGAAAATTAATTATGGAATGAAGATACAAATACGTGAAGGAAGCGCTGCAAAGAATTTTGAAACCCTGATCCCGCTTATCAAAACTTTTCCTGACCAAATAATGCTGTGCTCCGATGACAAACATCCGGATGACCTGGTGGAAGGACATATTAATCTTGTTATTAAACGGGCAATTGAACTTGGTTATGATCCGGTTAAGGTTTTAAAGGTTTGTACATATAATCCGATACAGCATTACAATCTGGATGTAGGACTACTTAAAAAGGGAGATCCTGCCGATTTTGTGATCATAGATAATTTTAAAGATTTTAATATTAAGAAAACATATATAGACGGGCAATTGGTTGCCCAGGATGGAATGAGTCTTTTAAAATCAGTTGAGACAACAACACCTAACATTTTTAAAGCAAACCGGATTGAGAGAAGTGATATCAGTGTTCCGGCAAATGGAGAAAACATTAAAGTACTTAAAGTAATCGACGGACAACTCATAACTAAAAAGTTAACAGTGAAAGCTAAAGTGGATGATGATGTTGTTGTTCCTGATATTGATAATGACATTCTGAAAATAGTTGTACTGAACAGGTACAAAGAATTAATACCTGCCGTTGGTTTTGTGAAGGGTTTTGGATTTAACCGGGGCGCTATTGCCTCAACAGTAGCCCACGATAGTCATAATATTATTGCAGTCGGAACAAATGATTCGGAAATAGTTGATGCCATTAATATATTGATTGAAACAAAAGGCGGTATTTCTTTGGTTGAAGGTAAAAATTCCTATCATCTTCCTTTGCCGGTTGCCGGTATCATGTCGAACAAAAATGGTTATGAAGTAGCTGAAGAGTATAAATTTTTAAATCAGTCAGCAAAAGATTTGGGATCGAAACTACATGCACCTTACATGACCTTATCGTTTATGGCATTGCTGGTGATACCGGAACTTAAACTCAGCGATATGGGTCTTTTTGACGGGAACAAATTTGAGTTCACCTCCCTGTTTGTAAATTAAAATAATTCTAAATATCTACATATTTACTTGACTATTATATTTTTATTACTTTTGCAACAAATAAACATTAATGAATTATGGCAAAATTAGTTCTTGATATTACTAAATTGGAGATGGCTGCAAGCAAGCTCAGAGCTATTGCACATCCTATGCGTATCGCAATTATTGATCTGTTAAATGAAAAAAATAAGCTGAGTGTTACTGAAATTTACAGTGCCTTGGATATTGAACAAGCTTCTGCATCGCATCACCTTAATATTTTAAAGAATAAAGGTGTTTTGATATCGAAAAGGGAAGGGAAAAAAATATTTTATTCCCTGAAGAGTGTTACACTCTCTGAGATTATTGAGTGTATCAACAGGTGTAACGAAGAATAGAATAAGAATTACTTGTTTTATTGATTTTTAACGGGGAGCAATTCCTGAAGAAAATATAATAATATCCTGGCCATTGGCCGGGATTATTTTTTGCTTGCAGTCTCAGGTTTTTTTACATCATTTGCGAGAATAATAAAATCACCGACACTTAATTGTTCAGCTCTTTTGCTTAATAAATCTGTTATTATTTCATCCTTGCTGAATTGAAACTGCTTTAATGAGTTTCTCAAAGTTTTTCGCCTTTGGTTAAAACCTGTCTTAACAATGGCAAAAAACAAATTTTCCTTGCAATCCAATTTTTTCACTTCATTTCTTTTTAACCGGATCACTGCTGATTTTACCCTGGGTGGCGGATAAAAGACACCTTCACTTACCGTAAACAAATACTCAATGTTATAAAATGCCTGAACAAGAACACTTAAAATCCCATACTTTTTATTTCCCGGTGGTGAGGCTATCCTTTCGGCAACTTCCTTCTGGAACATTCCAACGACCTCATCTACCTGGTTTCTGTAATTCAGTACTTTAAACAATATTTGGCTGGATATGTTATATGGGAAATTACCGATCACTGAAAAGTTATCCTGGAAAATATCCTCCAGTTTAAATTTTAAAAAATTTCCTGTAATAATACTATCAGAAATTTCCGGATAGGCTACTTTTAAATAGGCAATTGACTCCGCATCAATTTCTATGACTTTTAATTTCCATAAATTTTCTGCAAGCAGAATACCCGTGAGTACACCGGTTCCCGGACCAATTTCCAATAAGTTCCGTGTGCCTGGGCTTAAACTTGAAACAATTTTCCGGGCAATATTTTTATCCGTTAGAAAATGTTGACCTAAATGCTTTTTGGGTTGGACCATAGTCTGGTTTCTTATTGCTGGTTACTTGACTCTCCCATAGGGATGCCTTTGGCATTGGTTCTTGATTCTATAATCTTGATTCTTATTATTAAATTTCGTCTTCAACAAAATCTCCACGCAAGCTACGGTATCGTTTCCGCGCTTCAACAGTAAACAGGCTTGCAGGATAATCCTGCATCAACTTCTGATATAGTTGCATGGCTTTTTCTGTATCATGAAACTCCTTCTCATTTAATTCAGCAAGAAGAAAAAGTGCATTATCGGCCGTAATATCGTATGAATAGTCTCCTACAATCATGGTAAGATATTCAGCTGCCTTTTCAAAATCACGTTGTTTGATCTTTATTTCCGCTTTTTTTAACAACACTTCATCAAATATAGGATGCCATAAACTCAGTTCAAAAATAGAATCCAATGTCTGTAAAGCCAACTCATCCTGGTTACGATATAATAATAAATCTGCGCGTCCATATATTTCCAGTGCTACCGTTGATGAATCCATATCAATATTATCGCTTATCAAAACCGAAAATCGCAAAGCATCATTGGCAATCAATTTTGAAGTAGCTGCTTTCAACACATCAAGTTGTGCTTTAGCCCAATCAAATTCACCGATATAAAAAGATAGCTTGGCATTTTTAAACTTTGCATAATGTCCTACTGGATCATTTTTAAATGCTTTTTCAACCTGTGCATACAGCAATTTTGCTTCCCAAACATCACCTGTGAACAATAAAATATCGGCCAGTTCAATTTTGCACTCGGCGATTAACTCCGGCGGTGCATTGGGAATTTCTATTGCTTTGTAAAGGATGTCTGTTGCTTCACTTGTTTTATCAAGATAAAAAGCCTGAAGATGACCCAAATACTGCATAATACGCATTGTGGAAGCATTTTCCCCATATTCCTCCAATGTTGAGATATATTCGTTTTCAAGCTCAATCAAATCATTCTCAGAGTAATCAATCGATTCGGTGATTTTCAGGTAGCGGGCATTCAGCAATCCAATTTTAGCATCAATATATAAATAATTGACTTTCCCTTTTTTCAAAATATAATTGTACGCTTCAATGGCAATATCATATTGTTGATTTGACACACATAATCCAGCCAGTTCATATACCCTGCTTCCTTCCTCATTCATCCGGCGATCAATTGATTTTGCCTGGGTTAAAGCAAGCTCAAAGTCTTTCTCCTGGATAGATAACCAAAGCAGCATTTCAGAGAAATAATATTTGTCAGGTTCTTTTTGAACACGTTTTAAAAGTGATCTTCGCAACAATTCGCTCACAACTTTATCAGGATCATCGCTAATTACACTCTGTAGCCTATGCTGGACAACCTCCCTGTTCAGGTAATTGTAATCAACATAATTCAGGTATTCTTCAACCATCATCGTATAATTGTTGATTTGCTTATATAAATTACCCAATTCCAAATAAAAAATATAATCTGCCATAATCTGATTGCCCCTGTGATATGTGGCAATGGCAAAATCTGTTTGACTCCGGTATAAAAAAGCATTGGCCAGCTCAATGACCTTTTGACGTTTTGGGGTCAAATTTTTCAGTGCATTTTCAAATTCCTTTTTCGATTTGTTTATTTCTCCGGATTCAGTGTATACATAACCCAGGTCAACCTTGTACTTGGGCCGGCCTGGAAATTCTTTGATCTGTTTTTTTACCAGTTTTTCGGCTTCCTTATAATCCTTAAGTTCTACCAGGCAAAATAAATAGTAGGTGTAAAAAATTGAACTCTTTTTTTTATTGTAGAGTTTTTCGTACAAAACAACGGCTTTGTCATATTCCTTATTCTGAAAATATTGCGCTGCCAATTGCTGATCGCTGTCTTTTTGTGGTTGCTGAACAATATTGCCTGGTGGGGGAGGAGGATGAATCTCAACAGGCTTCAATATTTTATCGATCTGAGAAAATCCGGTATGGACAATCAAAGAAAAGATCAACATTAAAATATAAAACGACCTGTATAACATTGCTAAAATTTCCTTTTTAAAACGGTAGAAATTAAGATAAATTTTAATTAATAATATCAAATCCGGTGAAAGGAATCAATGAACCTGGAATTTTTATACCATCCGGTGATTGATTATTTTCAAGTAAAGCAGCCACAATTCGGGGCAGGGCCAATGCGCTGCCATTTAATGTATGGGCAATTTTAGTTTTCCCGTCTGCATCTTTAAACCGGAGTTTCATCCTGTTGGCCTGGAAACTTTCAAAATTGGAAACCGAACTCACCTCCAGCCATCTTTTCTGTGCTGCTGAAAATACTTCAAAATCGTAAGTCAGGGCAGAGGTAAAGCTCAGATCACCTCCGCATAATCGGGCGACCCTGAAAGGCAATTCCAGTTCCCTGATCAGTGAAGCAGCATGTTCCCTCATTTCTTCCAGCACATTATATGAATTGTTTGGATGGGCAATATGGACAATTTCCACCTTGTCGAATTGATGCAATCGGTTTAATCCCCTGACATGCGCACCCCATGATCCGGCCTCACGACGGAAACATGATGAATAGGCTACATTTTTAATTGGGATTTCCCCGACTTTCAAAATTCTATTCCTGTAAATGTTTGTAATCGGTACTTCTGCTGTTGGTATCAGGTAAAGATTATCTTCCCCAACATGGTACATTTGTCCATCCTTGTCAGGCAACTGACCTGTTCCATATCCTGATTCCTCATTAACAAGCAATGGTGGCTGGTATTCAATATATCCGGCATCCAGCGCTTTGTCAAGGAAAAAGTTTATGAGTGCACGTTGCAGTTTTGCTCCCTTTCCTTTATAAAATGGAAATCCAGCGCCGGTAACTTTATTACCAAGTTCAAAGTCAATAATATCATATTTTGAAGCCAGTTCCCAATGAGGTATTGCATTTTCATCCAATTCCGGAATATCACCTTCCTGATGTATAATATCATTGTCTTCCTCTGAATTTCCTCTGGGTACCGAAGGATGTGGTACATTAGGGATCTGTATTAATTTTTCGTTTAATTCCTTCGTGGTTTTGTCCAGTTGGTCTCCTAATTCTTTTGAGAGCTTTTTTAATTCAGATGATCGGGCTTTCATGGCATCGGCATCTTTTGCTTTTCCCTGTTTGTACAAAGCACCGATCTCTTTCGAGGCTTTGTTTGCTTCTGCCAAAGCGTCATCTAATTGCTTTTGTATTTTTTTCCTGTTGTCATCAAGTTCAAGTACTATTTTAATAATTTCCTTTGCTTCAAAGTTTTTGATTGTTAACTTTTCGATGACTTCCTGTCTGTTTTCTCTGATAAAATTAACTTGTAACATAAAGTGTTTTTTGAAAGTGCAAAAGTATTGCATTAAGGTGAAAATTAAAAACGAAATCAGGATTGAAAATGAGAACCTGAATCATCATCTTAGAAAAATAGCATTCCTGCGAAAGCAGGAATCCATAAAATTCGTTTTCACTCTGGATTCCTGATCATGTCAGGAATGCTTCCATTATTTAAGAAATGAATGAGCGCTGGCCTTCAGGCCGGCGTTGAATTATTTTCTTTTAAAATTATTATTTACATTTGTAAGATAACTCGAATAAGATGCGAATTTTATTTTATTGTATTCTTTTCATTATAAGTTTTCGCTTATACTTTAATCAAGATATTGTAGCACAATTGGTTGTTGATCCTCTTGTGACGCCAGATGAAATGGTTGATAATTTGGCTGGTGTGAATATAAATTATTACAATATTAATTATGAAGGTAGTGATTCTGCAAATGCAATTTTTTGTTCAAATGGATATAATGATATTGAACTAAAAGAAGGGATTTGCTTGTCTTCAGGGAGAATCAAATATGCAGGGGGACCTAATTCATTTAATGAGAATTTATCATATGTAAATGGGACTTTTGGGGATTTTTTGCTTTCTGGGCTTCTTCAGCAATCAATAACTTGGGACGCTGCGATTCTTGAATTTGATATATTGACCACTAAGAGTTTACTATCATTAAGTTTCTTCTTTGCTTCGGAGGAATACCCAGAATGGGCTGATGTTAATAAAGATATTATAGGAGTTTTTTTAACCGGAGCTAATCCTATTGGATCGTATTTTTCCAGTACAAATATTGCAACTATTCCTGATACAAGTTTACCAATTTGTGTAATAAATATTAATAATGTCATCCCCTCTTTTCCAGAATATTATATTGATAATTCTTCAGGACAATATTTTGCTTACGATGGATTAACAACTGTATTTTCCCCCTTTATTTATGTTTATCCTGATTCCGTATATCATATCAGAATTGGTATTGCTGATGAAAATGATTCATATTATGACTCTGGTTTTTTTCTTGAGAAGGGAAGTTTACTTTCTATTGATTCAACAGATTTCACAAGGTATAGATTTAAAGTTGTTAATAATCAGAATTTGGAACAAGACATTATAGGTACAATTGAAAATGATTCAATTAAACTATGTGTTCCAAATGCGACTGACATTTCGCAACTTGTTAGTAGTTTTACAATTCCTCCCGGAACAAATGCCTATGTTGGCAATGTATTACAAAAAAGCGATACCACAATTAGTGATTTTACGGAACCTGTAATATATACTTTAGTTGCAGGAAATGGAAATAGCAAAGACTGGACTGTTGTGGTAGATTATTTGCCGAATAATGAAAACGAGATTCTCGAATATGAGTTTTTAGTTGAAAATAATCCAAATCTTTCCGAGGATCTAATAGGTGAATTTATTGGACAAGTTATCCTATTTTATGCTCCTGTTGGAACAAATTTAATCGAATTGATTGCTACGTATACGCTTTCTGATAACGCAACTGCATATGTCAATGGTGTTTATCAACAAAGCAGCATAACACCTAATAATTTTTATAATACAGTTCACTATGATATTATTGCCGAAAATGGAGATACAAATTTTTATCATGTAAATGTTCTTATCGCTTCTGGAGAAAATGATTATAATAAAAAATCAAATATTCTGATTTACCCAAATCCTGCTAAGGATTATGTTTTTGTTCAAAATGCTAATGGATCTGACTTCAAACTTTATAATCATACAGGTAAACTTGTCCAAACTTTTATAATTAGTAGTCAAAATAAACAAATACCTGTTAATCATTTGCCATCAGGAGTATACTATTTACATATTGATTATCTCAATAAAGTATTTTTGAGAAAAATTATAATAAAATAAAGGAGCTTTTTGAATGAGTGCCAGCTGGCAGGCGCCATAGATTTTCTTTAATCACAGGTTTTCATGTATACCTCACCCCTAATCTATAATTCATACCTACAATTTTAATTAGCTAATATTCAGCAGTATACCTATTTTTGATTTTTTACATTCTCAATATATTGGGGTTTTAA
>JAUVJI010000042.1 GCA_030596605.1 Bacteroidales bacterium
GCGTTAATTCTGATTTATCTTTTGCAGAAATACTTATCTTTGCTCTTTGGCTTAACCTCATGTTTTTTTGCCAAAGATACAAAAATATTTCTATTTGCAATATTATATTAAGAACGCTGTACTAGTTGGAATTTATTACAGCACCCGAGCCACTTATGTTTACATTTATCTGAGGATTTCCTTTGTAATAAACATTTCCACTTCCTGAGATTTTCACATCCAAAATTTCTTCAACATAAACTTCGCTACTACCTGAACCGCTTATTTTTACATATGTTTCCTGAGTAACAAGATTAAATGCATGGACATTACCGGAACCACTAATATCAATTTGCTGTTCAGTTGCACTTCCCGAAAGATGGATAGACCCCGAACCCGAAATTTCACTCTCAATCTGATCAGTATCCACATCCATTGAAATGTGGCCTGAACCACTGATATTTAGATACACATCCGGCATATCCGGGAAGTGATTAGTTGTTTCTACTGAACCTGATCCACTTATAGTAATATAATCCATTACCGGAGTAGTAATATATATTGTAACACTTTCATGATTTTTAACTGATCTAAAATAACTTATTCTCCAATGTCCATCACTGTTAATATATTTTTCAACATTGTCAATAATGTTTTGTTGGCCTTTAATTGTTATTTCCTGTGTTTCACCATAGGTGATCTCTATATTCGCCTCAATGCTTAATGAAATTGCCGAAACATCAGGTAAATCGAATAATTCAGTCACAACCGGACCCGAACCCTTGATGGGACCTCCATTTTTGTCGCAAGAGGTTATTATTAAACTAAAAACGACAATTGCTGCCGGAATAATAAATTTTATATTTTTCATTTTTCTTTATTTTAATTTCTAAAATTATCGACAACAAAATAATTTCAGGGTTGCAATTTTATAAAAAAAGTCCTGTCTTCTATTAGAAAACAGGACCCATTAATATTTAACTAACCGTATGTTTATCTAACAATGGATATTTTAATAACACTGGTGTTATTTCCGGCCTTTATACTGCAGAAATATATTCCTGAATCAAGGGTATTTCCTTCCTGATTTGTTCCATCCCAGGCTAATTCAACCGGACCTGATGGTAGTTCACCTTTTAATAATGATTTAACAGATTTTCCAGTCAGGTCAAATATTTCAATTTCTACAAAGCAATTTTCAAAAAGATCGAAGAAAATATTGGTATAATACTTAAATGGATTGGGGGCATTGGTAATATTCAATTTATATTCTGAAACTTGATTATCTTCAACCCCTACTCCACCATAGGTATATAATATCCTGAAATCATTTACCCATTCCTCTGACACCCATGATTTGCCCAACGATTCAGCCAGGCAATCATTTCCATCATAGGTATTGAGTATTTGGGTGTTGTTTACCCATTCTTCATTCATCCAGATTGTTTCAATTTCTTCTGTAGGCTGATTATTGCTGTTGAAATACCTATCCCTGTGTGAATAATTTACCCATTGGCCTCCTACCCAATCTTTAATCAATATTTCTGTATTGTTATTGCCATTGTAAGTATAAAATGCATTATATTCATTCACCCATGCATTGTTCTGCCAATATTGATAAAGATCTTCAATGAGTAAATTATTTGAATAAGTAAATTGCGTAAGAGCAGCATTTTGCCAGGTGCTGGTCATAAAATCCCACGTTTTATCCAAAACTTCTATCATATTACTATTACCATCATAGGTGTAGTCAAAATGGCCAAAATTCATCCAGAATGAAACCATCCACATCTCAATGAGAACCTCGGTATTCAGGCCACTTCCATCATAAGTATAGGTATCCCTGAACATTAGTTCCCATTGACTATTATTCCACATATACATTAGTGATTCAAGGGGATTGCCATTTGAATTATTTGTAAACTCAGACTTGCTGGCATTGTTCCACATATTATTATCCCACATATATACCATTGTCTCGGTAAGATAATCATTAACATCGTAAGTAAATACCATGCGCATCATATTTACCCAGTTGTTGTTTTCCCAATCCTGCATAATTGATTCAACCATTACAATCCCATCGCTTTTGTATGGTATAGTTGATACAGATAGAATCTTACCTTCCAGGTTGTAGGTTTCACCAATCCTTTCAATGATATTGTCCGGAATTTGATATTGCTCACCAATTTGTTGCCAGGTTCCGGTAAAATTAGTCTGAGCATTGACTAATCCGAACATACAAAAGGCAACTAAAATAAATTGAATTTTAAGTAAATTGTTTTTCATGATAAAGTTCTCCTATTTTTTAATTTATAAATTGTTTTTTGACTTTAATATCTATTAATAATTAATGTCTTGAGTTGTCAAATTTATACTATTAAAGGTGCGATATCAACACTTTGGAGACTTATTGAATGAATGATTCAATATCCATGATTAAGTACCTAAAATCAATGTGAAATTTTAGTTGCAGGATTTTACTAATAGATTAAAGGACTTGAGGAAATATCATTTTCGAATTATTACTTTTCCAATTTTATACAATACGCTTTAATACATAGATCAAACTTAAGGGATTCAAATTCACTTTCTGAACCGCACTCATACCAGGTCGTAGGCCATTTCTCGTAGTTAGGATTGACCCAACATTTTTTGGATGTTATATGTGGATCAGAATACCCCTCAATATAAGTTTCAACCGGTAAAGGCATTGTATCGTTTGGAGTCACATAGCGCATCATGATAAAAAAATCATCACCCTCATTTACCTTTACTGTTGATAGTAAATCAAATGTATAATAACCTGCGTATTTACAGGTAATCTCTTTCAAAACTTCCTTTTTCCGAGACAGGACTTTTGAACTTGTATCAAATTCCTTATAAACTTCAGCATAGATTTTTGTGAAGGGATGATTTATAAAACTCCCGATTTTACTTATTTTCAAATCAGTTTCTGCAGTGTATTTAACAAGTCCATAACAAATAGAATCCCTGAACCCGTACGAATAGTAGGAACCCAATGTATCGTAATAATATATTTTTGAAGATTCTTCAAAGGGCATCCATTTGGGCCAGATACAATTGTATTCTAAAATATTAGGATCATTATAAGGAATGTAAAAAAATCCACTATCTGCAAAACTTTCTCCAAGGCTGTTTTGAGCAATCCATGCTCCTAAAATCGTGTCGGTTTGTATTGTATCATTCCAACCCACCAGATTTATTGCATGATTGATTTTTTTCTTGCTGGTGTAAAAGATACTGGTTAATGAATCAACATGCTCTCTCCTGAAATACATCATTGAATACACTGCCCCAAAATCCATGATGGTTTGTTTAATTAACCCCGGATCATTGGGTAGGTATCTTGCATCCGTAATATAAGCTTCGGTTTTGGGTTCTTTAAAATATAAGGAATCTGATTCTGGATTTTTTGGTAAGGGTCCTGATCGCCTCGATAAATAGGAAGTAGCCATGTAATGATTTCCATTATTATTTCTTGTAGAATCAAAACCATGATACATTTTTAGGTTTATATCGGATAAAACAATATTTCCATAATTGCGGGTTCTCCATAAAGATTCCACTGATGCCATTGCTGAACTTGCCCAGCAGCCACCAGATGATTGAACCTTTACCGGACTTAACCTGTTAGAGTTCCTTAAATCATAATATACAGGAAATGTATCAGATACGACCAAATCTTTATCAAAATTAAAATTGCTATAATCGTTTTTCAAATTTTGAGAAAGACTAGTCAGCGAAAATATTGTAATACCGGTCAATAGAAATAATCTCATAGATTTAAATTGTTCCCGGCAAAAATATCTTAAATTGACTTAAATCAAATTTAACATCTTATTTCTTTCAACAAACCAAGTCTCTCTCCAAATGTCCAGCTTCGACTTGGTGTGTTTTATATTGACTATTTCAATCTCACATCTCTTTTTGGTCACTATTTTCAAATCACTTATCCACTTATCCATTTTTATTAACACACAAAAAAACGGCCTCTATTTTGTCTAATTTTGCCAGCAAGTAAGAGTTAACTGTTAAAAGTTATTTGTTATATAGATTGTTGTTTAATTTCACAACACCGAACTTTTATCTACCGCTGTGTAACTAAGGTGGAGAAAACTCAAAACGCTGAACTCTGAGCATTTAATCGTAAATCTCCCATAGGGATTCCTATGGCATAAAATCGAAAATTGTAAATAAATTAATGTCTGAATTCACTCACTTACATGTACATACTCAGTATTCCATCCTGGATGGCGCTGCAAATATTGAACTATTGATCAAAAAGGTAAAAGAGTACGGGATGAATGCCTTGGCCATTACCGATCATGGAAACATGTATGGAGTATTAAAATTTTACAATGAGGCCATAAAGCAGAAAATAAAACCTATTATTGGCTGTGAGGTTTATGTAGCAAGGGAAAGCCGCTTAAAAAAAGAAAAAACAAAAGGTAAGCATTACCATCATTTAATTTTACTTGCAAAAAATAAAACCGGTTATCACAACCTTGCCAAATTAACATCATTGGGTTACTTAGAAGGATTTTATTACAGGCCCCGCATTGATAAAGAAATATTAGAAAAATACAGCGAAGGCATCATTGCTTCAAGCGCCTGTCTGGGAGGAGAAGTACCTCAAGCTATTTTGAACCATGGTGAAGAGAAAGCGCAGGAATCCATCGATTGGTTTAAAAGCATTTTTAATGACGATTATTACCTTGAAATACAAAACCATGACCTCTCTGAACAAAAAACTGTCAATGAGGTATTACTCAGGCTGGCAGAAAAAAACAACCTGAAAGTTATTGCGACAAATGATGTCCATTACATTAATAAAGAAGATTATTATGCCCATGATATCCTCATCCGTTTAAATACCGGTAGCGATATAAACGACAAAAAAGAAGGATTAAAGTATTCAGGGCAGGAGTATTTAAAAACCCCTGAAGAAATGTCGGCGCTTTTTCCTGATCATCCGGAAGTAATTGCTAACACCCAGGAAATTGTTAATAAAATAGAGGACTATGATATCTACAGCGACATAATACTTCCGGTATTTCCACTTCCTGAAGGATTTCAATCTGAAGATGAATACCTGAAACACCTTGCATTTGAAGGTGCCAAAAAATTATATCCTGAAGTAACAGATGAAATCACAGAAAGACTCAATTTCGAATTGGCAGTAATCAAAAAAATGGAATTCCCTGGCTATTTCCTGATCGTGCAGGATTTTATCAATAAGGCTAGGGAAATGGGTGTAACGGTTGGGCCGGGAAGAGGATCAGCAGCAGGGTCAGCAGTGGCTTTTTGTACCGGAATAACCAGCATTGACCCAATCAAGTACAATCTGCTTTTTGAGCGTTTCCTGAATCCTGACAGGGTAAGTATGCCCGATATTGATGTAGATTTTGATGACGAGGGCAGGGATAAGGTACTGGATTATGTTGTAAATAAATACGGTAAAAACAAGGTTGCCCAAATAGTTACATTTGGAACTATGGCTGCAAGGCTTGCCATACGTGACGTTGCAAGAGTTTTAAAGCTTCCCCTCCCCGATGCTGACAGGCTGGCAAAGCTTGTTCCTGAGCGGCCGGGTATATCTTTGAAACAAGCATTTGCGGAAGTGCCTGAATTAAATAACATCAGGAAAAGTGGTGATGACCTTGAGAAAAAAACGCTCAAGTTTGCCGAAACACTTGAAGGCTCGGCACGACATACCGGAACACATGCTTGTGGTGTAATCATTGGGCCTGATGACCTGATCAACTATGTACCCCTTGCCACAGCTAAAGATTCGGAATTAATGGTTACTCAATATGAGGGTAAGCTGATTGAATCGGTCGGTATGCTGAAGATGGATTTCCTGGGGTTAAAAACGCTCTCCATCATCAACGATGCCATTAAAAATATTCAGAAGAGGCACAATGTAAAAATCGATATCGAAAAAATCCCGCTGGATGATACCTTAACCTATGAATTGTATCAAAGAGGTGAAACCATCGGAACATTCCAGTTTGAATCGGAAGGGATGCGGAGTTATCTGAAAGAACTCAAACCCACCGATATCGAAGACCTTATTGCCATGAATGCCTTATACCGTCCGGGACCCATGGAGTTTATCCCCACTTATATCCGTCGAAAACACAAAAAAGAAAAAGTTGAATATCCGCACCAATTGCTGGAAGATATTCTGAAACCCACTTTCGGGATCATGGTTTACCAGGAACAGATCATGCAGGCAGCAACAATCATGGGTGGTTTTTCTCTCGGTAAAGCAGATTTATTGCGCCGGGCTATGGGCAAAAAGAAAATGGACATCATGGAAAAGCAGAAGGTCATTTTCATTGATGGCGCTGCAGAGAAAGGGATTGATAAAAAGAAAGCAGAAGATGTTTTCAATACCATGATGGAATTCGCCAAGTATGGATTTAACCGGTCCCATTCTGCTGCATACTCTGTTATAGCATACCAAACAGCTTACCTAAAAGCCCACTACCCTGCCGAATATATGGCCGCTGTGCTGACCCACAATTTGAATGATATTAAAAAGATCACCTTTTTCGTTGATGAATGTTTGCGGCAGAACATACCTGTATTAGGCCCCAACGTTAATGAAAGTGACCTGAACTTTATGGTGAATGAAAAAGGCGAGATCAGGTTTGGACTGGCAGCCATAAAAAATGTGGGCGAAAGCGCTGCTTTGAGCATTATTGACGAAAAAGAAGAGCACGGACGGTATACAAGTATCTTTGATTTTGCAAAACGAGTTAACCTGCGTTCGGTGAACAAAAGAAGCATGGAAGCGCTGGCCATGGCCGGGGCTTTTGACGACTTTGAAAATACACACCGTGCCCAGTTCTTCTACAGGGAAAATACAGAAGACACCATCTTTCTTGAAAAAATACTAAAACATGCTTCTAACTTCCAGCAGCAGCAAAACTCATCACAGGTAAGTCTTTTCGGTGAAATGGCCGAGATTGAAGTAAAAGATCCGGAAATGCCAAAATGCGATCCCTGGACAAAACTGGAGCAACTAAAAAATGAAAAGGATGTCACAGGATTTTACATGTCAGGCCATCCGCTCGAAGACTTCAAAATTGAGATAGATAACTTTTGTAATATCACATTAAACGAAATAAAGAACAACCCGGAAAAATATAAGAATAAATCCCTTTCGTTTGCAAGCATCGTAACATCTGTCAACCAACGGATCTCCAAAACAGGCAATCCTTTTGCTACGTTTGTGGTGGAAGATTTCACTGATTCCAACCAGTTTATATTATTCTCAGAAGATTACCTGAAATTCAAACACTTTTTACTTGAAGGTTCCTCATTGCTAATAAAAGCACGCATGGTCCCCAGGAATAATAAAAATCGTGACCAGTTGGATGTGAGGATCAGTTCGATTATTCTCTTATCCGAAGCGATGGAGAAGATAACCAAGGAAATTACATTACAAATTCCTTTAACATTTATCACAGATAATTTTGTTAAAGAAATTTCTGAAATTGCTAAAAATAATAAAGGCAATTGCAATCTAAAGCTCACTGTTACTGACGAAGAAACTAATACCTCAATAGAAATGCCCACTACAAAACATCAAATTACTGCATCATCATTTCTTAAGGAAGTTTCGGGGTATCAGGAAGTAAGTTTTAAAATTGTTTAAGTCTCTAAATTTTTATCAGCTCTTCGAAAGCGAATATCCGGGGATTCCTGCCTTGTCGGCTTTGCTCCGCTGACCGCGTCCGCACTATGCTTTAGCGATTGCGAAAGCGACGCAGACAAGTGTAATCCCCAATTCAAACAATTAATACCAACTGGAACAAACCGGATTTCCCCTATGGCGCATACGTCCGCTTGCGTCAAATTTTTAAGTAATCTTCCGGTTTGAAAACAAAGTCTGGCCTTCCTGATTTTTACTTTATGTAGTTGGCTTTCTGATCAATGATATGATTATTATCAAGTAATGTCGGGTTATTGAAATTTTAGGTCACATTTATTTTTAACAAAATTGGAGGTTTCTCTATCTCCAATTATTTCGGGAGGGATTTTTTTGGATTTTATAATAACTTTAAATTTTTTATCTTTGTTCGTTAGTAAAGAATAAACTGTAATGCCTCAATAGCCGTAATAAATCATTTAGATTTAATTGATATATAAACAACAAAAGATGTTTATGGAAAATATGAACACATTAAAAGTTGACAACATTAAATGACTGTATGAGTTTAAAAAGCACCCAAAGAAAAGAAAAAGATAGAAGAAATTTAAAAAAATGCTTTTCTAAAAACTTTCATAACCATGAATTTCCAAGAAACATAAAAATAGAGATTATTCCGCAAAAAATTATTCATATATCATTATCTTCTATCGGATCAGGCATCGACTATCCTTTTCGATTTTACATTAAGCTACTAATACCAAATTCCATAAAATATAATACATCTCTTTTTAAGTTTTTATTGCTAATATTTTTTTTGACTATCATTCAAGATATATTTTCTCAGAAAGATTCTATAGCCGAAAATTGTTTTTTCGTACACAATTATTATCAAGTTAGCAATGATTTTCTTAATCGGCATAAAACAATTTCAAAAAGCGAATCAAAGTTTATCAGGGAGAGCACCATGTATTCTAACCGGTTAATAAACCCAAAATATTTGGATTATAATCCTGCGAGAGATAAAAAAAGATTGCTATACGATACAGGCCTGTATGTAGGAGGGGTCATAATTTCTTTTGGTATTTTATGGGTGTTACCAGAAGATATTTCTAATTGGGATAAGGATAAGATAAGAGAAGAAGGCTTTACAGAAAAATGGAAACAAAATGTTAAAAGTGGACCAATTTGGGATGAAGATGCCTTTTACCTCAATTATGTTTTGCACCCCTGGATTGGCGCCATTTATTATATGAGCGCCAGAGGTAGTGGTTTTAAAATATGGGAATCCTTTGCATACTCAGCCTTTATGTCTACTTTTTTTTGGGAGTATGGAGTTGAGGCTTTTGCAGAAATCCCATCCTGGCAAGATTTAATTATAACTCCTGTTGCAGGCTCAATTTTAGGAGAACTATTTTTTGTATGGAAAGGAAATATCATAAAAAATGAAAAAAAAGTTTTAAACTCAAGATTTTTAGGTGGCGCTTCGCTTTTTTTAATGGACCCTTTTAATCAAATCATAGACGGATTGGGTTACAAAACCAAAAATAAGGATCAAAGCTCTTCGGCTGTTATGCCAATTGGCTACAATTTTACTTCAAAAAAAACTATTTGGGGATTGCAGATTGTAATAAACTTTTAAGTAATCTTCCGGTTTTGAAACAAAGTCCGGCCTTCCTGATTTTTACTTTATGTAGTTGGCTTTCTGATCGATGATATGATTATTAATCCGAAAGCGAATATTCTGGGATTCCTGCCTTGTCATCCTTCGGCTGATGAATCGGCAGACAGGTGTAATACCCAATTCATACAGGTTAAGAAAAAAATACTATTTTAGTTCCCGTATTTACAATTTAATGTTGTTTACGATGGTACAAAGGTCTTTTTCAAATACACTTACAATTCTATTTGTTTTATTTTCAGTAAACCTGTATTCTCAGTCAAAAGGTGTTGATCCTTTGCTAACAACTTACTGGGCACAGGCATGTTATTATAATGACTCCTGCCCTGAAGATCCGAACGGGAGTTGTGGCCATGCCAGGGCAGGGTGCGGGGCTACAGCCATGGCACAGATCTTAAAATTTTTTAACTTCCCTGAAAACGGTATTGGCTTTCATTCTTTTTACCACCCAACCTATGGAAATATTTCAGCAAACTTCGAAAACACATATTACGACTGGCCCACTATGCCCAATGTTTTGAATGTTTCAAGCCTTCCTGATGAAATATCGGCTGTAGCCACACTTATGTTTCATTGCGGGGTTGCTGTTGAAATGGATTATGCCTATAACGCCTCCTATTCAGGAACTACCAGCATAAGGAATGCATTTCCCGATTTTTTCGGATATGCTTCCACGGCACAACTTTTAAACAAAAGCCACTTTACCGATTCGGTATGGAAAGTTATGCTACGAAACGAGCTCGATAATCAAAGGCCGGTTTTTTACGGCATATCTTCAGGAACGGGAGGCCACTTTATAGTAATTGACGGATATACCGACGACGGTTATTTTCACTGCAACTGGGGAAACGGTGTTGCGGCAGGCTATGACAAGCTTTTATCGGAACTGTCCACGGTACAGGAAGCTATTATCGGCCTGCAACCCGATACCTGTTTTTGTGATTCGCTTGCAACCTTTGTTGCAAGGCAATGCCGGTTTGATGACGGTAGCGGACGAAACAATTACCCTTCTGACAAAACATGTAAGTATTTAATATCGCCTCCAAATGCTTCTGCGATTGCTTTATTTTTTTCCAAATTTAAAACAGTATCAGGATTTGATTACCTTCGTGTATTCGACGGCAATACAACCAATGCACCGCTTATCGGTGAATTCTCCGGTACAAACCTTCCGCCCCATCTAATCTCATCAACAGGAGATATGCTCCTGGAGTTTACCACAAACGATCCGGCAGGCCATAAAGGTTGGGAGGTTTCCTATTCAGCCGAAATACCCGGTGTTATATCGGGATTGTATACGCTAACCGATACCACCGGAATATTTGACGACGGCAGCGGCGCTTCCAATTACACAAGCCATACGGATGTTTACTGGCTGATCAACCCGCCCGAAGCAAGCAGTATAACACTTTCGTTTAATTCTTTCAGTACCGAATTTAGCTGCGATTATCTGCGGGTATACAACGGTGACAACACCTCACCGGAAAACCTTCTCGGTGTGTTTTCAGGTAACGGCCTTCCCACTGAACTAACTGCTAACTCAGGTAAAATGCTCCTGCACTTCAACACCGATTTTTCAACCACCCGGCCGGGATGGGAAGTTGAATACACTGCTGTTTTCGAAAAAACACATCTTGATTTAAAGGTATTTCTTGAAGGCCCGTTTGAAGGAACAGAAATGAACACCGGCCTGAACCCTGCCTTTATACCTTTAAGCCAGCCGTTTGCTGTTGCACCCTGGAATTACTTCGGAAATGAAATGATTGATCCGATACCTAACAATGATATTGTCGACTGGGTTCTTGTTGAACTCAGGGAAACACCCTATGGCGCTGATTCTGCCACTGCCGACAGGGTCACCGCAAGGAAACCCGCTTTCCTTTTGAATGATGGTTCCATTGTGAATTCAGACGGTATATCAAACCTTTATTTCCCTCATTCCTCTATTTCCCAATTATTCGTAGTCATTCGCCACAGGAACCATTTGGATATTATGTCATCAGTTCATTTAACCGAAACAGGCGGAGTTTACACCTATGATTTTACCACAGGCTCTTCACAAGTATATGGCGGTGCAACCGGATACATAGAATTGACTCCAGATACCTGGGGAATGGTATCAGGCGATGCCAATGCCAACGGTCAGGTGGACACCAATGACAAAACAGACGAATGGGATAACTTTGCCGGTTTGCAAGATTATTTGCCGGGCGACCTGAATATGGATAGCCAGCTTAACAACAAAGATAAAAATGAATACTGGCTGCCCAACCAGGGTAAAGCTTCGCAGGTACCGGAATAGTACCTAAAATATTATATTCTGATAGCTCTTTCGGATTTTTTCTCAATCTGAAAGCAAATATCAGGGTATTCCTGTCTTGTCATCCTTCGGTTGATGAATCAATCCCCAACTCAAACAAGACACTCCCACGAGAACAAAGCGGATTATAAATCCCATGAGTATTATATTCGGGATTACTCCAAAGGTGTTCCTATGGCTCAAATCCCGAATAGCCCGGAACTTTTAAGAATATAAAATTCAATATTTTTACCTTGTAATCTGAAACTTTAACTTGCAATTTACAAGAATAATATTTAGATTTGCATCAATTAACTATTTGATGACATGAATACTAAATATATTCCAAGAATTGTTACTTCTGAAATTTCTGAATTGATTGATGAATTTCCTGCTGTTGCTATATTAGGTCCACGGCAATGTGGTAAATCAACCCTTGCAAAACAGATATCAAAGCAAATATCCGGCAGCATATATTTAGACCTTGAAAATCCGGTGGATATTTTTAAGCTATCTGAGCCTTACCCCTACTTTATATCAAATGCTAATAACCTAATCTGCCTGGATGAAATTCAACTTAAACCTGAAATATTCAAAATACTAAGAAGTGTAATTGACGAATCGGGTATAAACGGGCAATTTCTTATCCTGGGATCAGCTTCACGCGAACTTATTAAACAAAGTTCCGAATCACTGGCAGGAAGAATTATTTATACCGAACTTACCCCCTTTCTACTTACGGAAATACCTGAATTAATTAATCCTGCATTAAACATAAATCCAACATATTGGCTAAGGGGTGGATTCCCCAGAAGTTACCTTGCAAGCTCCAATCGGGCAAGCAATCGATGGCGAATGAGTTTTATCAAAACCTTCCTTGAGAGGGATATTCCTCAGTTAGGCTTTAATATTCCGGCTGATAATATCAGGAGATTATGGCAAATGCTCTCGCATTTACAAGGACAGGTGATCAATCTGTCGCAGGCTGGAGGTTCTCTTGGTTTATCTCATACAACAATCAGATCATACCTCAATTTACTGGAAAATACATTTATGATCAGGATGCTTAAACCATACCTTACAAATATTGGTAAGCGACTGGTTAAATCGCCAAAGGTTTATATCAGGGATACTGGAATTTTACACACATTACTAAGTATTGGTTCTTTTGATGAACTATGGGCACATCCGGTAATAGGCGCCTCATGGGAAACAATGGTAATTGAAAATATTATCCAACACTATCCTGATTACACGCCATATTATTATCGGACTGCTGCCGGCGCTGAAATTGACCTGGTAATGGTGAAAGGGATGAAAAAAATTGCTTTCGAATGTAAAGTATCACAAACACCGTCGCCATCAAAAGGATTTTGGAATTCACTGCACGACCTTAATATCGATGAGGCTTATATCATTGCCCCCATAAAAGAAACAGTAGTGTTAAAGAATAATGTTAAGGTTGTTTCACTTTCACAGTTCATTAAGGGCATATTATAATGTACAATAGCTCAGTAATAATAAAATTGTGATCTCCATACACGATAATCAACTTTTCCTCCGTTAGTAATATATACACAATTCATTCGCTTATTTCTAACATTTAAAAACCCCTTTTCTTATGAGTCAGTTCCCTAAAATGCCCCAGGTATTGCTATTATTTGTATTCCGTAATCTGGTCCTGTTTTCTCAAACAGAATCTGAAGACAAAACGCTTTCTCCCTATTTCCTCGTCAAGAGTGAAAACCCCAATGTAGACCAATTACCCCTAAAAAAAACTTTTGCGAAAGTTAATATTGCAGGTGTGATCGCTGATGTTACTATCAACCAGGTGTATAAAAATGAAGGTATCAACACCCTGGAAGCGATTTACACTTTTCCCGCATCAACCAAAGCGGCCATCTATTCGATGGAAATGATAATTGGTGACCGAAAAATAACGGCACAGATCGAAGAGAAGAAAAAAGCCCGAAAAGACTATGAACAGGCCAAGAATGAAGGCAAAAGGGCTTCTTTGCTTGAACAACAAAGACCGAATGTCTTTCAGATGAATGTTGCCAATATTTTACCTGGAGATGAAATTACAGTAGTCCTGAAATACACAGAATTACTGGTTCCTGATAACAGAACCTATCAATTTGTTTATCCAACGGTTGTCGGGCCTCGGTACTCCAATTTAAAAGAATCCGAAGCCGTAGAAAAGGATCAGTTTGTCGCGACACCCTATCAGAAAGAGGGAGAACTTCCTTTTTATGATTTTGATATACAAGTCAGCCTTAATGCAGGAATGCCGATCCAGGATATTGTTTGTTCTACTCATAAAACAACCATATCTTATAAAAGTACTTCATCGGCAAGGATTAATCTGGATGCTTCTGAAACAAAGGGTGGCAATAAGGATTTTATTTTAGAATACCAGTTATCCGGTGAGCAAATCCATTCCGGTTTGATGCTTTATGAACATGATGATGAAAATTTCTTCCTGTATATGGTTCAACCACCAAAACAAATTAAGTCAGAAGATATTCCGCCACGGGAATACATTTTCATCGTAGATGTTTCGGGTTCAATGCGGGGCTTCCCCTTGACCATCTCAAAAAAGCTAATGCGGAACTTAATCGTGAATCTCAAGCCTACAGATCAATTCAACATATTGTTATTTGCAGGCACATCGGGTTTGTTTAATTATGAATCCGTTACTGCTACGGAAGAAAATATTAATAAGGCCATCCGTTTCATCGATGACCAGAGAGGTGGAGGAGGCACTGAGTTGTTACCGGCACTTCAAAGAGCGCTAAACTTGCCACGAAAATACGAATCGTTATCACGTTCATTTGTTATCATAACAGATGGATATGTTACGATTGAAAAGGAGGCTTTCGAATTGATAAGGGAACACGCTGATGAAGCCAACACTTTTGTCTTTGGCATCGGTTCAAGTGTTAACCATTACCTGATTGAGGGCATGGCCCATGCAGGAATGGGTGAACCCATGATTGTTACAAAATCTGAGAACGCCAATGAAAAAGCAGCAAAGTTCAGGAATTACATCAACAATCCGGTACTGACACAAATCAAAAGAAAATTCAACGGTTTTGAAGTTTATGATGTGGAACCGGTTTCTTCTCCCGATGTTTTTGCAGAGCGCCCGGTAGTAATATTCGGCAAATATAAAGGAGAACCCTCCGGAACGATAACGCTGAAAGGTTATACAGGTAATAAAAACTATAAAAGCACATTTGATGTCAGTACGGTTAAACCGGATAAATCAAATTCAGCGATCAGGTATCTGTGGGCAAGGGAGAGAATAAAATTATTGGATGATTATGACGCATACAACAGTGATTCAGCAAGTATCAGGAAAGTAACAAATCTTGGACTGAAATATTACCTGATGACAGCCTATACTTCATTTATTGCCATCGACGAAAAAGAAATTGTCGAGAACGGGCAGATCAAAACTGTAAAACAAGCGCTGCCTCTGCCTCATGGTGTTTCTAACTCTGCCATAGGTTTTGATTTAACGATTAATGGAATTTCATTAAACGGTGTACAATTGCCTGACAAAAAAGTAACAGACAATATTGAAGTTTTTGGCGAAATCACAAAAGCCGAAAAAGAAAAGGTAAGAAATTTCCTCAAGGAAAATCTTACATCCCAAATTGAAAATTGTAATGCAGGCAACTACCTGAAAATTGAAGTGCTCATCGACAAATTCGGAAAGGTTTCTAAAATCAATTTTATTGAAAGTGATGTTGATACACAAACAAAACGGTGTATAGAAGAACACATACTACAGCTAAATTTCAACCAATTCAATTTGAACAAAAACTGGAAATTCACCCTTAAAACCTGAGAGCTATGACAATGACTAAAATATTCAATATTTCGCCAATTATTTTATTTGTAGTAGGTCTGCCGGTTATTATAATCTGGTTGGCCAATATTCATCCGGAAGAAATAAATGGAACAGAAGCTACCCCCATCGAATCAAATTTAGCCTCACGGGAAAGCATCACATTTATTTTGGGTAAGGACAGGGAACTTAACAATCCGTTTTACGCTGAAGCCGAAAAGTATTACAGGAATAATCCTAAAGACCGCACGGAACATATCATTACAACTTGCAGTACCATGGAAGAAGTCAGGGATTATCTTGCAGATAATGCCCCGTCAAACAAACAGCCCTGGGGATTGGTCAACCTGGTTTCGCATGGCAATCAATGGATAGGGTTGAGTGTTAGGTTAACACCGGGCGGAAAACGTACATCTGCAACAAACATCAACAAAATGCTGAATGAAGGTTTATTCAAGCCGTTGCCTTCAGGAATCATTGATACCAATTCAAAATTCTTTGTTCATGGTTGTTCTGTTGGAAAGGACACTGCATTACTGAAATCCATTGCTAAGCTTTTTAGTGATGAGAACAACAAGCCAGAAGTTTTTGCATCCAGGTATTTTGAATATTTCTGTTCCACCCGGATTAACCCCGGAAGAATTGAATCGCAGCGACACCTGTATAATGCCTATTATACTTTTTATAAAAAGGGATACAGACAGGGGGATATCCGCATAAGCAGACAGTTGAACAAGAGGTATCCGAAAGCAGGTGTTCATTGGAGGGATGCTTTAACCCGTGAAACTCCAAGATGGCCCGGCGATACTTACAATTACACTTTTGATATCCCGGTTAAATGGATAGTATTATATCCTGATTGGGATTCATTACCGGATCTTTTCACAGAAGAAGAAAAACTTACCTGGCTGAATACGCAACCGGACCTTATGGAAATTATCAATAAAACGGAAATACCTCTCAACAAGTTTTCATGGACATTCAAAAAGATAAGGTATCCTTTGGAAGACGGCACATTAATGCCAGGGGTCAGGGTAAGAGGATACAGCACTGTGCTGTGTATATTGGAAACTGTTAACTCTGAATAAGAATTATTTTCACGAAAAGGACTGTCAAAAACATCTCTATTTTAAGTTAACTTTAATATGTCGCAATGCTTGGCCATTAATCGGATGACTTTAAGCTGCTTTTTGCTGCGAAGAATAGATATAACTTTAGGTATAATTTATATTCATCCGATGAATAGTGTCTGGTTCACAGTTGACTTGACCCTTTGTGAGTAGCAAATATCCAGTTAGATTTGAATATATTTTCACAGATCCCCAGAAATAAAGATCGCAAATTTGACTTATGATAAATAATTGTATATATTTGTATTGCAATATTAAATTTCCAAAACAATATAAATCAAAATATAACACGAACCGAAACACTTAAATTCATTAACATCACAAAACTAAGAAAGGAGGAATTATAATCTTAATATAACCCGGTTGTTGAATTTTATAAATCAATCAGAATTAATTTAACATTTTAAAAAAAACATCATGAAAACAAAAAAATTTTATTTCGCTATTGTTATAATTTTTATTGTCGGATGTAAACCCGACCTTGTTGTAGAGGACCTCTCAGTAACATGGGGACCAGATGAGAAAAAAGCAACTGCTGTTATTGCCAATAAAGGCTGTGCCGATGCAGGCAATTTTATGGTTTATTTCAATGCCGAAGAAAATCCAGAATCCCAAAACCATCGTCCACAGGTAAGTCACAATATTGAAAGTCTGGCAAAAGGAGAATCCATTACCCTTGAAGCTAATTTTGTTGAACTTGTCCATCCTGATAACTTTTATCTTGCCAATGTATATATGATTAAAGTATTGGTTGATCCAAAAAATATGGTGGACGAATCAGATGAAACCAATAATGAAATGGAACAAGCTATTCAAAGTGAAGCTGTCTGCATTGATTTTGAGCCACCCTTAGCAGCAGGTACTGAATACAGTAATAATACAGGATATAATCCAGGAGATATTGCCATTAATGCACCAAATAATATGAGGATGCTCCTGGAAGATTTTTGGACAGGTACAAACGCATTTGTTGAAGCAAAGATTGTAACACCACCAGTTACCTTTGGATCAGGACAGGTACTTCGATCGAATAATATGAACCTGAAATTCGATTTAGTTTATCTCGGTTTCAACGCAACTTACGTTGAATTTGACTACCTTGATTTAGGTGGGACAGAAAACTTTAATATAAACGGTCATCTTACTCCGATTTATATTGGTGACTTAAGTCAGATCCCGGCCACTTTCGGCAATATCACCGTAACAATGAATTCCTCACAGGTACCGGGTGGAAAAACAGGTAAAGTTATAATGACCGGAGCTAACATTCATTACTTTACCATCGGGGGGCAAGAATTATGGATTGATAATGTTTGTGTTAAATAGTTAACAGTAATAAATACGAGTTCCATTAGCTTTCAAGATTTTTTGAATTATAGCTTACGTTAATTATTATTCCATTCTTTAAAGAAATACGGGATGAAGTGATTATTATTCTATTTTTACAAAGTCGTATCTACATGAGTCACTCACTGAAACTGGATTTAGCTTTTATCTCAATGGTTAAAATGATATCGAGTCGTGATTATCAATAACAGAAAAAAAATTCCAGGTTTAAAACTTAGTTGATTAAAATCTGTTATAATATTTATTGTATTTGTAAAAAAGTAATATTTTTGACGATTCAAAATTGATAATTCATAAAACAAAAGAAAATGGCTTTAGAAATAACCGATGCTAATTTTGATGAAATTGTAATGGAATCAGATAAACCTGTAATTGTTGACTTTTGGGCAGAGTGGTGCGGACCCTGTCGTATGGTTGGCCCTATCGTGCAGGAAATTGGAACAGACTATGAAGGAAAATGTGTTGTAGGAAAAGTAGATGTGGACAGTAATCCCGGTGTTTCCGCTAAATTCGGGATCAGGAATATCCCCACTATTTTATTTTTCAAAAACGGTGAAGTAGTTGACAAGCAGGTCGGTGCAGTTCCAAAGCAAATCCTTGTTAACAAACTTGAGGCGTTAATGTAAACTTGATTTCAGGTTTCAGGTTGCAGGTTTCAGGTTAACCCGTAACCCGCAACACGAAACTTGCAACCCACAACAAACTAATTTAGGCCACCATTGGATTACAAACTCGATCATAACCGGCTTCAACAGTTTGGTTCACTTGATTTCGTTGCCAAACAGGTAGTGGAGCGTTTTATTGTCGGCCTTCATAAATCACCTTTTCATGGTTTTTCAGTTGAATTTGCCGAGCATCGTTTGTATAATTCCGGTGAATCGATAAAACATATCGACTGGAAGCTATACGGGAGAACAGATAAACTATTTATCAAACGCTATGAAGAGGAAACCAATTTACGCTGCCAGGTGATCCTTGATATATCTTCATCCATGTATTTCCCTGTGATGGACAACATCTCCATCAGCAATCCCAATAAAATTACATTTTCGGTTTATGCAGCGGCTGCCCTGATCAATCTTTTCAAAAAGCAGAGGGATGCTTTTGGTTTAAGCCTTTTCAGTGATTTCATCGAATTGCATACACCAAGTAAATCCAGTTCCGTTCATCAAAGGTTCCTGTATGCCGAACTTGAGAAATTATTGAAACCATTACCTGTATCTGCAAAAAAGAAAACCTCGGCAACCGAGGCATTGCATGAAATTGCAGAGAAAATCCACAAACGATCCCTAATAATTATTTTTAGCGATATGCTTGAAAACACTGCTACATCAGATGAGCTGTTTTCAGCATTACAACATTTGAAACACAATAAGCATGAAGTTATTCTTTTTCATGTGATCGATAAAAACAAGGAAATTGACTTTGATTTTGAGAACCGGCCTTATAAATTCATAGACCTTGAAAAAGGCGACGAATTAAAGATCACGCCCAATGAGGTGAAAGAATTTTATATAAAAAAAATTACAGCCTTCAAAAACGAATTAAAACTAAAGTGCGGGCAATACCGAATTGAATTCGTGGAAGCAGACATCAACAAGGGATTCGAACAAATCCTCCTGCCCTACCTTCTGAAAAGAGAAAAACTTTATTAGTTTAACCTTTTTAATCACTCACATTTCTTATTTCACTCTGCGTTACTTTGCGCCATACTTCGCGTAACTCTGCGGTTCAATCTTTACAGCAATGGACGCTATGTTCTTCGCAATGTTTCGCAATGTTTTTATATAATTATCAAATGTGATACAAATGATGAGTAAAAAGTAAACATTTGACATCATACTTTTAACATCATACATTTGCCATGAAAAAGTTTGCTATTTTTGATTTTTATTTGAACACTTATGTTTCCTGAGATTCTCACTTTTATTGAAATAAAGTTCCTGGATGTCATTGATATCCTTCTGGTGGCTTTCCTTCTATACGAATTATATAACCTTCTGAAGGGTACAGTCGCCATCAATATTTTCTTTGGTATTGTTGCTTTTTATCTCCTTTGGAAATTTGTGACAGCGCTCGAGATGAAGTTGCTAAGCGAAATTTTCGGCGCATTTATCAGTGTCGGTTTTATTGCATTGATCGTTGTCTTTCAGCCTGAAATACGAAAGTTTCTGCTCATGCTCGGCACCCCGGGCTTTATCAATAAAAAACGTAATCGATTCCTTTTCTGGAAGTTTGATGTAAAAAGCCAGGTTGATCTTGATATTGACAAAATTATCATGGCCTGCAGGAATATGGCCGAAAGTAAAACAGGCGCTTTGATAATAATCGCCAGAAAAAGCGAATTAGCACAATACGTTACGACAGGTGAACTCCTGGATGCGGAATTATCAGAGGCATTGATCGAAAGTATATTTTTCAAGAACAGTCCGCTCCACGATGGTGCTTTGATTATCCATCAAAATAAGATTAAAGCTGCCAGGTGTATTTTGCCTGTATCAAGTAACGAAAAAATCCCGGTCTCTTTAGGTCTCAGGCATAGGGCTGCTGTTGGTATTACAGAACAATCTGACGCCCTCGCTGTTATCGTTTCAGAAGAAACCGGAAATATTGCCTATGCAAGCAATGGTAAATTACAAACTAAATTTAAGCCCAACCAATTAATGACACACCTGCTGGAAGACCTTTCGTAAATATTCATGGTCTAAACTAATCCTATTTAGATAATAGAAGGTATATAAATTTCTAACCGCAATGGACGCTATGTTTTTCGCTATGCCTCGCAATATTTTACTCTGCGTTACTCTGAGCATTACGTTGCGATACTCTGCGGTTCATTTCTTTAACCGCAATGGACGCTATGTTTGTCGCAATGTCTCGCAATATTTTACTCAGCGTTACTCTGCGAATTACGTTGCGATACTCTGCGGTTCATTTCTTTAACCGCAATGGGCGCTATGTTTGTCGCAATGTTTCGCAATGCTTTTACTCAGCGTTACTCTGCGCGTTACGTTGCGTAACTCTGCGGTTTATTTTTTTAATAAATTAGTTTGATATAAATAATTTTCTATTTTTGGTTACTTAAACCTTACACTATGGAACTCACTACAGTTAATGCCATTTCACCGATCGACGGTCGTTACAGGAAACACGTCGAAGGCTTGTCTTACTTTTTTTCAGAAGCCGCATTGATTAACTACCGCGTTTTTGTTGAAATAGAATATTTTATTGCTCTTGTTGATCTTGGTTTGCCACAACTAAAAGATTTTGACAGGGACCGCATCAATGATCTGAGGGCAATTTGCAGGAATTTTACTTTTAAACATGCAGATGAAGTAAAAAAAATCGAGAAAACAACCAACCATGATGTAAAAGCCGTAGAGTACTATTTAAAGAAAGAATTTGATAAACTCGGATTGGGAGAATATAAGGAATTTCTACATTTTGGCCTCACATCACAGGATATTACAAATACTGCGATACCCTATGCTTTAAAACTTGCTTTTAACGATAGCCTCTTCCCACAACTCAATAAAGTTGTATCCAAGTTGACCGGTCTCTCAAAAGAATGGAAAAATGTTTCCATGTTAGCACGGACGCATGGACAGCCCGCTTCTCCAACCAAGCTTGGTAAAGAATTATTAGTATTTGTAGATCGGTTAAAGCAACAGATCAAGCTTTTAAAATCAATTCCATTTACAGCTAAATTTGGTGGCGCTGTTGGGAACTTTAATGCTCACTATGCAGCATACCCTGAAATCAACTGGCATGAGTTTGCCAATGATTTTATCAAAGACATGGGATTGACCCGTCAGAAAGTGACCACACAAATTGAGCATTACGATTTTCTGGCTGCTTTTTTCGATAATTTAAAACGCATCAATACCATTCTCATAGATCTGAACCGGGATATCTGGACATACGTTTCGATGGATTATTTCAAGCAAAAAATTAAAGAAGGTGAAATTGGATCCTCAACTATGCCACATAAGGTCAACCCAATTGATTTTGAAAATTCAGAAGGAAACCTGGGATTAGCCAATGCGGTGTTTGATCACTTATCGTCGAAACTGCCTGTTTCAAGATTGCAAAGAGACCTGACCGATTCCACTGTCTCAAGAAATATCGGGATTCCTATTTCTCACACCTTACTTGCCTATAAAATGCTATTAAGAGGATTGAACAAACTTATACTTAATCAGACAAAAATTGAACAGGATCTGGAGGATAACTGGGCTGTTGTTGCTGAAGCGATCCAAACAATTCTACGTCGTGAAGGATTTCCAAAACCATACGAAAAATTAAAAGAACTAACCCGTACAAATGAGAAGATCAACGAAAAAGCCATCAAAGAATTTATTAAAAAATTAAAGTTACCTGATGGTGTCAAGGAGGAGTTGCTTAATATAACGCCGGACAATTATACAGGAAATACTACGTTCAATGCAGGATAAAATCGAGCGATAATGTTTAAAAAATATTTACGAGTCCTTACATATGTCAGCCCTTACTGGGTGTCTGCCCTTCTCAATGTAGTTTTTAATTTTCTGGTTATTGTGTTTTCGCTGGTATCATTTGTGATGCTGGTTCCCTTCCTCAATTTGCTTTTCGGGATTGAAAAACTTGTGGAAACCAAACCGGAATTCAGTCTTAATCCTCAAGCACTTCTTGATAATCTGAATTATTTCATTAGCCAAATCATCATCACCAAAGGTAAAGTTGATGCCCTGATTTTTATTTGCCTGTTTCTGTTGGGGACATTTTTCCTGCGAAACCTTTTCCGTTTCCTAGGCATGTTTTACCTTGCCAAAGTGCGGATTGGCGCCATTAAAGGCATTCGAAATGATATTTATAAAAAACTGCTGATCCTTCCACTTTCCTTTTATTCAGGTCACAAAAAGGGAGATATAATTGCCCGTATAACAACAGATGTGCAGGAAGTGGAATATTCCATCATGAGTTATCTTGAAATGATCGTAAGAGACCCGATTACGATAATCGCATATTTTGTTACCCTTTTCTTCATGAGCCCGCAACTTACATTATTTGTTATTGTTATGCTTCCTGTAACGGGGTATATCATTGGCAGGATAGGCAGGTCGTTAAGAAAGGAATCGAAAATCGGGCAGGCCAATTTTGCAGGATTGATGGCAACAATAGAAGAAACCATTTCGGGCTTGCGGATCATCAAAGCCTTCACAGCCATTGATTTCTCTAATAACCGTTTCCTTCAGAATAACAATAAATACTCAAAAATCCTTTTGAAAATTTATCGCACCAGGGATCTGTCTTCACCCATGAGCGAATTCTTATCCTCAGTGGTTATCATTGTGGTTTTATGGTTTGGCGGGAAACTGGTTCTGTCAGATGACCCTTCCATAACTGCTGCTATATTTATTACTTACATTGTGATCTTTTCACAGATCAGACCTCCTGCCAAAACTTTTGCCACCGGATTTTACAGCATACAGAAAGGAATGGCATCAGCCGACAGGATTTTTGAAATTTTGGATGCCGAAGAAGTGATCGAAGAGAAAGTGGATGCCATTTCGAAATCTAAGTTTGAAAAAGATATTGAATATCGCAATGTCTTCTTTAAATATAAAAATGAGTATGTCCTGAAAGATGTAGACTGCAAGATTAACAAAGGGAAAATCATTGCTCTTGTGGGGCAGTCGGGAGGAGGTAAATCAACTTTCGTTGATATGTTACCACGATTTTATGATACCAATAAGGGAGAGATTTTAATTGACGGTGTACCATTAAAAGATTACAAGATAAATGACATCAGGAGCCTGATGGGCATTGTAACACAGGAGGCAATACTTTTCAACGACTCTGTTTTTAACAACATCGCGTTTGGGAAGGAAGATGTAACCGAAGAGGATGTAATCAATGCGGCTAAAATCGCCAATGCGCATGAGTTTATAATTAAGATGGATGAAGGATATCAATCCAATATTGGAGATCGTGGCTCCAAGCTATCAGGTGGTCAGCGGCAACGGCTCAGTATTGCAAGAGCTGTATTAAGAAATCCACCCATCCTGATCCTTGATGAGGCCACCTCAGCGCTTGATACCGAATCGGAAAGGCTGGTGCAGGAAGCTTTGGCCAATGTAATGACGAACCGTACTTCTATTGTGATCGCCCACCGACTTTCCACCATCATTCATGCTGATGAAATTATTGTTTTACAAGATGGGGAGATCGTTGAAAGGGGAACCCACCTGGAATTATTGGATAAAAAAGGAGCCTATAAAAAGTTGTATGATCTGCAGGCGTTTGAATAAATAAAATATTCGTAACTAATCAGTGTTTAAATATTGTAATAGAATTTAATCTTTCTCTGTGAAACTCAGTGTCTTCTTTGTGAATCTTTGTGATATAGCTATTACACAAAGTTGCTCAAAGAAGGTCAAAGTACCACAAAGTATAAAAATAGATTTTCTATAATCCTTATCATTACCGAGTTTCATTACACTGATTAGTTACGAATATTTAAATTCATTTCTAAAATTTCAATATCTAAATTAAATACCAAATCCAATTTTTGATTTTGATCAAATATTCCTTATTTTTGCAACAAATATTAATGTATGGATTTAAGTAAGATCTTATCTATTTCAGGTAAACCGGGATTGTATAAAATGCTGACACAGACAAAAAACGGGCTGGTGGTTGAATCTTTTATTGATGGGAAAAGATTTACGGCATTCAGCCATGAACGGATCAGCACACTTGAAGAAATAAGTGTTTATACCGATGATGAAGACATGCCGCTGAGAGATGTCCTGAAAGCAATTTATGACAAGCAAAACGGTGAAGCAGCCATTTCCCACAAATCGGATGGAAACGAGCTGAAATCATTTTTCGGGGAAGCAGTTCCCAATTACGATAAAGAGAATGTTTATGTATCGGATATCAAGAAAGTGATATACTGGTACAATCAATTGCATGAACAAAAGCTGCTCGAATTTAAAGAGGAAGAGGAGGGCAAAGAAAAGAAAGAGGAAACAGAAAAAAAAGTAATTGAAAAAAAGGACAAAGCGCTCGTAAATAAAAAGAAAACTGAAGGAAAAAAGCAAAAAGTAGTGACGAGGCAGCCTCATAAGACATTTTCACGCAAAGACCCCTAAGTTTCTGCGCTAAGGTCACAAAGACTTCTTCTTTTGTTATCAATACTTTGCGGGCTTTGGTTTTTTTCTTTGTATGTTTTGCCTGCCCGGACAGTTCAGACGGGTGTGAATAAAAAATAAGCTTTCATGACAACCTTTTTTTATGAACAATGAATAAGATAATCGCCGATCATGAAATAGTAAACATCCATTATCCTGTTGAAGGCAATTATATTATTCAGTTAAAATCACCGGTCAACATCCCTCCTGTAAAGCCGGGCAACTTTGCCGAAATACACATCAGCAACTCACCCGAAATATTCCTAAGAAGGCCTTTATCTATTCTTGATATTGATTACGAAAAAAAACTGATCAGTTTTTATGTGAAGATCATTGGTAAAGGAACCAAACGATTGGGTGAAAACAATGTTGGTGATAAGGTAAATATTATTTATCCGTTAGGAAATTCTTTCAATATTCCTGACAATGTTAAGAAAGTCCTTATCGTAGGCGGAGGATCAGGAATAGCTCCTTTCATTCTCCTTGGTAAAGAATTAAAGAAAAAAAATATTCATACTACATTTCTTCTCGGTGGCAGGTCGAAAAAAGACATTTTGTTGACCGAGAAGTTTTCTAAGTATGGCGAAGTGCTTGTCACAACTGAAGATGGGAGCTTGGGAGAAAAAGGGATGGTTACGGATCATTCCATTTTCAAACCGGATAATTTGGATTTTGATAAAATTTATACCTGCGGGCCGAATGCCATGATGAAGGCTATCGGCAAAATTGCTGTCAGTAAAAATATTGATTGCGAAGTATCTCTCGAAAATATGATGGCTTGCGGATTTGGCGTTTGTTTGTGTTGTGTAACCGAAACTCAAGAAGGCAATAAACGGGTATGCAAAGAAGGGCCTGTATTTAATGTTAACTATCTGAAATGGCAAACCTGAAAGTAAAAATACACGATGTTGATTTTAAAAATCCTGTAACCGTTGCTTCAGGCACATTTGGTTTTGGGGAAGAGATGGTGGATTTTGTCGATGTCAATCAACTGGGAGGTATTTTTGTAAAAGGACTGACCCTCGAAAACAGGGAAGGTAACCCCTACCCTCGTATGGCCGAAACACCATCCGGAATGCTAAACGCAGTGGGCCTGCAAAACAAAGGTGTTGATTATTTTATCAATCATATTTATCCCAACATCAAAGATTACGATACCCATATTATTGCCAATGTGAATGGCTCCACCATTGAGGACTATATTGAAGTTACAGAGAAAATAAATGAGCTTGACAAGATACCTGCTATCGAATTAAACATCTCTTGTCCAAATGTAAAACAAGGTGGAATGTTATTTGGGATCAGTTGCCCATCCGCCATTGCTGTAACAGAAGCTATTCGAAAGGTTTATAGTAAAACACTCATCGTAAAACTATCTCCCAACGTTACTGATATTGCAGAGATGGCCAAGGCAGTTGAAGGTGCCGGAGCAGATTCCATTTCACTCATCAACACTTTGCTTGGGATGGCCATCAATTCAGAAACACGCAAACCGGTATTGTCTACCATTACCGGCGGGCTTTCGGGGCCGGCCATAAAACCGGTTGCATTGCGAATGGTGTGGCAGGTTTACAATGCTGTAAAAATTCCGGTTATAGGAATAGGAGGTATTATGAATGCTTCGGATGCCATTGAGTTTTTCCTGGCAGGCGCCTCCGCAATTCAGGTTGGAACAGCAAACTTTATCGACCCACAAATCTCTGTTAAGATCATTGAGGGCATTGAAGAATACTTAAACCGACATAATATCAGCTCAATAAATGAATTAATCGGAGCCTTACAAACTTAGTGTTATGTCAACTAAAAGCCAGCCACTACTCATCCGTACGGATGAATAACTAAACTTACGACATATTATGTTTAAACTATCACTAGCCCTTTTTTGTGGTTTTAGATTCTGTTTTGGCTTTAAGTTTTAGTGTTTTCACTTCCTCTTTTAAGGTGTCAACTTCTTTTAATACTTTGTCTTTCTCTTCAAGCAACTTTTTATTTTGTGCTTTCTGACGGGTTAAATCAGTTTTCAGTTCAGCCTTTTCCTTATTAAGCTCTTCAATATTATTTTTCTTCGTTGAAATATCATTAAGGTAGTCTGCTATTTTCCGGTTCAGGATTTCTATATCTTTATCTGCCATGGTTTTAAATTTTTGAATTAATAATAAATGATCAGTTTTTGTCCGATGAGTACTTTATAGGGATCTTCAATATTGTTATCTTTAGCAATATCAACATATTTATAACCGTTCCCCATAATTTTTCTGGCAATGGTAAACAGTGATTCACCTTCCTGAACAATGTAGGTTTTCTCACGTTTGGCTTTGGCTTCGGTTAATTTATCCGACAATTCCTTATTCTCATTTTTAAGTTGCTCATTTTGATTTTGAACCTTTTCCAAATCAGCTTTTATTAACGAGATTTCTTCATTTGGAATTTCTTTTTCAGCTTGCTTATCTTCACCCGGATTAAGTACAAACATGATAGCCCAGGCTAAAACAACAATGACCAAAAGGATTGTTACAATTGTTCCAAACAAAAGTCGATTTTTACTTTTCTTTCCAATTTTGTTTGTTAAGTGGAAAGCTTCGAGGTCTGCCTTACATTGTGGGCAGGACTTTGCGTCGTCAGGTATACCTGATGAATTACATAAAGGACATTCCATTTCAAATAGGATTTAAGTTTATATTAAATTAAGAATCCCGAAATATATAAAAAATCGGGATGTAAAGCAAGTTTTTAACAATTTAATCCTAAGATTTTATAATCGACAGAAACTTAATAGCCTCGAAATTGTTTAAGTACGGGTACAAACATTTCTTTTGTCACCTGAAAATTAAAATTAATTTTGCGTCGGAATAATAAAAGAGAAATATGTTAATTAGAATACATCCCGGAAATCCCAGTCACCGGCAGATTCAAACTGTAGTAGAATGCTTCAGGGATGGCGGGATTGTAATTTTTCCTACGGATACTGTATATGCTTTGGGTGGCAATATTTATAAACCACGGGCTATCGAAAGGGTTGCCCAAATTAAGGGTATTCGCAAAGAAAAGGCTAACTTCTCATTTTTATGCCACGACCTAAGCCAGTTATCTGATTTCACCAAACCCATCAACAACGAAGTGTTTAAACTGATGAAAAGCACACTGCCGGGTCCATTTACTTATATCCTCAATGCTAATAATAATGTTCCTAAATTATTTCAAAGCAGGAAAAAAACAGTTGGTATCAGGGTGCCGGATAATAGTATCATCAGTGAGATTATTTTAGAACTTGGCAATCCAATTACTTCCACTTCCATTCATGATGAAGATGAAATAATTGAGTATACAACCGATCCGGAGTTAATCCATGAAAAATTTTCAAACCGGGTTGACATTGTCATTGATGGTGGTTATGGTGATAATGAACCGTCAACGATTATTGATTGTACAGGACCGGAGATTTTGATTGTTAGGGAAGGGAAAGGGAAATTGTAGGAAGAGTATTTAGTAATTAGAGGTTAGTATTTAGACGTTAGTATTTGATAAAATAATTCGTGATTTTTGATTGATAAGGGCAGATATGAAGATTAGTAAAAAAAATATATTTGATAAGCCGTTATCCGGTGATGATGAGCAAGAAATTTTTAAAGAATTAATTAAGACTAATGATTTTTCTGTTGAAAGGATTTATACAAATAAGGCATTTGAGCAGCCGGGCAAATGGTATGATCAGAAAAAAGATGAATGGGTATTGTTGTTACAGGGTGAGGCAACGCTGGAATTCAGGGAGGATATAAAGGTGACCATGACTAAAGGAGACTACATAAATATACCAGCACATAAAGTACACAGGGTCAGCGAAACAAGTGAAGAACCAAATTGCATCTGGCTGGCTATTTTCGGTGATTTAAAATAATTCAAAAAAGTGTTTGCTAATCTAAAAAAAAGCAATAATTTTGCACCCTAAAAATTGAAAAATGATTCCGTAGCTCAGCTGGTAGAGCATATGCCTTTTAAGCATAGGGTCCTGGGTTCGAGCCCCAGCGGGATCACAAGTTAAAACCAGTCTTTTAACTTCTAAAAGGCTGGTTTTTTGTTTGTTAAAATCCTCGATTTCGATTTATAAAAATACCTCTGAATAGATACCTTCTATTTGATTTATTTCTTCAGCAGAAACATTAGAAAATACAGCCTTCAATACAAATAGATCAACTCCTTCATATTTTAATGCAAATGTAAGGTGGTCAGCCAGTGTATCTTCCGGAGCATGACGAGGAGTAAATACATCCCAGGTGTCAATCGAATATTTCTTATACTTTCTGCTGATCAGAGCTAGTTTATCTGGAAGTGGGACTTCAAGGGAATTTGCAGTTATAAGAGCTCCGTAACCGGCTAGCTTTCCAACTTCAGGAGCAATCTTATTATGAAAAGTAGTTATAACTCATGATAATCTATTAGATAAATAGTCTTTTTGTGAATTATGATTACAAATCCACATTTAGATACTTTCGGAATACAT
Source organism: Bacteroidales bacterium (assembly GCA_030596605.1). Taxonomy (GTDB): domain Bacteria; phylum Bacteroidota; class Bacteroidia; order Bacteroidales; family JAADJA01; genus JAADJA01. Next base: position 29,650 of record JAUVJI010000042.1, read on the forward strand.
TGTCTTACAAAGCTTGCGCCCCCGCTAAAGCTAAAGGCGGCACGCGGTCAGTGGAGTTAGAGGTTGCTCAATTCTTGCGCATAAAGCCGAAAGAGCAGAGGAGATATTAAGATTAAAAATATAGCTAATTCTACTCGTTATCCTACCTGGGTTCTTGTTAAAGATATAAGTAATAA
>JAUVJI010000141.1 GCA_030596605.1 Bacteroidales bacterium
GGCAATCGGTAACAGGGGTGATAGCTGCTTTAACCGGATTGGATTACCTGGCCGGAGATGTTACGTGGGATACCAATGTACTCATGGTTGATGTGCAGCTGATGAGACAGGTGGTTTCCAATAATCCACCGGGTACGGTCTTTAATTCGCCTGACTATATTTATATCATTCCGGCTTTCGCTGTCAGTGGTGGGGATGTTATTCAGGATGTTCCTGTTATTTGCTCGGGGGATGTGGATCATAGTTATGAGCCGGCGGCTGGGAAATAAAAAACTTTCGCAATAATAAAAATGTAGAAAATCCTTTGTTTATTTCTAACAAAGGATTTTTTTATATTTTTATAAGCTTAAAACTGTAACAGAGAAATAATTCTATGAAAAATACAAAACTTCAGTTACTGATTGTAATTCTTATATTCGGGATTCAATCCTTTGCCCAAAACGAAAAAATCTCAATCGGAGTAAAATTATTACCAGGCATTTCTAAATCGGTTGGTTTAGTTGAAACAAATTTTAAATTCAGCATTGGGGGAGGCGTTCAGTTTGTTGCTAACTTTAACAAGGTGATTGGAATCGAATCAGGTTTGTACTATAGAAATTTGGGTTATATTTTGGATGAGGATTTAACTGATATTAATGGAGAACTTATTGGATCATTTAGAATACCGTATAATTACAATTATTTGACTTTTCCAATCCTTGTAAGGTTGAATATTCACTCATTCTATTTTGCACTTGGTACAAATATAAATTTGTTTCTTTCCGGGACTAAAAACATGCAAGGACAATATGTTCAGGGCACTCAGGTAAACAAAGTCGATATTGAAAATGCAAAAAAGGTAGTTATTGATCCCAGTCTAAATTGGGGATATCAGTTTAATCTAAACAATAAATTCGGTATCAACCTGGAAGGAAGATTTTCCTATTCTGTAAATGGCATCTTAGAGGATAACAGTGAAATGCAACTCATTAACCTTGGACTGGGAGTTGGATTTTGCTATTTTATTAATCCCGGAGAATAGAAAATTATTTTTGAGCAGAATTCTAAAATCTGAAATCTTCAATTTTTAATCGTTATTCAATCCCTTCTCCCCGGGTAAACTTTCAATGCATCTTCCAGGCATTTTATGGAACTTTTCAGGTCTTCCACTTTCAGTACGTAACTGATCCTAACCTCGTCCAGGCCCTTGCCCTTGGTGGCATAAAACCCAGTGGCCGGAGCTAACATTACGGTCTGGTCTTGATAATTAAAATCTTCCAGCAGCCACTGACAGAATATATCAGAATCATCAATGGGGAGTTTGGCAACGACATAAAAAGCGCCCGAAGGATTGGGACAATAAGCGCCTTCTATTTTATTGATTTTCTCAACTACCACATTTCGACGAGCAATGTATTCATCCATAACTTTATCAAAATATTCATCCGGAGTATCGATAGCGGCTTCGGCTGCTACCTGTCCAAATGTAGGAGGGCTTAAACGCGCCTGTGCAAATTTAATTGCTGTTGCCATCAGTTCTTTGTTTTTAGAAATCATAGCACCGATCCTTACACCACAGGCACTATACCGTTTAGAAACCGAATCTATCAGCACAACATTATTTTCCAGGCCATCCAGGTGCATCACTGAAAAGTGTTTTTTACCATCATAGCAAAATTCCCGGTAAACCTCGTCGGAAAACAGGAACAGGTCATATTTCAAAACAATTTCACGTAATACCCTTAATTCTTCTTCTGAATATAAATAACCGGTGGGATTGTTTGGGTTGCAAATGATGATGGCTTTTGTTTTGGATGTGATGGCTTTTTCAAACTCGGCGATGGGTGGCAATGCAAATCCGGATTCAATACTGGAAGGTATCGGAACAACATTCACTCCCGCATTCACTGCAAATCCATTGTAATTGGCATAAAAAGGTTCGGGAATGATAATCTCGTCACCCGGATCCATACATGAATTCATCGCAAACAATATGGCCTCCGATGCCCCGGCTCCGATGATGATGTCGTCAGCGGTGATGTGAATATTAAATTTTTTGTAATATTCCACAAGTTTTTGCCTGTATGATAATATCCCTGCCGAATGGCTGTACTCAACTACCTTCTGCTCGAAATTCCTTACCGCATTCAAGGCTACTTCAGGTGTCTCAATATCGGGTTGACCTATATTTAAATGGTAAACTTTAACGCCACGTTTTTTAGCATCTTCTGCGTATGGTACCAATTTACGGATAGGAGATGCAGGCATCATTTTTCCTTTTTGCGATATAGCTGGCATGTTGTTATATTTTTACTGTTACACAATTAACAAAACGAAGCAAATTTATAGTTTTAACCTGAAAAATTAATAAATTTTTCAGTTAATTGTTTCATAAAAAATAAATACTTAAAATTCACTAGCCATTAAAAAAGCTGAGATCAAAATTAATCTCAGCTTTTCTTATTATCTATTTGCAATATCTTTATTCTTATTTATTTCTATTAACAGGAGCACCACTATCATCAACGTTCTTTTCCGGCAATTTAGTAGCAGAGGCTACTTCAACTTTTCCCTTGATCTTTAATGTAATTGGAGATTGCTTTGCATTTGAATATACATAGATGCTTTTATTTATGTTTCCTACCCTTTTGGTATTGTATCTGACCTTAATAACTTCAGATTGTCTGGGTAATACAGGCTGCCTTGGCCATGCTGGAACGGTACAACCTCAACTGGACCTAACATTGGAGAGAATCAGTGGTTCTTTCCCTGTGTTGGTAAATATAAACTCACAATTTCCATCAGCATGCTGAACTATGGTTCCATAATCATGCTCAAGTTTATCAAAAGTAATCACAGGTGCATTGGGATTATTTGCCTGTGGGTTTGTTTGCTGAGCCTTTTCAGCTCTTTCTTTCGCCATTCGTTCTTGATCTTTTTTCCTTTGTTCAACAGCTTGTTTTTCAGCTTCAGTTTTTTCTTTTTCATTAGCAACTTGTGCGCTAAGTATAAAAGCTGTAAAACAAATTACTGTAAGTGATAAAATTACTTTTTTCATATTAAATCAGTTTAAATAATTTATACTTGATATGGTTTTATTTGCATTAACACAACTTTAAAACGAAAAGCAGAAAATATAAACACTTTCAGCTTTCTTTAAATATCTTACATTAATTCCTTATTTATTTACAGGTGCTCCGCTATTGTCAACTTTCTTTTCGGGCAACTTCGAAGCAGAAGCAGCTTCAATTTTTCCCTTGATCTTTAAAGTAATGGGTGATTGTTTGGCATTTGAATAAACATAGACGCTTTTGTTTATCATCCCTACCCTTTTGGTATCATACCTAACCTTAATGTTTTCTGATTGTCCGGGCAATACAGGCTGTCTGGGCCATGTTGGAACAGTACAACCGCACGATGAACGCACATTTGAAAGGATTAAAGGTTCTTTTCCATCGTTTGTAAATTTAAATTCACAATTGCCATCACCATGTTGCGCTATTGTACCATAATCATGAACCAGTTTATCAAATGTAATAACCGGTGCATTTGGATTATTGGCCTGTGGATTTGTTTGTTTCTCTTTTGCAACTCTTTCTTTGGCCATGCGTTCCTGATCCTTCTTTCTTTGTTCAACAGCACTTTTTTGAGCTTCTGTCTTCTCTTTTTCAGATGCTACCTGAGCACTGAGAGTGAATGCTGCAAAACAAATAAAAGCCAACGATAAAATTACTTTTTTCATACTATTTCTTTTTTTTGATTATTATTTACTTGATTTTGGGCAAATGTAATTATTAATTTAATTATTCCAGATACCTTAACATTTTTTTACAATTGTAAATGAAATGTAAATTTATTGGCATTAATCATGCAAAAAAAATAAAAAGTGTGTGAAGATTTCATTTTTTCTTATTTTTACAAAGTAATCAAATCATTTTCATTATGAACAGAGCAACAATTTATTTTTTATCGACCATGATAATTGCTTCAGTGGCTTTATCATGTAAAAATTCAAAAGTGAACCAATCAAAAAAAAATGACAAAGAAGAAGAGATGGCAGGAGCAAAACAAACCGCCGGGCCTCCGGCAATCATGTACAAAACAAAAGAGGATTATCATGATAAGGTTCCTGTAACCCTTTCTGAAGACAAATCGGAAGTAGCAAATTATCCCGGAGTTAAAGATGTTTTCTACAAGGGTGAACTGGCTTATCCTACAAACTTAAATGATGGATTTTTATTGGATAACAGAGGGATAGATAAAAATTCAGCGTTTCTGAATATTACCTATGAAGAATACAGTAAGCTGGAGAAGGTTCCTACGTTGGAAGAACTCAATGAAATGATCCTCGACAAAGAACCATTTACTGAAATGTACCATTGCGGCAGTAAGTTCGATTATAAGGACATTGTTAAAGAGCTAAATGAAATAATTGATGAGGGAAAATTTGATGGACTGGAAAAGTTGAAATAAGTAGTCATTAATCAAATTGTTATCCTTGTATTATGTCATTGTCGCCCAACAAACAATGCCATAGTACTTTTAACAGTAAACTCACAACATTTATCCACCTTAGCATAGCGAAGGTGGACTAAACACTAAACAGTTTTTATGCCCAGGAAACCAACAAAGTTCGGAACGTTTGCAGGTGTATTCACACCTTCTATTCTCACTATTCTCGGTGTAATTATGTACATGCGATTGGGCTGGGTTGTTGGGCAGGCCGGTTTGATCAGTGCACTGGTGATCATTTTGATCGCACATATTATATCTGTTTCTACCGGATTGAGTATTTCATCAATTGCTACTGATAAAAAGATCAGGGCGGGAGGAATTTATTATATTTTATCGCGGAGCCTTGGATTACCCATGGGTGGCGCAATAGGTATCGCTTTATTTATTGGGACAGCCTTAAGTATTTCATTATACCTTGTAGGTTTTGCAGAGAGTTTTCTGGGTATTGAACCAATCAGGGAATTTCTCGGATTGGATCAAGATGTTAACGGCTACAGAATTGTTGGAACAGCAGCAATATTATTACTGGTTGTTCTGGCTTTTATCAGTACTTCCCTTGCTATTAAAACTCAATTTTATATTTTAGGGGCAATAGCGCTTTCACTTGTTTCAATAATTGTCGGATTTTACCTCAATACTGATTTAGCACCTGAGACTGCATTACTTACACAGGCACCTGAAAAAATACCTTTAGAGCTGGTTTTTGCCATCTTTTTCCCAGCCGTGACAGGATTTACAGCCGGGGTTGCCATGTCAGGTGATCTTAAAAATCCAAAATCCTCAATTCCGGTTGGGACATTGGTATCCATTGCCACAGGTTTACTGGTTTATGTGGCTCTTGCCATAGGCCTGGCATTTTTTGTGAACCGGGAATTATTGCTTACGGATAAAAACTTTTTGTTAAGAATTGCATGGTTTTCTCCTTTTGTTATTGCCGGTATCTGGGGAGCGACATTATCATCAGCAATGGGAGGCATTTTGGGCGGACCACGGATTCTTCAAGCCATCTCTGCCGACAGGATCACACCCAAACTATTTGCAAAAACTTATGGAAAGGACAACGAACCCCGCGTAGCGCTTATTTTTATATTCCTCATTGCAGAAGCCGGAATTTTAATCGGTGAATTAAATGTCATTGCCGGTATTGTCTCTATGTTCTATTTGGCCTCGTATGGATTTATAAACCTGGCATTTTTCCTTGAAAGCTGGGCGAGCACCGATTTCAGGCCATCCTTCAAAGTCAACCGGTTTGTAGGTTTCATAGGCTTTATCGCAGCCTTTGGTGTTATGTTTAAACTTGATATGCTTTCCATGTTTGCTTCACTTATCATCATGTGGGGCTTGTATTTTTACCTGAAACGCAGGAAGTTCAAATCAAACTATGGGGATGTCTGGCAAAGCGTTTATTCATCAATAGTAAGGACTGCCCTGCATAAAATGGATAAGCAGGAATCTGAAGAGCGAAACTGGAAACCCAATATTGTTTTATTCAGTGGCGGGACCAATAGAAGACCTTACCTCATTGAATTTGGAAAATGCATTGTTGGCAAGCATGGGGTAATGAGTAATTTTGATCTGATCGAGAATAAAAAAGCCAATGTTCTTTTTCCAAAACGAAAGCAATCCTTGCCGGTTGAAGATACTGATTTTGGTATTTTCACAAGAAAAAAAACTGTCAGGGATATTTATGAAGGAATAGAAACCATTTCTGGCATTTACGGCTTCTCTGGCTTTGAACCAAATACTGTATTGCTCGGGTGGGCAAGGCAAACACATAATCCCGAACGCTTTGTACAAACACTCAACACTTTATATAATCTTGATCTTAACGTTTTATTACTCGATTATGATAAAGATACGGGATTTGGCAATTATAATAAAATAGACATCTGGTGGAAGGATGTAAGCAACCAGGGAAATTTAGCATTGTCACTCACAAAACTAATTTTATTATCGGGTCATTGGCAACATGCTAAAGTCCGGTTACTGATCGTTAATTCGAAAAATGAGTTTAGCGATAGAATTTTAAAAAGAGCTGAACATTTACTTGAAGGAATGCGAATTGATTCTTCAGTGAAGATTATAAATAATGAAATTGAGCAGCAATCACTCTATGAAATCATGTTATCAGAATCCAAAACAACCGACCTGGTTATCTTTGGTGTACCTGATATCATTAAAGGAAAAGAGTCAGAATATGTTGAAGCAACAAATAACCTGCTGCATAAAATAGGAACGGTATTGTTAATTAAATCTTCTTCCACTTTTAAAAACTTAAGCCTGGGGATGCATTCAGAACGATCAACATATATTTCTGAGAAAATAGCGATTGAGCCTGAAATCGAAAAAGGTACTTCATCAATAAAATTTCCTGAAAAAGAAGAATTAAAAACAGAATTTGAATCGCAATATGAAGTCTTTACGCGAATAATAGATGATTTTCAAAAGGATTATATTATACCCTCATTTAAATACAATGCAAATAAAACCTCACTCATAGAAAAAAATCTATCTGATACAATTAGTGCCTTAACTTCTGATACATTCCTTAATGCCGGCCCTGAGAAGCAGAAAAAAACAATAGCAACTCTTAAAACCAATTTCTTTGTCAGATCAGTAAAGATTTTGGAAGAATTACAAAAAACAATTCTGGATATTCAAAAAAACAATTTAGAAAATGGGATCGGGCACTTTATCAAAAGGATTCAGAATACTATCGCTATTATCCCATCAAAAAAATCCATCACTTTATTTAAGAATGATTTAGAGCCGAATGTAGCTGATCCCTACAATGCGGGTTTATACAAAAAAACAAAACGTAAATTAAGCTCAAACAAGAAACTCAATAAAGGTATAAATTACAACCTCAAGTTAAGAAAACTTTTCAATAGCGAATTGCCTGAAAATGTGTTAAATTCCATGTATAAAGGCCTTGAAAAGTTGGGACGACAAAAGATATATTTTATCGTTGAATTTTTAAAATTGTTAAATACATTAGATAAAGTTTTTGAAACCTTTGAGCAACAAAAAGGCAAAAAAATAAGCACGGACAATATTTCTGCAGTAAGGCAAGAAGTGAATGAAATTATGAACCGGATCTCAAAATGTAATGCCGAATCGCAGAAACTTTTATCAGGAGAGGTTTATAATCAATTATCATCTGTTTTTAATGAATTAAGTACAATATCTAATAAAGTACCGGCAAATTATTATATTAAGGATTATCCATCCGGCCGGATTAAAAATATTCTAAACAAAATTTATGAAACGCCTGACTATCTTACCTCCAAGCAGGATTTATTGTTAACTTCCACTACCATTGAAATAAAATTTTTATTGATCAAATACAGGCTTCGCAGAATCGTAAATGAAACGATTGCAGAGATCAAAAAGAAAATTGAGGAATTAGTGAATGATAAAGTTACAGAATTACAGAAGCTGCTGGAAGAATACAATGCTTCCCTGAAAAAATCCAAACCTGGTGAGTTCAAATTACCGCAAAATAGCATACAAATAGCTGATAAAAACACCCTTCAATTGCAAATTGACAGGATTGCGGACAAAGCTTTCAGAAATATTAAAAGTGTCATTGATAAATTACCCAAATCATCTGAACTATTGAGTATTGATGCGTATAATGATTTGGCGAATTTGATTTTTGAAGATACCGAAACTGTTAAAATATCAACCTTTCAACTGGTTGATTTTTATGTGCAGAACAATTTACTGGAACCCCTGGTAAATATCACTTCTTCATTATCTGAGGATCTTAACAATCATATCATAAAAATAAAAGATGCCGTTCGTCGCGTTAGTTTCGGTGATACCAAACCTGATGTACTGTTTGAAGAAACGGAAAGGATTTATGAAAAAGATGATTATAGCCTTTTTGTCAAGGATCAGATTGATATAGTCAATGAAGAATTCCATAGAATCAAGGAAAAAATGGAAGAGGTGGATGCAAGCCTGAAAAAACAAATTGTTCTGACAAACGACGAACTTTCAATCTACAGGCTGTTAAAAAATCCTGATAAGTATAAACGATATCTCAAAAAGGCTGATGTAAGTAAAAAAGTATCGATATATCGGCAAAAAGTTAAAAAACTAAAATTATTCATACAAAAACAAAGAGCTTATATTTGGTATAAACAAAGTGATGCGATCCTTTTTGCACGTAAAATCACAGAGAAGGAAGAACCTGCTTCCTCCTTAGTCAATACCTTATTAAATATAAAGGATAGCATTTCACCCTCGGAGGATACGCTGAACAAGCTGCCATTTTATTACCAGCAATTATTTTTAAGAAAATATAATTACCAGTCCGAATTCTGGTTTAACAGAAAACCAGAAATTGATGAGATAAAGAAAGCAATTGCAAGGCACAAAAATGGACATTCCGGAGCTATATTGATTAGAGGGGAGCGAAATTCGGGTAAAACCTTTTTTGCAAATTTAGTAGCCTCAACCATGTTTAACAACCGAAATGTGTATTATATTCCTGCAGCGCCGGCAGGATCAATCGATGAAACTGTTTTGCTTAAAACAATCCAGGAAACAACCGGCTTGAAAGGATCATTGTTGAACATTTTTTCAAAATTGCCTGAGAATGCTTTCATTATTTTTGACAACTTAGAGTTGTGGTGGGAAAAATCGGAAAACGGTACAGAAGTAATAAAAATCCTCGGTGATCTTGTTCAAAGATTTGGTTCGCGATACATGTTTCTTTTTACAGTAAATAAAGAAAGCTATTCGATCATTAACGAGATGTCGAATATTGAAAATTACTTTTTAAACATTATTGACTTACCGCCATTTAACTCTGAAGGCCTTCAGGAAATTATCATGTTCCGTCATAAGTCAAGCGGATTTGAATTAAAAAATGCAGATAATCCAAACAAAAAAATCCACAATACCGACCTGGCAAAATTATTTTCAAAATATTTTAATTACTCCAAAGGCAATGTTGGTGTAACATTATTAGCATGGGTAGCAAATATCATTGATGTCCATGATAAAAAAATTACCATACGTCAACCTCAAATACCTGATTTATCTGTGTTAAAAACGATTGATCCGGATTTATTGGTTTATCTTTCACTATTCATCATACATAAAAGAATAGATATAAATAAAATGCAAAGGATAACCCTTGACACTAAAGAAAAAGTTGAGGAGAACTTATCATTCCTTAAAAGAGCAGGTTTGATCATCGAGACTGCGGGACAAATTTATGAGTTAGATAATTATTTATACATGCATGTTAAAAATGTATTACTCGATTAGAGTCGAATTATATAAACCTAATATTTGAATACAATGGATATTGTTCAATCAGAATGGTCTCAAATTTTTGGAAGGTTTATACTTTGGGGGATAGTATTGTTTGTACTATTCAGTCTGATCCGGTTTGGGTTTCCCTATTTATTGCGAGACAAAAAAAAGAAATACCTGATACAAAAATATTTTCATCTTGCTGAATTGATTGTCTGGATATTTTTCTTCTCCTGGTTTCTTTTCGTTTTTGCAGAAATAAAATCCCTCTTTGTTTTCATAATTTTTGGTTTACTATTGGGGGTCATATATCTGTTGTTCCGTTTTTGGCTAATTGATATTATTGCCGGGGTAATTTTCAGAAATAGCAACCGAATTAACCAAGGTGACAGTATTCAAATTAAAGAACTGTCAGGAAAAGTTATTAAAATTGGAACAAGAACTATTGAAATTGAAAATGACGAAGGCAATTCGGTTTATATACCTTATAGAAAATTAGCTTCAGCCATTTATTCCAGAACTGAAAGCGTTGCACAAACTTCCGGATACTCATTTGAACTTGAAACATCTCTTGAAGAGGATATTGACTTAATAACAGAGAATATTAAATCATCCATTATTGCACTACCCTGGTCATCAATCAAAAAATCACCTCAAATATCTTTAAAAGGTCAAACAGATAAAAGTTTGATTTTTAATATAACGATTTATTCCATCGACAAATCATTTTCCAGCAAGATAGAAAATCATGTTAGAAACAAATTTTCAACATAAAAATTTATACCATTGACAAATTATACCTCAAGAAAATGATGACATTTTAAAGATAAATTTTGAAAAACATAAGCCAGGACGAGTCAACTAAAACAGGCTATTTCTGTACAACAATTTTTCCACTGTATATTTCCTCCTCAATTTCCATCATGTAAAAATAAATCCCATTTTTTACTTTCCTTGTATCCCATACCGTTTTTTCAGATTTGATAAGTAAGCTTGTTACTTCCTGCCCGAAAACGTTAACGATTACCACCGCAGAACCATCAAGGGTTGTCATTCCGACCGAATGGGAGGAATCCCTTTGATTTAGCGGGCTGCTGTTTGCCGTGGGATTCCTCCTCCCTCCGGTCGTCGGAATGACAGCGTTTTTATTAGTGGGGGTATGTAGTTCAAAAACCACATAATCCCTCGCCGGATTAGGATAAACCCTAAACCCAGTCTCATCATATAGGTTCGTTACCGTAGTTGTATCCGGCATTGTTATCTCAAATACCCAGTAATCATCTCTCTCAAGCCAGCCATGAAAATCACATAATACATCTCCGGATACTTTTTCCGTTTGTCCTGCAATTACAAAATTATTATCACCTTTATAAAGTACTCCTGATTGTACCATTTCATCCCTGTCTCCTCCAAAACATTGCTGCCATTGTATTTCGCCATCACTTGTTAATTTTACTAACCAAATATCATGTTTGCCCGGATGTGAATGATTGTTGGTTACATCTCCGTTACTTGATTGAGTAACTCCAATTACATAAAATCCCATATCTTCAGTTTGTAAAAGATAATATGAACTTTCACCTGCTCCTCCTCCAAGGCATTTTTGCCATATTATGTTACCCCATAAATCAATTCTTACTACCCAAATATCAATATAACCATGCCAGCCTGAGATGTTACCGTCGTTTGACCCTGCATAACCTGCAAACAAGTAACCATCCTCTAATTCTAAAAGAACGGTAGCGCCATCATATTCACTACCGCCGTAGCATTGCTGCCATTCAATGTTGCGCAGGGAGTCCAGCTTTATGACAACTGCATCAGCATTTCCATGAGATTCACAGGTTAAGTTGCCTCCTCCCATTATTTTTGATGAACCACCAACAAGGTACCCTCCATCAGTAGTTTGTATAATAGCCCCTGGGTAATCTAAGCTTGAATTACCGATAGTAAAATCCCACTCGGTTTCACCTTCGCTGTTCAGCTTGATCATCCACATATCGTACTGGCCGTAGTGAATCGTAATATCACCATCGTCGGAATTTGAATAACCTATGGCAATTATTCCGTCATCAGTAGTATGAATAGCATCAACGATAAAATCACCTCCGTATCCACCCACAATTCTATCCCAAATAATGATGCCGGCACTGTCTATTTTAACTATCCAGAAATTTATGGAATTCGGGTAAGGATTATATGACACATCCCCGTTTGATGAACTTGAAGATCCTATAAGATAATAGTCACCGGTTGAACTTTCATGAATTCGGACAAACCTTTCCCCACTTGTACCTCCGTAAGTTTTTTCCCACATCAGGTTAGAAATGCTGTCTATCTGGATTAACCATCCTTCACCTCCTCCGTCATTGTTGGTAACATCACCATCGGTTGAACTTGTATGGCCCGTAACTAAATATCCTCCGTCAATCTGAATAATATCGGTAGCGTAGTCATTTTCTGATCCCCCATAACACTGCTGCCAGTCGATTTGCCACACTTGAGAAAAAGTACTATTGAAAACTATACAAAAGAGTAATATTAAGAAGGATAGATTTTTCATGTTTCTGATTTGTATTATGGAGTTGGATACTAAAAAGCACCCAACTCCTAAGTTTATATAATTATTTGCTTATAACGATTTTTCCAGATTCAGTAATACTGTTTACTGATACCTTAATTCCGCAAGGAATTATTAATAGTAAACGATAAGTTGTTGAAAAATAAGACCTGCAATCACTTGCAGGTCTCGTGTTTTTTCACCTATTTAGGTGTATGCTCAAAAACACAAAAACAA
>JAUVJI010000072.1 GCA_030596605.1 Bacteroidales bacterium
GTATTACACCCTGACCAATTATGATGATTCTTTTAAAGGGATATATGTTTTATATGACAAAGAGAATGTGCCCAATACATTGGGTGAATTGATGGCCAAAGCAGGTAAGAAACAAATCAGGATTGCAGAAACTGAAAAATATGCCCATGTTACATTTTTCTTTTCAGGGGGCAGGGAAGATAAATTTGAAAATGAAAAGAGAATTATGATCCCCTCACCTAAAGTAGCCACCTATGACCTCCAGCCCGAAATGAGCGCCTATAAAGTGAAAGATGCCATTGTTGCAGAATTAAAAAAGCGGGAAGCTGATTTTATTTGCCTGAATTTTGCCAATGGTGATATGGTTGGGCATACCGGTGTTTATGAATCTATATTAAAGGCAGTTGAAGCAGTTGACAGTTGCGTAAAAGAGGTTGTTGAAACGGCCAGATCAAATGGTTATGATGTACTGATCATTGCAGATCATGGCAATGCTGATAATGCTGTAAATCCTTATGGCTCTCCCAATACAGCCCACTCTTTAAATCCGGTACCCTGTATATTGGTATCAGATAAGAAGCCTCAATTAAAAAATGGAATTCTTGCCGATGTGGCTCCTACTATTCTTCATATAATGGGAATGGATATCCCGGAGGAGATGACAGGGAAGGTGCTTGTTTCTTAACTTTTTGTAATTATTTTTCACTAGCGTTCGCTTTTATCTTTTCACTATTAATACCCTGCCCATTCAAAAATAAGGCTGGAAAAAATGATTACAAGAATTCATTATTATTTTTACAAATATATATTTATATTTGTAAAAAATGAATATAAAATAAACCCCAATATTATTACGGTATACAATAACCATTGATTTAGGATGTATATGAATACCTTTATGAGGAAAAAGTTTACTTTTAAGCAGGTTGTGGGTAATTTCAAATAAAGAAGCGATATATGGATAAATTAGAATTAATACCAATTGAAAATTTATTAGAAAAGGATTTTTTCATTCCTTCATACCAAAGAGGTTATCGTTGGAAAGAAAGACAAGTAATAGATTTGTTGGAAGATATTCTCGAATTTCAAAAAAAAGAAAAAGAAAAAGGAGAATTCTATTGCCTTCAGCCGATTGTTGTAACGAAAAAGGAAAATGACAGTTGGGAAGTTATTGATGGACAGCAAAGATTAACCACTCTATATCTTATTTTAACATATTTAGACAGTATTTTAAAAGAAGATTATTTCATTGAAAAAGTATATTCAATTAATTACGAAACAAGACAAAATAGTTGGGAATTCTTAAAAAAGATAAAATCCAATGAAGAAATAAATAAAGTCAATCCTGACTTTTTCCATATTAGTGAAGCATATAATACTATAAAAGTGTGGTTTGAGAGTAATATTAAAGAAAAGAAATTAACAAAAAGGAAATTTTTAGAAACTCTTATTCATACAGACATTGTTGAAATAGATGGTATCAACAAGGATGTCGCAAATAATGTCAGATTTATCTGGTATAATGTGCAAACCCAAAGTGAAAATGATGCAAAAAATATTTTCACAAGAATAAATATGGGCAAAATACCACTTACTAATGCAGAACTTATCAAAGCATTATTTTTTATTAATAGTAGCCAAACTGACAAAGAAAGAGAGAAGCATCAACAAAAACTTGCTTACGAATGGGATAATATAGAAAACATTTTACAAAATAAGAGTTTTTGGTTTTTCATAAATAAATCTAACAAAACAAAGCCGACAAAAATTGAATTTATTTTTGATTTAATTGCAAATAAATATCAAAATAAAGTTTCTATCAAAATTAACAAGTCAATTGATAAGTATTATACTTTCTATATATTCAATAATCTAATAAACAATGAAATAAAAACAAAAGATAAACTGTGGGAAGAAATTAAAACATATTTTAGAACATTTGAGGAGTGGTATAATAATAATGAATACTATCATCTAATAGGTTATTTAATTCACGTAGGAAAAGATGTTGAAGAAATCAAAAAAATGTCAAATAATTCCTCAAAATCAGATTTTAAAAATGAACTAATTAAGTTAATAAATAATGATATAAAGAAAGATTTTGATAAAAAGCAAATTGAAGAAATTATTGAATTAGCCTATCAAGACCACGGCAATCTTATAAGTGAAATTTTGCTTTTGTTTAATGTTATTTCCACAATGAACAGTAAATATTCAAAGTTCCCTTTTGAAAGATTTATTGAAGAAAGATGGAGTTTGGAACATATTCATGCTCAAAATTCAGAAGATTTAAAAACCGATAAACAAAGAAAACTACTTTTAGAAGAACAAAAAGTATTCTTTCAAAATATAAATAAGAAAAAAGTTCTAAATGAAATAAATGACATTTTAGAAAACGATGATATAGAACATGATGAATTTGTGAGTTTACAAGAAAAAATCTTTAAAGAATACTCGGATGACATAAATATTCATTCCATTGACAATATGGCTTTATTATCAACAGAAGATAACTCTGTATTAAATAACAATATCTTTCCAATAAAAAGAGATAAGATAATTGAACTTGATGAAAAAGGCTCGTTTATCCCTATTTGTACAAAAAATGTATTTCTTAAATATTATAGCAAAGATGTTACACAAAATTCAGAGTGGACAAAAAAGGATAGAGAAGCATACTTAAAAGAAATTAAAACAAAATTAAACGAATTTTTACCTGATGATGATGAAAGAACAAATGAAAACTAAATATACTTTTTGGGAATTATTAAATAATTATAAAATTGAAATCCCAAAAATTCAGCGTGATTATGCACAAGGCAGAAAAGATGACACAATAAGAAAAATTGTAGATAAATTTTTGGATGAACTGAAAAACTCAATAAGGAATAATGAAGAATTAAATCTTGATTTTGTTTATGGTAGAGTTGAAAATGACATACTAATACCACTTGATGGACAACAACGTTTAACAACATTATTTTTAATTCATTGGTACATTGCTTTGAAAGAAAATAAACTAACTGATGATATAAAAAGAGTTCTTTCAAAATTTACATATGAGACAAGAATAAGTTCACAAGATTTTTGCAAAAATCTTGTAGCAGAGAGTATTGAATACAACTCAATCAATGGAAGTATCAGTAGTACAATAACAGACAGTAAATGGTATTTTCTTTCTTGGGAACTTGACCCAACTGTATCGGCTATGTTGAATATGTTAGACACAATACACTATAAGTTTAAAGAAGTTGAAGAACCTTTATTTGAGAAATTAGATAAAGAAATTAATATAACTTTTCAGTTTTTGCCACTTGAACAATTTAAGTTAACCGATGAACTTTATATCAAAATGAATGCAAGGGGAAAGCCTCTTACGGAATTTGAAAATTTTAAAGCTAATTTTTCTCAATATTTAAAATCATTAGAAAAAAAATCAAAATTAGACAACGAATGGTTAGATATTTTCTGGAATTTGGAAAAGAGAGAAAATTCTGAAATAATAACAGAAAATGTTGATGAAAAATTCTTTAACTTTTTTAAAAATATCACTCTGAATTTTTATGCGGAAATTAATGATATTGACAGATTGTTTGTTGATAATTATAATCTTTTTGACACTTATAGTGAGGTTTACCAAAACGAAAAGAATGTAAATAACATTACCAAAATATTTGATGGGCTTATAAGTTATAATGACACCGAAAATATATTTAATAACTTTCTAACGTTTTCTATAAATTATTGGGAGCGATTACGCTTTTATGCATTAGGGCATTTTTTTATTAAGTATGGGCAAATCAATACTGAAAACAAACCTATTTGTGATAGATGGTTAAGAGTAACTAAAAACTTAATTAATAATACCCTTATTCAAAGTGCAGATAATTATAAAGATGCAATTCGTTCAATTGATGAGTTAAGTAAAAATATTGATAATATTTATACGTATGTAAGTTCTTCAAGTGATACTATTAAATATTTTTCAAAAATACAACGAGAAGAAGAAAGTTTGAAAGCAAAAATTATATTAGAAGATAAAGACTGGGAAAAATTGTTTATGAAAATCGAACAGCATTCATATTTTGACGGTCAAATAGGTTTTGTTTTACAATATTCAATAAAAGAAGATAATAATTATCATAAAGCTTTATTTGACGACTATTCTATAAAAATATCAAAAATATTCAGTGATGTATTTAAAGAAGATAAAAATTTCTTGTTTCAAAGAGCCTTATTAACAAAAGGAGACTATTTACCACAAGTTGGTAATGGTGAAAACTTTACATTTTGTTCTTTTGACAAAGCTTTAAGAACAAAATTAGATAATTGGAGAAAAGTATTTAATGATGATGATAAAACTTTATTTTTAAAAGCACTTTTAGACAAAATAGAGAAAGATGATATTTCCGATAGTTTGGAAAAGATTATAAAAACAGACAAAGTAAATGATTGGAGGAAGTATCTAATTGATAGTCCTGATGATATTTCCTACTGCCAATATAGACAAATAAGAAAGTATCCAAATGACGAAATTTATTTGTTATCAAAAGGACAAATGAATGGTCGCCACAAGGAAATATTCAGTTGGGATTTATTTAAACGTAAATTTAACAATAAAGAATTTCTGCCATTTTCCAATAAATCTTGGTATCGGGAAAGTACTTCTTGGGATAATCCCTGCATTGTAATAAGTGGTTTTGAATATGATAATAAAAACTTCTCAATAGATATCGGTTATAAATCTGAAAGTAAGTTTTATCTTAATTTTTATAATCAAAAATTTCTTGATATTCCAGAAAATATAACAAAAGTTTTAAAGGATTTAAAATTCAACGGATCTGAAATAATACTTTCTGAGAATAAAATTGAAGGGAAACTTAATGAAATATGTAACGAACTTGACAACATTGAATAAACTACCTACCATAATGGATTATGTATTTATAATTACCGAATCTTATGTACGTGTAGTTACCAATTATTGTGTAGTTTTATTTACCGATAACAAGGCTGTTGCTGTTAATGCTACCACAACTATACTTTACTGGAATATTGGTGAACATGTAAACAGGGATATTCTTGGCAACAAGCGAGCAGAATATGGTAAAGAAGTTGTAAAATCACTATCCCGGAGCCTGACCGAAGAATATGGAAAAGGGTGGAGTGAAAAACAACTTAGACATTGTCTCCGCATTGCGGAGACTTTTCACCACTAATAAATTGCCCATCCAAATATATGACTGAATAATATCCTTCATCATGCTAAGAAAGACCGTGCAAGAAATGCCAACGCACATTTGGTACATTTGCAAGCTTTCTACCCATGGTCTATTTCTTCAGCTTGCAAAAGAGCCAAATTTCCCTATCACGCTATTACTAAAAAACGGCAGCATTTTTATTTTGCTGCCAAAATATAGTTTTGTATATTTGCAAAAAAATCTAAACATCGATAATACAAAATTACATATTGAACAGATAAAAGAATGGTTTGAAAGAGATCAGGTTTTTGATAACAAACAAATTGCATCATTTTATCGATCAATTGAACCCAATACAAAAGAATCAACCGTAAATTGGAGAATATACAGTCTGGTTCAAATGGGTGTGTTAACAAGGGTTGGACGTGGAAAGTTTGTGCTTGGGAATAAAAATAGTTATACTCCAGATATACCACCAAAGTTAAAGACTTTAAATAATAGGCTTAAAAGGAGTTACCCATTCCTTGATTATTGTTTATGGACTTCTGCGCTATTTAATGAGTTTATGCTTCATCAACCAGGCAAATTCTTTTTAATAGTTGAAGTTGAAAAAGATGCTATGGAATCGATTTTCTTTTTTATGAAAGAGAATAAATATTCAGTATTCCTGGAACCTACAAAAGAATTGCTTAACAGATATATCCCTGAGGAGAAAGAAACCTGGGTTGTTAAATCCTTGGTGTCAGAAGCTCCTCTTCAAAACATTTCCGGAATACAATTACCGACTATTGAAAAACTGCTAGTTGATTTATTTTGTGATACTGTTGTTCTTGATGCACAACAGGGAACCGAGAGGGATAGGATATTCGAAGAAGTGTTCGAAAAATATACGGTTAATGAAAATAAAATGCTGCGTTATGCTGATCGTAGACGTAAGAAAAAAGAGTTTAATGAATATCTAAATAAAATATCTAAATTTCGGCAGCAGATATAATATTGCTGCCAATATATAGTAATTTGATCGACAAAAAAACACTTGACATAGAATGGATAAATAAGGTCTCAGCTAAAAATAGAAAAGCTGATAAGATACTTGTTGAAAAAGTAATAAGAGCATTATATCTGCTTGAAGGACTTGCTAAGGTTGATTTGGAGTTTGTATTTAAAGGTGGAACTGCACTAATGCTTTTAATGGATTCGTCGAAAAGACTTTCCATAGACATTGATATTATTTTATATAATGAACTGGAGGATATCGAAAAGCTATTTAAGGAACTAGTTTCACAACAGTTTTTTACAAGATTTAAACTTCAAGAAAGAAACACAGAGTCAAAAATTAAAAAAGCTCATTATAAATTCTACTACAAACCAATTCATAAAACACACTCTGAGGAGGAATATATTTTACTAGACATTTTGTTTGAAAAACCAAATTATCAGAGCATTATTAAACTGCCAATAAAATCTATGTTTCTTATTTCAAATTATGAGGAAGTAGCTGTTCAAGTTCCATCTCGTGAGGATATACTCGGTGACAAATTAACGGCCTTTGCGCCAAATACAACAGGAATTCCATACTTTAAAAGTGAACATAGCATGAGTATGGAAATAATGAAGCAGCTATATGATATTGCTAGTTTAGTTGATGTTGTGAATAATATGGAGATTGTAAACAAAACTTTCAAAATGTTTTCAAAAACGGAATTAAGTTACAGGAAAAAAGATAATTTGAATTATGATGATGTAATTGAAGATATTATTCAAACGTCATTATGTATAGTGAGCAGAGGCGCAGCTGGTAATGGGAACTTTACAGAGTTACAAGCTGGCATACAAAGAGTTTCACGCTTTATATTTTCGGAACCATTTCATTTGGAAATAGCAATTTCACTTGCATCAAAAGCAGCATATATTGCCATAGCAATCAAATACAATCAAGAAAAAATTGAAAGATTTAATAATCCACTACAAATGAAGGAATGGAATATTGTTAATCCTCTTTGGCCAAGATTAAACAGGTTGAAGAAATCAAATCCTGAAGCATTCTTTTATTGGTATAAAATACATGAGTTAATTCAAGAAGACAATAGGTAGATTGACTGTACATTACGCAGATAATAAGACCAATAATGCATTAAATAAATTACATAAGGTTATTGAATTGGAAAGAAATCGGTTAAAAATCAAGTAACTTGAAGGCTAGCACAATAATGTGTATTAGTCTTAGATTAAGAAGTGTTTAAATTAAACTTTATATCATTCTATAATGAATTCATATAAAAAAATTAACTCAATACTTGGCTGGATTGTTTTTGCCATCGCATCAATTGTTTTTATAATGACCGCTGAACCCACAGCCAGTTTCTGGGATTGTGGCGAATACATTGCTACGGCCTATAAACTTCAGGTAGGCCATCCTCCCGGAGCGCCGTTTTTCCAGTTGATTGGCAGGTTTTTTACCTTTTTTGCTTTTGGTGATGTTTCCAATGTGGCATTTATGATCAATATCATGTCTGCGCTTTCAAGCAGTTTCACAATTCTATTCCTGTTCTGGACATTGACCATGTTAGCTAAAAAATTAGCGCTTCGTTCAGGTGAAATGACAGAGGGAAAAATGTATGCTGTCTTTGGGAGCGCTGTTGTTGGTTCATTGGCTTACACTTTTTCCGATTCATTTTGGTTTTCGGCTACTGAAGGCGAAGTGTATGGTATGTCTTCTTTTTTTACAGCCCTTGTTTTTTGGGCCATATTAAAGTGGGAAGAGAATGCAGATGAGAAGCATTCGTTCCGGTGGTTGATCTTTATTGCTTATATGATGGGTTTATCGGTCGGTGTGCACCTGCTGAATTTACTTGCTATTCCGGCCATTGCCTTTGTTTATTATTTTAAAAGAAACAAAACGGTAAACTACAAGGGAATGATAGTAACATTTATTGTTTCCATATTGATCCTTGGATTTGTAATGACCGGCATTATCCCATGGATTGTGAAACTGGCGAGCTATTTCGAGTTATTTTTTGTAAATACTATTGGAATGCCTTTCAATTCAGGGACAATTATCTACTTTGTTCTCCTGATAGGTGGTATTTTCTGGGGAATTCGCTATACCAGAAAAAACAACAAAACAGTTCTGAATACTATTATCTGGGCATTGACTTTTATACTGATTGGATATTCATCATTCTTTTTACTCATCATCCGCTCAAATGCCAATACACCCATTGACGAAAACAATCCTGAAGATGCCATCAGCCTGTTATCATATTTAAACAGGGAGCAATACGGCGATTGGCCGATTTTACACGGTCAATATTTCAATGCACCAATCGCAGATAGAAAAGACGGAACACCTGTTTACCGGCGAAGTGAAGAAAAAGGGAAATATATAATCATATATGACCGAAAGGGAACAATTCCGGTTTATAATTCGGAGTTTACAACCCTCTTTCCCAGGATGTGGAACAATACGGAGCAGCGGTACATTAAAGATTATAAGACCTGGAGTAAGATGAAGGGAATCCCAACGGAAGCTACTGATGAGTTCGGAGAAAGCCAGGTTCTTAATAAACCCACATTTGGTGAAAATCTGCGGTACTTCTTCAGATACCAGATCAATCATATGTATTTCCGGTACTTTATGTGGAATTTTTCAGGACGGCAAAATGATGTTCAGGGAATGGCCGACAGAAAAAATGGTAACTGGATTACCGGAATACGATTTCTTGATAATGCCCGTCTGGGCCCTGTACTCGATACACCCAAAAGCCTTCAAAGTAAGGCTACGAATAAGTTTTATTTGCTACCATTGATTCTGGGATTAATTGGCCTGATTTACCAGCTAAAAAATGATAATCGAAATTTTATGGTTGTTTTGCTCCTTTTCTTAATGACCGGTCTCGCTATTGTTGTTTATCTTAACCAACATTCTCCGCAACCACGGGAAAGGGATTATGCTTATGCCGCTTCCTTTTATGCCTTTGCGATCTGGATAGGTCTGGGTATATATGCTTTGTATGAAACCTTAACTAAAAAAACGGAGCAAAAGCTGACTGCAATTATCATTTCCGGTATCGCCCTCATTTTGGTTCCGGGAATAATGGCCAAGGAAGGGTGGGACGACCATAACCGTTCAAATCGTTATACAGCCCTTGCCATCGCAAACAATTATCTGAATTCATGTGCTCCCAATGCGATTTTATTTACAAACGGTGATAATGATACTTTCCCCCTTTGGTATGCACAAGAAGTAGAAGGCTTACGTACGGACATCCGTGTTGTAAATCTGAGCCTTTTAAACACCGAGTGGTATATCGAACAAATGAAACGAAAAGCCTATGATGCAGATCCGGTTCCATTCTCCCTGAAATGGGATCAATATAAGGATGGCACCCGAAATTTTACTTATTTTATTGAGAATGAAAATATCAAGGGTCATGTGGAGTTGAAACAGTTATTTGACATTATTCATAAAGATCCGGCCAGATTAACGATGCAAACCAGGATAGGGCCATTAGAGTATTTCCCGACAAAAAAGTTTAAAATAAAAATTGATTCGGCAAGGATACTTGAAACTGGAACGGTATCACCCGAAAATGCCCATTTAATTGAAGATGTAATTAAATGGACCATTAATAGAAGCGGTATTACTAAAAATCACCTAATGGTACTCGATCTCTTAGCCACAAATAACTGGGAGCGTCCTGTCTATTTTGCCATAACTACCGGCAGCGATGCTTATATCGGATTGCAGGATTATTTCCAGATTGAAGGATTGACATACAGGTTGATTCCTGTAAAAACCAGAAGTACTGGTGGTCAGACCGGAAGAATTGAATCAGATATCATGTATGATAATATGGTTAATAAATTCCAGTTCGGGAATATGAATGATCCAAAGGTTTACCTCGACGAAACAAGCACGCGAATGACCATGAATCTTAGAAGCAACTTCTTCAGACTGGTAAATACGCTGATAGAAGAAAATAGATATGATTCGGCAAAAGTAGTTATGGACCTATGTCTTGAGGTTATGCCGGATGAAACTGTTCCCTATAATTATTTTGTCATGCCCATTGCTGAAGGGTATTATAAAATTGGAGAAACAGAAAAAGCCAATGAGATTTACAACAGGATGATTGATATTTTTGCTGAGCAATTGGATTATTATTTTGCATTCAGTGGAAACAGAAAGAACCTCTATAATTATGAAAGGGAGCAGAACCTTGCCATGTTGCAGAAACTGGTTCAGGTTTCAACTCGGTTTAAACAGGATGATATTGCGAACAAAGCATCAGAAGTATTTGATATTTATTTTGCGATGTATTCGGAATAGAAGTATTTTTAAATAAAAATCATGATTTCATTAGATAAAGATTTACAAGAGTCTAAACTAAGTTTAAACGAATTTGGTGATTTAACAATACGGGTTTTACAATATTTACCAAATATTATCAGTAGTTTCAAGGAAAAAAGGGATTACATAATATATGCGTCTGAAATTGCCGGAACAACAACATATGTCCGACCTATAAATAAAAAACTATTTTTACTGGAAGAAAGTGATTTTTCGGAAAATTTTAATCAACTAAAGGAAACTTTTAGTAGAATTAAGTCGAAGTTGCCAATATCCGTAGAAGAAAAAATCACAATAGATAAAACGTTATATACAATTCAGCAATCGATTGGTGCAGGATTGGATTTATTAGTCAAACCAAATAGCGCAAGAAAACTTGTTGGCAATAGATTTGAGGAACTAATAAAAATAGTTTTCTCAGAAATTTGGAATAGCAAATAAAAAAATCATACTTCAAATACCCTATGAAACTGATGAGGGCATTAAAACTTATAAATGTGAAAATGATTTGATTCTTTCTCCTTGCAGCAAAGTTAGGTCATCTTCTAAGTCACTGGATGAAAATGAAATTGTAGTTTCTATAAAAACAACTTCAAAGGATAGAATGGGGAAAATGTTTATTGATAAGATTCTCCTTGAAAGATTTGTTGAACATCCGCAAAAAGTAATAGGAGTATTTTTGAATGATGTTCAAAGGAAGCAGAGTGATAATATAAGTTTTACGTTGGTCTCAGGATTGTTTATGGTTTACTCTGAGTTTCTGACGAAACTGGATGGGATTTATTATCTTGATCCACCTCCAACTGTTAGAAAAGAACCCTATTCAAAATATATGAAGCCGTTCTCAGAATTGATTACAAATGACATTAATGATATTTTAACCTCTTAAAGATTTTCTTCTTTTTTGTGATTCTTTCTCATCTTTGGCGCTATAAATTCTTGAAATATGCTCCATGTCATTTAATCTTTCTTTTATAGTATGACAGTAATCTAAATGTAATTCCGTCCCAAGCCATTTTCTTTGATACGCCTCTGCAACGGCATAAGTTGTTCCCGAACCACCAAATGGATCGAGAATAACACTTTCTTTGTTTGAGGAAGATAGAATTATTCTTCTGAGCAATTCAACAGGTTTTTGAGTTTGATGAGGATACTTTTCCCAGGCGGCATTTGAGATAGTGGGAATCTCAAGTACATCTTTTGGTTTTGCCCCGAGGGGATTCGGTTCCCAGGTATAGTCTTTTTTGTTGCCATTTGAGTACTGAGAAGATTCTGCCTGAGTTCTTTTCGGATATTTTAAAGTATGTTTATTGTAAGGAATGCGAATATCATCAATATTAAAAATATAATCTTTGGTTTTTCTGAAATGCAAGATACTTTCATGAGAACGTCCCCAGTCATTACCTAAATTGGCTTTATTTCGATAAAACCATATCAGCCATTTACATCCTTTAAACAAATGTGATGCTGACCATTTAATGTCTGCTAATATTTCTGAAAATCCACAAATATATAGTGAACCTGTTTTTTTCAGGACTCTTTGTGCTTCGATAATCCAGGCCATGCTCCACTCAACATATTCCTTTTGAGACGAAAAAGTATCCCACTCGGCTTTTTTTATATTATAAGGGGGATCTGCAAAAATTAAATCAATAGAATTTGAATCAAGTTGTTTTAAGAATTTAATAGCATCATAATTAAATAATTTACCAAATTCAGTTGAAAAAAACGGGGATAGAATCTCATTGGCAACTTGTGGAGGTCGATAAGATATTTCTAATTGAAGTTCTTCAACCAAATCAATAACTTGTTTATCGGAGTACACCCGATAATTGTTGATAGGATGACGGGAACTTTTAAACTTACCATTATTATCCCATCTTCTAAGCGTTTCAGGACTAACGTTTAATTTATTAGCAGCTTGACTTATGGTTAAATACTTTTCCATATCCTTAAACAACATTATACATGATTACACAACAAATTTATGTATAATATTAATTGAATCGCAAAAGGATTGAAAAAATTATATTATTCCCGGCTAATCAAATTTTACAGCAAAAAGAGTCATTCCTGTCTCTTTACCTCTTAGTTGGGCTTTTCCCACTTCCTTAAATGTGAAAGTGTTCTGTTGGTCCATTTGCGAAACGAGATTTTCTGAGATGAGTAGTGATTCGCCATAGCTTTTACACGCTTCCTCAATTCGGGCTGTTGTATTCAGGACATCACCCATATAAGCAATTTCGCGCCTGGTAAAACCCAGTTCACCTGTAACAGCTAACCCACCATGAAGCCCTGCTTTAAACTCTGGTACAATACCATATTTTTCGATGTAGTGTTTTGCCTTTCCTTCAATGACTGAATTAATTAAGGAAAAACATCGAATGCAATTGGCATTGTTAATAGCATCTTTTGTTTTCCAGGTAATAATGGCTTCGTCACCCACATATTTATAAATTTCACCTTTCGTTTGTCTTACCGGTTCAGCAATGTCATAAAAAAAGTCATTTACCAGTGATAAAAATTTGAGATGTCCAATTTGTTCGGCAATTGTAGTTGATGACTTAATATCGAGAAACATAAAAACCCTTTCCACTTCAATGGGTTTACGATACACGCCAATAAACAATTTTCCAAGGGTCCGTCCCCCGATCAGTGTGTTGAGTATATAAAAGAAATTGAAAATAAGACTTAAACCTAAACCAAATGCAATGCCTATTACAAAATACTTACTGTACAGAAAACTTAAATTACTTAATAGATGATTGAAATCTCCCTTCATGTAGAAGATGACTACAAAAAAAACAGCAATAGTGAATATGACAAGAACATGAACAATCGTATTCAGCGTTAACAGAATAAGTAAATTGGTTTTTAACAAATACTTTCTAACTATGATGTTGGTATATAAAGTAGTAATTAAAGGAATGGAAATACCTATACAAATCCCGGCAGCAATAGATTGCCATCCTGGATAATAAGTAAAATACATGAAGATAACTGTAATGGGTGCTGATATAGACCATATGGTCAATAGGGTTTTGATTTGTTGTTTTTGTTCTAATCTCATGAGATGAAAATAAGCAGGGGCTAAATTAGAATTTTCAAAAACAAAACCTAAGTGCTATTCAAAAAATTTTGAAAAACTATCTCTGGTCATTTAATTCCCAGCTGTAATCCATAAATTCAATTTTAGCATTAGAATCGAGTTTGGTTTTTGAATATTTATTTAAATATTCTTGCAAAGTTCCTTCTTTGGTGAAATCATCCTTAAACCAGTTGAATATTTGAGAAACTTTTGCAGAGTTTTCCCGGATGTTGTTTTTGTCAGGATTGTTGATGAACTTTACAGTCTGATCTTGTAATTGTGATTCAAGTTTTTCTGGCTTATAAGCCTCGTTCAGTAATGGAGGGCACGAAACAGCTGCACAAACCAGTGCAAAGTGAATTCTGGGTTCATTAAATTCCTTACGGATGATCTCATGTTCAATTTCATTCAGACTATAGGTTTTTCCTCCTATTTGGATAAATTTGATATCCCAGGCTTTTTCAATATCCATGATACTTTTAAGCGAATAATTCCTGGTTATCAAATCAACTGTAAAAGCATTGTAGGCATTTATCCAGTAGGTTAGTTTTTCATTGTTTGTCCATGAATCATCCGGCATATTTTGGCCCAGCATTTCAAGATACGCCTGAATCTTGGTTTTTTCTTTGATCAATCCAGAATAATCAACCATTCCATCAGTGTTTACAAATTTATTGAGGAGTGCGTTCCACTCGCTATGACTGATTTTACTGTCAGCCGGATTTCCCGAAAATGCCAATCCAGAAAATAAAAGAATTGGTAAGAGTAAAGTTATTATTAACGTTTTTTTCATCAAAATATCATTTTTTATTTTGTTATATAAAGAAATGGTGAATAATCATTTCAAATGACATGCCAGCCCATATTAAGTTCCTGATATGAAGCTCTTAATGCAAATATATATGAATAATATCTCCCATTAAAATGTGACTTTAATAATATATTGGGAATGCTAGCTGGTACTAATTACTAATCATTTTGAAGGAATAACATATCAGCATTATTCAAGTGTCGATCTGAAATTATCAATTTTTTCGAGTAACTTGTTGAAGAACCTGTTTCGTTCTTTGGCATTTACCGAACTGATAAGTATCGATTCCTTTAAAATTCCTTTCAGGTAGTTTTCTACACTTTTACAGAAAGCTTTGTCTGTAGTAACAAGTAGGCTTAGAACATTATAAGTAAGATAGGTTGCTGTAAATTTATCTGTTTTAACGAAGATCGTATTATCATTTAAAACGACCTCATTTTCATAAAAACGGTAGCTGTTTTCTACTCCATTTGGTTCTGTCCCGTATAGAAATTTGAATCCCAGTTCTGCCTGCTTTTTAATATGCTCGATCCAGACGTATAATTTATCGCATAATATTCGAATATCTTCCTTTTTTTCAAACAGACCTGATACCCAATAATGCTCAATTTGTCTGAAGGTAATATTGAACGTGTCCTCATTCCAGATTTCAATGGTGGGTACTTTTATTGATGCTGCCAGTATTTGTTCACCAATGGTTTTGATATCTTCATCAAAATCGTTTATCGCAAATTTTTTGTTGGCGTGCTGAGGAAATTGAAATAAAGTTTTTTCCCAGAAAAACATTTTAAAAGCTGCGATCTCAGGGAATTGAAAGTATTGAAAAATTGGTGGGTCTTTGGCAGCATAAATAATTTCATTTGTAGATGAATGTTGGATTTTCTTTAAATCGTCACGTATAATTTTTAGCCACTTCTTAACACCAATCTCAGGTGGAACAATGGGAACATGTTTAAAAACAACATTGTCGCTTTTTAGACTGAATAAAGCATCAATCGAGAGCTCAAAATGTTGACTGACTTTATTCAGTTCGCCCATTGAAAGTGCCTTTTCACCCCTGATTCTCCGGTATGCACTATCATAACTTATTCCTAATAATTCCGAAATTTCGTCTACCAAAGATAAATGGGAAGGAAGTCCCTCCTTAATCTGTTGAAAAAGAAGTGTCTGTAGTTCCATAACTTTAGGATTTGATTCAAAGGTAATAATTTTTTAATTATCAATAATATAGGCAACTAAATATATTATAGAACCCTATGTGGCATCTGGAAAAAATTCTATATATTGTGCATCCATTTCTTTTCGTTATAGGTTTAACATAAAAACAAGAGATGTGAATGTCAATAAAAATTAAACAGATAACCAAGGAACGGATTTGGATAAATTTTATATCAATTTCATTATTGATCATTTTATCTGGTTCTAGTTTATTTAATCAATCCTCAAATATATTATATTTGGCAAAGTCTACCTTGTTTTGCTGGGCTGGCGATACTAGAATAACTTACAATAACTCTTATCCGATTAGTAACCGTCAATTGAGTATCGTTCATCAGCAGTTACAACCGGGTGATATTATTTTAACCAGGCGTAATGGATTTATTTCAAATCTTTTTATTCCGGGTTACTGGACACATTCAGCATTATATATTGGTCCGGATGCAGAAGAATACATTAAAAATGATCCCTGTGTAATTGAAGCAATAAGCGAAGGGATCACCCTCCGGACACTTGAAGAATCATTGCAGGCGAATGCATTTATCATCTTTAGACCAATCGTTCCAAAAGAGGATATTAATGTAGCCATCGAAAATGCATTTAGCCAAATAGGAAAACCTTATGATTATGATTTTGATTTTAGCACCCACGACAAACTTTCATGTACTGAATTAATTTATCGTTCATACGAGCATGCCCAGATAATAATTGTACATGACCTTTTTGGAAGACTTTTTACAACTCCAAATGATATCATTGAAGATTACAATAACCAAAAAGGATTCAAAAATCAAAAACTTAAATTTGTTTTACAAATGAATGAAAAGGGAGTTATAGAGATTAACAATGACAAGTTATTGGCCGAAACAGTATTTAGATCCTCGATAATTTAAGAAGCGATACCAGGGTTTATAAATTAGAATCAGCAATTCCACCCATCTGGGTCCGATAGGAAGACTAAAAGAAAACATTCCTGCTCTTCATATCTTTTTGCAGAGTTAAGCAAAGATTATTAAATATCAATATTCAAGAAAATTAGATTTGCAAAAATTCCCAAAATCAAGATTTTTTTATTCTCAATTGCATTTTTTCAGACTGTAATAAATTACCACCCTGCATATAACTAAAATATACAATTAATCGGAAATACCTTGTATTTATCCGTTTTGATCAGCCTCTTTCTGACATTAATTTTGTTTCAGTTCATCAAAATAATAACTTAAAATATTGAGGTCATGAAAACAACAAATTTATTATTGAAAATTATACTCTTAAACATCCTGCTTTCTATCCAAAATATTTATGGCAATAAATTAGTTACAGATTTACATACCGGACAAGACCCCCAATCAAATAAAAATTTTCGAATGGATATAATGGGTGGGTTTGGTTTACCAGATTTTTTGCATGGAGGGTTAAGGGCACATCTCGGGACCAACTACAGACTTGGTTTTACTGTTGGTTCTCTTCCAATGAATAATGAGGAGGAAGGAGTTTTTACCTTTTCCTTAGATAACTATGCGACTTTAAATCGTAATGGGAAACCTGCAAAGGATCCATGGTATTTCAGATTCGGAGTAAATTATATTAGGTGGGAAACGGAAAGAGAAATTACAAAAGATACACACCTGAATTTCAGTTTTGGCAAAGAGGTAGCAATTATAGATTTGTTTGGGTTTAATATAGATGCCGGATTAAATATTCCGATCAACCATAAAGAAGAGCGGAAAGTACCTGAAACTTCATCATGGTTTGATTTCGACATCTATGAACCCGCTGTCTATCCCAGTCTGAGAATTGATCTTTATTTCCGTTTTTAAAAGGAAAGGAGAAAAACCATGAAAAAATTAGCATTAACATTATTGATGAGCAGTTTATTGATAACTGCTTTGTCCGCTCAAGAACAAGGGAATTCAGTCACCCCTAAAATAAAGAACTGGTCGGTTGCAACATATGTAGGTTGGACGATAGGATGCCCATCTAAACAAATCGAAGATGCAATGATTATCAATGGATTTGACGATTACAGAAGTGGTGGCTGGTTTGGCGGATCAGGTACAGATCATCCTTATACTGAAAAAAATATTAAACCATCAATGATGATAAGTATAAAGTATTATTTAAAAACTCCATTTACAATTGGAATTGTGGGAGGATATACAAACCTTGGCAGCACACATGGGTACAAGATCGAAGATTTTGGCCACAACTTATACATTGATTATTCAGTCTATAATATTTCTCCAATCTTTTCATACAATGTGTATGACATCGTAAGAATCGGTATTGGGCCTTCTGTCTATTTCACAAAGGCATGGGAAAGCAGCTGTCATGCGGAAGGGATTGATGTGGAATACAAACATACTAAAGTTGGATTTCTAATTGATTTCGGATTCAGGATCCCCAAAAAGTCCCTTTTCTTTTTTGAACTGAACGGACAGTACAGATATGTGGGCAAAGCGGAAATTGGCCCGTTTGATGAAGATCCTTATCGTGATCCATTGCCCAAAACTGCTGTAAAATATAATCATGGATTTATCGGTGTAGCATTTGGTGTGCGCTTTTAAACAACTAATTTAAACATTATCACAAATAAACTAAAAAGCACAAAAGTCATGGAAACAAAAATTTTAAAAGGAAATACGCTTCAGGTTCAAATGGCAGAAGGACTGGGATTTCATGTGCTTACGGAGGTAAAACCTGAAAATGTTACTGAAGATGAATTGTTTGAATTAATAGACAAACTGAATAAAGACGAGGATATACATGCTATAGTCCTTCTTCAGCCCTTGCCTGTACATCTAAACTCTGTCAGGATCACAAACAGAATTGACCCTGATAAAGAGGTTGAAGGATTTCACCCTCAGAATATGTTGAACACAATGATGCCTGATGCACGTGAAAGTAAATATCCCATGTGCCTGCCCACAGCTTTATATGAACTATTTAAAAATGGCGGTGTGCAAGTTCAAAAAAACCAGGAATGGGTTTTTGTTTTGGATGATGAGTTCTTTTCCAATCCTGTTCAGGAATACGTTGATTTCATTTAAGAATAGTTTAACTGAATCGAAGCAGTAAATTTTTAAAAAAGAAAATAAACCTTTGATTATTTCAAAAATAATTCCGTTCTTTGCACTCCTTTTTTGAAAAAGAAATTTGAAAAACAAGAAACGATGTCACGTATTTGTCAGATAACAGGAAAGAAGATGATGGTGGGAAACCATGTTTCCCACTCAAACATCAAAACAAAAAGAAGGTTTTATCCCAACTTGCAGACCAAAAAGTTTTTCATCCCCGATGAAAAAAAATACATAACCCTTAAAGTTTCTGCAGCCGGGATTAGAACGATTACTAAAAAGGGAATATCAATTGCCCTGAAAGAAGCAAAAGAAAAAGGTTATCTATAATATTATAAGGTGTATTATTTTTAATGCTGTTACTTTCTGGTAACAGCATTTTTTTTTATTGAATAACAATTTTCCCACTCTCGATCTTCCCTTCAATATCCACACTATAAAAATAAATCCCGCTTTTTATCGCTCTTGTATCCCAAACCGTTTTCTCAGATTTGATAAGTAAGCTTGCAACTTCCTGCCCGAAAACGTTAACGATTACAACCGCAGAACCATCAAGGGTTGTCATTCCGATTGAATGGGAGGAATCCCTTTGCTTTAGCGGGCTGCTGTTTGCCGTGGGATTCCTCCTCCCTGCGGTCGTCGGAATGACAGTGTTTTTATTAGTGGAGGTATGTAGTTCAAACACCACCCAATCCCCCGCAGGATTTGGATAAACCATTATATTACCCTGCAAAACAGGTGTTTCAAACAAGCCAGTGGTGTCTTCTAAATCTATTTCAAATATCCAGGCATCCCTGTCTCCGTTGGCATGAATATCACATTGTATATCATATGAAGGACTATAATCGGTTGAGGAAGCAATCACATAATTATAATCATCTTTTTTAAGGATGGTGTGCGGGTTCTCAAGCCGCTCGCTGCCCCAGCCTCCATAGCAGCGTTGCCACTCTATTTCACCAAGCGAGTCTAACTTTACTGCCCATATATCCGTATCCCAGCTAGGATTGGAGTGGTTGCCGCTTACATCGCCGTCGTTGGAAAAAGTAGTGCCTATTGCCAATATCCCTCCATCTGGAGTTTGAGTAATAAATATCGGATTATCAGAATCATAACCGCCATAGCAATATTCCCAAACAATTTCCCCCGTATCACTTATTTCTACAATCCAATAGTCATTTGTAGCATCATTTCCTCCACTAGGGCCGTGATGCCCCGAAACATCACCATCATTAGAATATGAGCTTGCATTAAAGATATAACCATCACCAGTCTCTTCAATGTCATATCCAAGCTCATAATCACTCCCTCCATAACAATGCTGCGAAATAATATCACCCTGCAAGTCAAGCTCAACGAGCCATACATCGCCCCAGACTTCATCGGGGTAACACTCCACCAGGCCGCCATGCTTCTGGGCTGCACCAATCATCATAATGTTGTTTTCGCTGTTGATAATCATAGAAACACAGTTATCCAGGCCTTCATTGCCCAGGGTTTTTTCCCATTCAATATTACCGAGCGAATCGCATTTGCACATCCAAACATCTCCGCTTCCGTAAAAATTGGTTACATCTCCTCCACCAATGCCAATGCGGTCTATCATTACAAAACCCCCATCAGGGGTTAATATCATGTCCCTTGCATCATCAATACCTGTACATCCGTAAGTGTTTTCCCAAATAATATCACCCTGACTATTTATTTTTACTACCCATAAATCGGAATGCCCATTATTTCCAGATTGTACATCTCCATCTGTAGAAAAAGTATAACCATAAATAAAAAATTCATTTTCTGATTTTTTAA
>JAUVJI010000130.1 GCA_030596605.1 Bacteroidales bacterium
TACGCACCCGTGCGCCGGTCGTCAGCGGAAGCAAGCTTCCCTGTTACCCCTCGACTTGCATGTATTAAGCCTGCCGCTAGCGTTCATCCTGAGCCAGGATCAAACTCTCCATTGTAATAAAATCATTTAATGTCTCAAGATTTACTATTTACTAATTCAATTTGGAATTGTAGATATTTGCTACTAGGCTTTACTTCAGTTTTTTCAAAGAACTTATTTCGTTTTTTTTAATTCTAAATTTTCAAAACGGGCTGCAAAAGTACAACCATTTTTTTAATGTGCAAGTTTTTTCTAAAAAAATTTGGAAAAATTATCTTGCGAAAAAGGTTTGCAAATGTACAATAAATTTATACACTCCTTTAACATTATTTTTAGAATTTTTTTTATGAACGTTGTGTTAAAAAGCGGGTGCAAAGATAGATATTAATATTTGTAAAAAACAAACCTTTTTATCACTTTATATAAAATAAATCTCAAGTTGTTAATTATGAATAATTAAGGTGGTAAATTACTATTCATTTTTGAATAAATATTACTGCTGGTTTTAAATATTTTTATAGTTTTGGTGTTATACTATATTATAATAAGTACCTATTATGAAAGTTAAATATATACGAATCGGTAAAATTGGATCTCTCATCTGCATAATATTTTTATGCACTAATCTTATCGGGCAGGAAAAGGGAACTTATAAAAAGAAACCGTTTAAGGATAGAATTTCGGTTGGCGGAGTATTGGGCTTTGGCATCAGTTCAAACAGTACGTTAATTGATATTTCACCAGTTGTTGCTTACAGGGTAACCGATGAATTTTATGCTGGACTGGGTATAACCTATAAGTATTATCGTTATAAAGATTACTATTTTAATTGGGATGATTCCACATATGCTGATCAGAAGACTCATATGTATGGGGGGAATATCTTTGCTAGGTACTATTTGTCGAAATTGGAAATTCCAGTTATCAGAAATCTATTTTTGCATGGAGAAGTTGAACCATTATTTTTTAATATTGATTATCAAATGAGTCCTTATGGTTCATATCTGGATAGATGGGGTAACCTCTATTATAAGGATAGGTACCAAATGAGTTTTACCAGTATCTTTTTTGGTGGGGGAATCTACCAGCCTGTGGGAAACAATTCCTATATGTTTTTAGAAGTCCTCTGGAATTTTAACGAACACTTTTACACACCCTATTCAAATCCAAGAATTCGAATCGGTTTCTGGGGTGGTTTTTAAAAATTATTCTTTCGGGATTTTCTTTAATACATCCAAAGTCAGATCCCAGAATTTTATAACCGTATCTATTTTTAATCTTTCATCAGGGGAATGAGCGCCTTTGATTGTTGGTCCATAAGAAATCATGTCCATCTCCGGATAAACATCTCCTATCAGTCCGCATTCTAAACCTGCATGAATAGCCAAAACTTTTGGATCTTCACTAAACAGCTTCTTGTACGAATCCCTGGTTAGGTCAACTATCATGGAGTTTGGATTGGGTGTCCAGCCGGGATAACCATCCGTATGTTTAATCTTGGCTCCGGTTAGCCTGAAAACACTGGCTACCATACTACATATATCATCTTTGGCCGATTCAACCGAGCTGCGCTGGCTTGTAGTGATAATAATTTCATCATCTTTAAATTTCACCGAAGCCAGGTTGGTTGATGTTTCGACAAAATTCGGTATATCTGCCGACCAGGCAATTACTCCATGGGGACATGCATAAATAGCATTCAATAGTTTTTCCTGTGTTTGTTCATCAATTAAAAATGCCGGTTCATCAGTTTTTGTTGAATTGATTTTTAAATCAGGTTCAGTGATCTTATACTCGGATTTTGCTATTTTTTCAAATTTATTAATGTATTCAACGAAATCTTTTTCATTACCAGAAGGCAAACAAACAATCGCGAAAGATTCTCTTGCAATTGCATTTCGTAAATTTCCGCCATCGAAATTATGAACCCTTAAATCGAAATTATCAGCACTGTACCATAAAACCCTGTTTAGGAGTTTATTTGCATTGGCCCTTCCTTTCTGGATATCATCACCAGAGTGACCTCCCACAAGTCCTGATACAGATACTTTATAAGAAACATAACCTTTTGGTAAGGGTACTTTGGTAAAGCCCATTGTTATAACAGTATCTTTTCCTCCTGCGCATCCAATAAATAACTCACCATCATCTTCCGAATCAAGATTGAGTAATATTTCGCTTTTAAGAAATCCCGGTTTTAAACCAAAGGCTCCGGTTAATCCGGTTTCTTCATCAATAGTAAAGAGGCATTCGATAGGTCCATGTTCAATTTCCGTAGAACCAAGAATAGCCAGTTGTGTTGCAATTCCAATTCCATCATCAGCGCCGAGGGTGGTGCCTTTTGCTTTTACCCATGCACCATCGATCCATGCCTGGATCGGGTCATTATCAAAATCAAATTCAACATCAGCGTTTTTCTCGCAGACCATATCCATATGGCTTTGCAGGACAACCGATTTAATATTTTCCATTCCTTGTGTGGCAGGTTTCCTGATCAGTATATTTCCTACTTCATCCTGAATGGTTTCCAGGTTGTTATTTCTGCCAAAATCAAGCAGGTACTTGATTATTTTTTCTTCTTTTTTTGAGGGTCTTGGTATTTCTAAAATTTCTGTGAAGTAATACCAGAGTTGTTCCGGTTTTAATTTTTTTAGTTCTTCGTTCATATCCTGATTGGTTAATTTATTTTCAATTCAACAAAAATAGAATATTTATTTTCAAAATTCGACTTTCATTTCGATACTATATATATATTATAGCAGGTTGAAAAAAGTACCTGATATAATTCAAATAACTTGATTCATTTAAATTCTACTATAAATTCTTTAGCTTTGAGATCATAGCTTTAGGATCGGAAGAAGAGAATATGCTATTCCCCGCTACCAGTACATTTGCCCCAGCTTCGAAAAGCCTTTCTGCATTGGAATCATCTACTCCACCATCAATTTCAATCAAAGTATTCAGCTTATTTTTCTGAATAAGGTTATTGAGCTTTTTAATTTTTTCAAAAGTTTGAGGTATGAATTTTTGTGCAGCAAAGCCAGGATTTACTGACATTAGCAGTACCATATCAGTGTCATAAATAACGTCTTCTAAAACAGAAACGCTTGTATGGGGATTTAAAACAACTCCTGCAGTCATTCCCAGTTCCTTGATCGCATTTAGCGATCTGTGTAAGTGAGTGCAAGTTTCATAATGTACCGTTAAGATATCAGCTCCATAATCCCTGAACCGCTCAATATATTGATCAGGGTTCACAATCATCAGGTGAACATCCAGGGGCTTTGTTGCATATTTTTTAATAAACTTAATAATCGGAAAACCAAAGGAGATGTTTGGTACAAATACGCCATCCATCACATCAATATGAAACCAATCGGCATCACTTGAATTGATCATTTCTATTTCTTCCCGAAGTTTACTGAAGTCTGCAGAGAGCAGAGAAGGCGCAATTAATTTTTTCATACGGTATGAATTTCAGGGAGTAAAAGTAATAAGATTTTATAAAAAAAGCGGCTTTTAAACCGCTCTTTTATTAACCTAAAAATGTCTTTAGTAGATTGCTTCTTGAAGTTTGTTTGAGTCGCCTAATTGCTTTTTCTTTTATTTGCCTCACCCGCTCGCGTGTAAGTTCATATTTATCAGCAATTTCTTCCAGTGATAATGGAATTTTGCTATTCAATCCAAAATATGACCTGAGTACATCTGCTTCTCTTGGGGTTAGTGTTGAAATGGCTCTTTCAATTTCAATCTTTAATGAATCGTGAATTAATTCTTCTTCAGGGCTTGACGATTCATCGCTTCTCAATACATCATATAAATTATTTTCATCCTCATTTAAAAGCGGAGCATCCATTGAAACATGCCGACCCGAGTTTTTTATTGAAACCTCAACATCCTCCTCATCAACCTTCAAAAGATTGGCAATTTCTTCTGAATGAGGCTCTCTCTCAAATTGTTGCTCTAATTGAGCATAAGCTTTATTGATTTTATTAATGGAACCAATTCTGTTGAGTGGCAACCTGACAATACGTGATTGTTCAGCCAGGGCCTGCATAATTGATTGCCTGATCCACCAAACAGCATAGGATATAAACTTAAATCCACGTGTTTCATCAAAACGCTGGGCTGCTTTTATTAACCCAAGATTACCTTCATTAATTAAATCCTGAAGACTTAAGCCTTGTTTTTGATATTGTTTTGAAACGGAAACCACAAATCGCAGGTTTGCTTCGGTTAATTTTTCCAGGGCTGACATGTCGCCTTGTTTAATTTTTTGAGCCAGGGCAACTTCCTCTTCAGCCGAAATGAGATCAACTTTACCAATTTCATGCAGGTATTTTTCAAGGGATTGTGTGTCTCTATTGGTTACCTGTTTGATTATTTTCAGTTGTCTCATAAACGGATTTTACATATATCACATTAGCCTTAGCAAATAAGGCATAAATAACTTAACAGAGCATCAATCAGGGATGTAGTTTTTTAAAATAAAAATCCCGAAAACCAATGCGAGCTGATTTTCGGGAAATTTTACGAATTATTTACGGTAAGGTTTCAGGTATTATGTTCTCTCTGGCCTTGGGATTAAGACTTTTCTGGATAGTTTCAGCTTTCCTGTCTTACTGTCAACATCGATAAGCTTAACTTTAACTTTGTCGCCTACGTTCAAGACATCTTCTACTTTATTAATGCGCTTCCAATCGATTTCGGAAATATGGAGTAATCCTTCCTTATTTGGTATGATTTCAATAAATGCACCAAAGGCTGTAATATTCTTTACGGTTCCCAGGTAAACCTCACCTACTTCGGGAACAGCAATAATGGACTTTATTCTGTCTTTAGCAGCTATAAAAGAATCCTTATCAGTACAGATAATATCAACTATTCCAAATTCCCCAACCTCTTCAATAATAATTGTTGAGTTAGTTTCTTTCTGAATTTCTTGTATTACTTTTCCCCCAGGGCCTATTATTGCACCAATAAACTCTTTTGGTACGGTCATTTTTTCAATTCTTGGAACATGGGATTTGTAGTCTTCACGGGGCTCTTTAATGGTTTTCTCCATCTCATTCAAAATGTGAAGCCTTCCTTCCTTTGCTTGTTCAAGCGCTTCTTTCAAAATTTGATGCGACAAACCGTCCACTTTAATGTCCATCTGGCAAGCGGTGATACCATCTTTTGTTCCGGTAACTTTAAAATCCATATCTCCGAGGTGGTCCTCATCACCCAGTATATCAGATAAAATAGCGTACTTATCAGAATCTTTATCCGTAATTAACCCCATTGCAATACCTGATACAGGTTTTTTGATTTTTACCCCGGCATCCATTAAGGCCAATGTTCCAGCACAAACCGTCGCCATTGAGGAAGACCCGTTTGACTCAAGGATATCAGAAACGATCCTGATTGTGTAAGGATTTTCTTCACCTGAAGGGGGAACCATCGGTTTTAATGCCCTTAGCGCTAAATTTCCATGACCAACTTCCCTTCTGCTTGTCCCTCTAAGAAATCTGGCTTCACCAGTTGAGAACGGGGGAAAATTATAATGTAAAATGAAATTGCTTTTTCCTTCAATAACCGCACCGTCAATTGTTTGTTCGTCCAATTTAGTACCCAGTGTAATTGAAGTTAAACTCTGGGTTTCACCGCGGGTAAAAATAGCCGATCCATGAGCAGCCGGAAGATAGTCAATTTCAGTCCAGATTGGTCTTATCTCATTCATCTTTCTTCCATCAAGCCTAATTCTGTCGTCTAATATCATGCGACGCATGGCTTCTTTTTCAACATCATGATAATAGCGGCCTATCAATATAGCCTTTTCTTCAGCTTCTTCTTCGGACAATGAATCGATGAATTCCTGCTTGATTTCATCAAACGCTTCATGTCTTTCATGTTTTGCGGTTCCTTTCTTGGCAACTGCATATACTTTATCATAAGTTTCTTTCCATATTTTTTCTTTTAATTCTTCATCATTCTCCTCATGACTATATTCCCTTTTCTCTTTTGCTTTATCAACCATTGCAGCAAGCTCTAACTGAGCCTGGCACTGAACTTTAATGGCTTCGTGAGCAATTTTCAAGGCCTCCAGCATTTCATCTTCACTTATTTCTTTCATTTCGCCTTCCACCATCATAATATTGTCAATGGTTGCTGCTACTATGATATCAAGATCAGCATTTTCAATGTCAGATACTGTAGGGTTAACAGTAAGTTTTCCATCTATCCTTGCGACCCTTACTTCTGAAATTGGTCCACCAAAGGGTATATCAGACACTGATAATGCAGCAGATGCTGCAAGTGCAGCCATTGCATCGGGCATGGTATTTTTATCACCTGATATGAGTGAAATTATTACCTGGGTTTCTGAATGATAGTCATCCGGGAAAAGCGGTCGCAATGCCCTGTCTACCAGTCGGGCGATAAGGATTTCATATTCTGAAGGTCGTGCTTCCCGTTTAAAAAATCCACCCGGGAAACGTCCGGTGGCTGCATATTTTTCCTGGTAATCTACTGATAGTGGCAAAAAGTCAACATTTTCACGTGGCTCTTTACTTGAAACAACAGTTGCAAGCAACATGGTGTCTCCCATTTTAATAACAACAGCACCATCGGCCTGTGTAGCCAATTTGCCTGTTTCGATAATTATCTCCCTGTCATCAGGAAGCTTGAATGATTTTGTAATTCCAACTTTACTCATTTAATGTTTTTTCTTTATACAAAAAAAGGCAATCGAAAATTGCCTTTTTTACGTTTAATTATTTTCTTAGTCCTAGTTTTTTAATGATCTCTCTGTACCTTTCAATGTCATTGCTTTTCAGGTAATCAAGCAATTTTCTTCTTTTGCCAACCAATCGTACCAATGACCTTTCAGTTGCAAGATCCTTTTTGTTTTTCTTAAGATGACCGGTTAGGTGCTTTATTCTGTAAGTGAATAGAGCAACTTGTCCCTCTGAAGATCCGGTATCAAATTCTGATTTTCCGTATTCTTTAAAAATGTCCTTTTTTTTCTCAGATGCTAAATACATAAACTATCATTATTTAAAGGGTTCCTGCCCAATTTACACTTCATTTCGGGCAAAATTTAAGGGCTGCAAAATTACTATAATCTTTTTAATTAGCAAATAATTATGAAAATATTTTCACCAGCAGATATTCAGGTAGTAAGCAAAGGATTAAATTTTATAAAGCAAGGGATAAATAAAGTTAAACTCAGAATGATATTTATGATACCTGGGATAAAAATGTTTAACAATTAGCTATAATTACTCGATTATGTATTTATTGATTTTTTGCAATAACTCTTCGGAATCAATGGGTTTCGAAATGTAATTATTACAACCTGCATTTGTGCATTTTTCGCGTTCACCGGCAAGTGCGTAAGCAGTTTGAGCTATAATCGGGAGGTGATTGCGGTGTTGTTTTATTAGCCGAGTGGCTTCATACCCATTCATATCGGGAAGTTGTATATCCATTAAAACCAGGTCGATTTGAGGAATGGATGCACAAATATCTACCGACTCTTTTCCATTTTGTGCATGAATGATTTTTACCTTTGTTTTTTGTAAATAATTTTTTAATAGAATAAAGCTTGAATAATCATCTTCAACAATCAAGATCACTTTTTCCATCCAGGTATATCCGGCTTTAGCCTTTTTTTCTGATTGTAATAATGGTTCAATTTTTCGATTAATTTTTTCATACGGAATAGAGAAGTAGAATATACTGCCAACACCTTCTTTTGATTCAACTCCGATGCTTCCTCCCATCAGTTCTACCAGTTTTTTAGAAATTGTTAAACCCAGCCCGGTACCACCAAATTCTCTTGTGGTTGAGTCGTCAATCTGACGGAACCGGTTATAAACAATATCCAACTTATCTTCAGGAATCCCAATTCCGGAGTCTTTCACACTAAACTTTAATTTTTCATTATTTCCTGATCCTGTTATATAATAACTTATCTCAACAAATCCCTTATGGGTGAATTTGATAGCATTGTCTACAAGGTTCGATAGTATTTGTTTTAACCTGTAAGGATCAGTAAATACAGTTAGCTCATCGCTTGATTCAGGTTTAATAATTTTTAATTCGATATGAGATTTTTTTATGTTCTCTTTGGTTTTCTGAAAAGTCAAAAAGATCTCATCTACAATATTATTTACATCACAAGCGCTTTTATTTATTTCCAACTCATCGGCTTCAACTTTTGATATGTCGATAATATCATTAATAATATTCAACAAAAGATTTCCTTTACCTATTATTACATCTATATATTCATCTTTTTTATCCTCGGTGATGTTGTTGTCTTTTAAAAGTCCGGAAAATCCAATGATAGCATTCATGGGGGTCCTGATCTCGTGTGACATATTGGAAAGGAATGCCGACTTAAGCTTATCGGACTTTTCTGCTTTATTTTTAGCTTCTTTTAACTGGATATTAATTTCTTCAAGTTCCTTAGTTCTTTGTTTTACTAATTCTTCAAGATGGTTTCGGTGATTTATTAACTCTTCTTCTGCAAGCTTTTGATCGGTAATATCACGAACAGTTGCCTGTAATACTACTTTTTTTTGTAACTGCATTTTGGTTAATAGTACCGTGGCATCAAACTCAGTCCCATCCATTCGTTTGTGTTTCCACTCAAAAAAGTTTGATCCGTTTTTTAGAGCCAGCGACATCATTTGCTGGGATTTTACTGTTGAAAGGTTGCCATCTGGCTGATATTCCGGTGATAAACTTGCCGGTTGCTGAACAATAAACTCCTCTTCATCTTTACAACCGAATATTTCAATCGTGGCATTATTTCCGGCAACAAAACCTTTTTCAAAAGTCAGCATCATGATTGCATCCCTCGAAGAATCATATAGGGCTTTATATTTCATTTTGCTTTCCTCAAGTGCTTTTGAGGATTTTACTTTTATATCAATATCATGAACGGCAGTTATTCTAACAGATTTCCCAGCGTATTCCGTCATTTTTCCATGTATCTCACAGAAAAATGTACGACCATCTTTTCTCAGGGCTATTGCTACATAAGGATCTTCATATCCGGTAGAAATGTTCTTTTTTATGGTTTCTTTTGATTGTTTTACAAAAAGATCTTCTGCCTTTATGCCAATCAGTTCATCGTAACGATAACCAAACATTTCGCACGCAGTTTGGTTTGCATCAAAACAAACACCATCTTCCGACAAAAAGATACCTTCAAATGAAGCATTGGCCAATCCACGGTAACGTTCTTCTGAATCTCGCAAATCCTGTTCAACTTGTTTTCGCTCTGATATATCCCTTATAGTTGTAAGTATGCCAATTGGTTTGCCAGATTTATCTTGAACAGGAGCTTTTAAATACTGGAGCCATTTATAGGGATCCTCATCACCCGATGAATGTCTTTCAAATGTTTTTGGTTTAGCTGATTTTATAACTTCAATATCACTTTGCCTGTAGATTTCTGCGACTTTTTGTGGAAAAATATCAAAATAGGTTTTGCCTATTAGTTCTTCCTGTTTCTTTTTTATAAAGTTGCAATAAGCCGGATTAGCTGCCCGGATAAGCGAATCGCAATCTGTTAGAAGAATCGGATCGGGAGTAACTTCAAAGACAGTTGCGTAACTATTTTCTCGAAAATCATTCTGTGA
Organism: Bacteroidales bacterium; assembly: GCA_030596605.1. Classification (GTDB taxonomy): domain Bacteria; phylum Bacteroidota; class Bacteroidia; order Bacteroidales; family JAADJA01; genus JAADJA01. Next base: position 9,675 of record JAUVJI010000130.1, read on the forward strand.
CCTTTCCATAAGATTTTGAAAACGGTGTACAAAACCATTGTTGATTTTTTGCCGGATTTTGACCTTTTTTTGAAAGTTCATGACCAATAGTAAACGAAATAGTACTAACGTAATCTGCTAAAATAAGTTTCAAGATTTTCTTCATGTAAAGATTATATAAAACATTTATTACCAATTCTTTCTGTTCGGATGGTTTGTTTTTAATTAGGTAAACTTAAAACGGGAAATAGTGTCAAGTCAACTGCAAATCGGGTACTATTCATCAGATGACTCTACAAATTGCACCTCACATACTGTACTATTATTTACCGAAAATAGTAACCTAAGTCATCCGATGATTGGCCAAACTGTACGACATATTATAGTTGACTAAACAATAGTCTGATTCTAAAGGTTAAAGTCTGCTTAGATCAAAGAGGCTGCTGAATGAAGGCAAAGTTTAACTTTAAATAGGGTTGTTTCAATATTGAAATCAAATGGATTGATTGGTGAAATATTACTGTTTTTCCAGGTATTCTAAATGCTTTAGTACAAATTTAAGTTCTGAATAACTAATGGGATCGCCAAGGGCTTCCTTGGCCTTAGATAAACCATCTTCAGGATTTGCACGAAAATGATCAATGATGATCCTGGCCGTTTTGGCATCTATAAATTGATTCAGTTTTAACTCTCCTGTTCCAACAAAATGGGATAAATGACCTTCAATAGTAGATTCGGCCATTTCTCGTGTTTTTGCAATTTGCTGGACAGTTTTTCCTTCTCTGAATAATTCCATACTGATCGCTTTGGTGTTCTCTTTGGGTTCTTTTTTTATTTCTTCTATAATTTCTTCATTTGCTGATAAACCTTGTTTGGAGCAATATTCATGGACCATGGATAATAAATCTTCACCATATTGTTTTAATTTTTTACCTCCCATTCCTTTAATTGCTTTTAACTGGCTTTCATTGCCGGGAAGGGCATTTGAAATGATCAGTAAAAGTTTTTGGTGTGCGATCATGTAATGTGGCAGGCCGGTTTCTTTTGCCACTTCGTTACGCCACAATCTGAGTCGCTCATACAAAATGGGATTTTCTGTAGTTTCAGGAACTACTATTTTGGGGACAGACGGTTTGAGTTTTGGTTGCTGTAAAGCAGCAACTGCCCTCACATGGAGGTAATCTTTCAAATCGAATCCTTTTTTGCAGGATGCCAGGCAAACTTGTTTAATCCCGACTAACTCTATGATCTTTTTCCGGGTTTCATTAATCTGTTTTCTTATTTCTTTGTTATCGGTTTCGAAAGAGCCTTGTTTGATGGGTGTAGACAAATTCTTTTCTGTCATGTCAAAGAAATAGACAGCAGCTTTTTTGATTCTGTCCTGCAACTGTAATTCCGATCCTTCAGAACCTGATAATTGTTTTAATTGTTTATGAAATTTTTCCGCCACTTCATTTAGAATATGGGTTCCTTTTACCAGCATCTCATTTAATTTTTCCGGCAGGTTCCCCTGGATGATATTTTTGTGCTCCTCCGAAAGTTTTTTACATTTTTCAATATGATATCGTAACTGCCGGTAGCTGAACAACTCTTCAAATAAGGCGAGTTGATATTTTTGCCTGGATGTGTTCAGTATTTTTTCATCAGGTTGGTTTTCTTCGACTTCCTGGTTGAATTTACCAACAGTACTGTCACAGATTATTCCACTTGAATTGATGCGGCTGCTGAGGATGAGACCTTCCAAAGTTTTACATCGGCTTAACGCCACATAGGTTTGTCCATGAGCAAAGGCAGCTTGTGCATCAATTACTGCTTTTTCGAAAGTTAGTCCCTGACTTTTGTGTATGGTTATTGCCCATGCAAGTCTTAGTGGATATTGAACAAACGAACCTGCCACTTCTTCTTCAATCTCCTTGGATTTATCGTTGATCGTATATTTCACATTATCCCACCTTTCCCTGTCCACCATTATCGTGGAATCTTCATCTTTACTTTTTACATAAATTAAGTCATCATCAATATTGGTAACTGTACCAATTTTTCCATTAAAGTAACGCTTTTCAGGAGAGCTGTCGTTTTTAACAAACATAACCTGCGCCCCGACTTTAAGTTTTAAAGAATATTCAGTTGGGTAGGAGTATTCAGGGAAATGCCCTTTGATCTCAGCTTCGAAAGTGTAGGTTTTAGCTTTTAACTTTTTTAATTGTTCCTGGTTTATCCTGTTGGCATTTGCATTATGGGTGGTCAGTGTGATGTAGCCTTCCTCATTTTCCGGGCTGAAGCCCTGGACGTAACGATCGTTCAACGCTTCGATAGATTTGGCTGATAGCTTGTCGTCCCGTATTTCATTCAGGATCTTAATGAAGTTATTATCCTGCTGGCGATAAATATGTTTGAGTTCGATGCTTACTGCTTGTGATTGCTGGAAAACCTTACTGCTGAAAAAGAAAATAGTATCGTAATGTTCCTTGAGCATATTCCATTCATCATCTTTTGCTATAGGCGCCAATTGCTGAAGATCACCGATCATGAGTAATTGTACCCCACCGAATGGCAGTGATCTGTTTTTGTATCGTCGAAGTACAATGTCAATACCGTCTAACAGGTCGGCGCGTACCATGCTGATCTCATCTATCACCAGCAGGTCGAGGGAGCGGATAATATTGATCTTCTTTTTGTTGAATTTTTGGACAAATTTATTTTCACCGGTTTCCAGCCGTCCGGGCAGGATAGGGCCGAAGGGCATCTGGAAGAAAGAATGAATGGTTACCCCACCTGCATTGATGGCGGCAACACCGGTGGGTGCAACTACTACCATTCGTTTGGGCGATTTGTCTTTTAGTTTATGAAGAAAGGTTGTTTTTCCGGTACCGGCCTTTCCGGTGAGAAAAATATTACGGTTGGTATATTGGACAAAATCGAATGCTAGTTTTAATTCGGGGTTTTGCATTGTTATGCTTTGGTTGTTTTATTGTTCGGGATAAAAGTAATAAAATTCCTGATATTCATCTGATGACTTTGAGTCGTCAGATGAATATTATGAGATTTTTCAACCGGCCAGGTCTCCACACACAGGGCTTCTTCGACCTCGTAGGTTTTATTTGGTTAATTTTAGATAAGGCACAAGTGATGCTTTCGCACAAACCCTGGCATGAACACTTGCGCCATTTGGTGCACCAGTGGGCTACCAGCTCACTGGCCGTCTACTCAATTATAAACTGGCCGGTTTTAAGAACTTTATCGATTTTGCAATCTATATTCATAAAAACAAAAGTTAGTCCAGTATGTCATCGATGCTGTTGAGTCCATACACCGGGGGAATGCCGGACATGAATTCCGTAGTCAGGCTTACGCTGCCCAATAACAATTTATTTCCCTCGATGATTTTCTCATTGCGCAATTGCTGGGCCCAGTCGATGATACTGTCAATGGTGGGAACGTCCAGAGATAGTTGGTCAGCAATCCACTTTGCAATGCA
>JAUVJI010000186.1 GCA_030596605.1 Bacteroidales bacterium
GGCTTAATGAAGTCAAGGCAAAACTAAAGAATACTTCTGAAAGTTGGATTGGTGTTATCATTTTTGTGCTCAATGTGATTAAACTTGCTCAAATCAATGGCCTGACTTTTTGAGGAAACCCTATTTAGTTGGTTAGAATTGAACAGCCCTAACAAAGGGGAGATAGAGAAAACTATATATTTGTACCGACAAAATAATTATTTTATTAAAAAATTTGCCAGTAATTAAAAAAATTCTATTTTTGCACTCCCAAATTTTGATACAAAATGAAAAGAACATTTCAACCATCAAGAAGAAAGAGAACTAATAAGCACGGGTTCAGAGCGCGAATGGCTACTAAAAATGGCCGTAAAGTTTTGGCAAGAAGGAGAGCAAAAGGCCGTAAGAAGTTAACCGTTTCTGATGAGAAGATGGATAAAAGATAGTCTTCGATTGCAATAATCTCAACAAGATATTTTATAAAGGAGGTAATTTTAAATTATCTCCTTTCTTTTTTTAAACAGTCTCTAAAAGAATTGTCATAATTTTGCACAAAGCTATCTTCTATTGAATGGTTTAAACATTTCCTGATTTTAGCTACTTATACTAAGAAATGCAACTTCTCAGAACAATATTAATAATAGTCATCGTTTATTACGTTTTTCGACTTTTTATCAGATATGTATTACCATTACTGGCAAAATATTTTTTAAAAAGGACTCAAAAGAATTATCAAAAACAATATGAAAAACCGAAAAGAAAGGTTGGAGATATAACAATTGAACATACACCCGAGAAAAAGAAAGAACTTGATAATATGGGTGAGTATGTGGATTATGAAGAAATAGAAGATTAAAATATCAAACATCAGGAAAATGAAAAACTTATCGATCAAGAGTATTTTTCCCTATTTAGCTGCTGTTATCATATTCATCATTTTGTCGCTGGCTTATTTGAGCCCTGTACTCGAAGGGAAAAAGCTCAGACAGGATGATATCTCTCGTCACAAAGGAATGTCGAAAGAAATTGTTGACTTCAGGGAAAATACAGGTGAGGAGGCCTTATGGACCAACTCTATGTTTGGAGGAATGCCAGCCTATCAGATTTCTGTAAAGTATAAAGGAAACCTCATTCAATATATAGATGATATTTTCAGATTGGGCTTACCTCATCCGGCAGGACTGGTTTTTTTATACATGATCGGATTTTTTATTCTTTTGATCGTATTGAAGGTTGATCCATGGCTAAGTATTGCCGGCGCAATTGCGTTTGGTTTTTCATCCTATTTTTTCATAATACTTGAAGCAGGCCATAATTCGAAAGCGCATGCCATCGGTTATATGGCTCCTGTTATTGCAGGGGTTATCCTGACCTACAGGGGTAAATATATTCTTGGCGGACTTCTAACCCTTTTATTTTTAGCTTTGGAAATACAGGCAGGCCATCCGCAAATTTCATATTATTTGTTCCTGTTACTTCTGATTTTTGGAATAGTGGAGTTGGTAGGAACTGTTAAATCAAAAAAATATTTGCCCTTTATTAAATCAACTTCAATTATTCTGATAGCAGCTATCATCGCCGTATTGACACATATTACCAATTTGTGGGGAACCTATGAATATGGAAAGTACACTATCCGCGGTAAGTCTGAATTGACTACTGACCAGGAGAACAGGACATCCGGTCTGGATAAGGATTATGCAACGCAATGGAGTTATGGGGTTGCAGAAACAGGAACTTTAGTTATTCCTAATTTCCACGGCGGTTCATCTCAGGGAAAATTAAGTACAAATTCGGAAACCTATAAGGTTTTAAGAAATAATCAGATTTCGGAGAAACAAGCTAAAGATATTATTAAAGCATTGCCTACTTATTGGGGTACCCAACCTTTTACTTCCGGACCGGTCTATATAGGGGCCATAGTTGTGTTTCTATTTGTGTTTGGCTTGTTCACCGTAAAAGGTACATTGAGGTGGTGGTTATTGGCAGGAACATTATTGTCAATATTACTCGCCTGGGGTAAAAATTTTATGCCCTTAACTGATTTTTTCTTAAATTACTTTCCCGGATACAATAAATTCAGGGCAGTTTCAATGACTTTGGTCATTGCAGAGTTAACAATGCCAATTCTCGCTTTTGTTGCTTTAGACCAAATATTTAAATCAGATATTGATAAAAAGAAACTACTTAATAATTTAAAATTGTCATTTTATATTGTAGGTGGATTTGCTTTTATATTCGTTTTATTCCCGGGAATATTTTTTGACTTTACAGGTGCTTCGGATGCTCAGTTACCTGAGTGGTTAAGAAGTTCTATTCTTGAAGATCGAAAGACTCTTCTTAGAATGGATGCACTCAGATCATTTATTTTTATTTTAATAATCATGGTAGTGTTATGGGCTTTTCTATTTGGCAAATTAAAAGCTACGTATGCTTACCTGATAATCATAGTTCTTATTACAGTGGATATGTGGCCAGTGAACAAAAGATACCTGAACACGGAAAACTTTGTTAGTAAATCCAAGATAGAAAGGCCTTATCCTAAATCAGCAGCCAATGAATTAATCTTAAAAGATAGAGATCCAAACTTTCGGGTTTTAAATTTAACGGTTGATCCTTTTGCAGATGCCAGTACTTCTTTCTATCATAAATCTATTGGTGGCTACCATGGCGCTAAATTAAGGAGGTACCAGGAATTGTATGATCACCAGATCAAAGGAAAGTTCAATATAAGTGTGTTAAACATGCTGAACACAAGGTATATAATTCAACCGGATGATCAAAACCAGGCTTCGGTCATTCCAAATACAAGGGCATCGGGCAATGCATGGTTTGTGGAAGGATTTAAATATGTTAAAAATGCTGATGAAGAATTAGAAGCATTGAGTGACTTTGATCCTGAAACTATTGCCATTGTTGATGAAAGATTTTCAAAATTTTTGGAAGGTTTTACACTTGGATTTGATTCTGTTGCCCAGATTCAGCTGGTTGATTATAAACCTAATCATCTGCAATATCAATCAAATACTGTAAAAGATCAGTTGATTGTTTTCTCTGAAATTTATTATGACAAAGGATGGAATGCATATGTTGATGAAAAGTTGGTACCCCATTTCAGGGTAAATTATGTACTTCGTGCCATGATTGTTCCGGCTGGTGAGCATAAAATTGATTTTAAATTTGAACCGAAAGTTTATCGCGTTGGAGAAAAAATATCATTTGCATCTTCTTTGCTTGTGATTCTTTTAATTCTGGGATATGGATTTAATGAAATAAGAAATTATTTCAGAAAAGAGGAATGAAAAAAGTTCTCGTTATAACATATTACTGGCCACCGAGCGGTGGAGCAGGTGTGCAGCGCTGGCTGAAATTTGTCAAGTATTTAAGAAATTTTGGATGGGAACCAATCATCTATACGCCTGAAAATCCCGAGGTTCCCGCTATTGATAAATCCCTCGAAAAAGATATCCCGGAAGGTATCACCGTTTTAAAAACCAAAGTGTGGGAGCCTTATTCGGCTTATAAAAGGTTTGTTGGAAGAAAAAAAGAAGACAGCATAAAAGCAGGATTTCTTTCGGAAAAGAAAAATCCTTCATTGACCGAAAAAATTTCAGTTTGGATTCGTGGCAATTATTTTATCCCTGATGCACGAAAATTCTGGATTAAACCATCCATAAAATATCTTTTAAATTACCTAAAAGATAATCCTGTAAATGTCATGGTTTCAACCGGCCCGCCTCACAGCATGCACATGATTGCTTTAGGGTTAAAGCAAAAGCTTAATATTCCCTGGCTTGCTGATTTCCGGGATCCCTGGACGAATATTGATTTTTATGACAAATTAATGTTATCTGCTCGTGCTGACCGAAAGCACAGGAGAATGGAGCAAAAGGTTATAAAAAATGCTGATAATCTGGTTACTGTAAACTGGAATTTGGCAAAAGAATTTATGGAACTTGGTGCAAAAAATGTTGAAGTAGTTACGAATGGATTTGATCCAGATGACTTTATGGATATAAAATCTCAACCACCTGGGAAATTTGAAATTTTCCATATAGGTTCTATGAACAAGGATCGTAATCCAAAAGTATTTTGGAAGGCGTTACGGGAATTGGTGAATGAATATGATTCTTTTTCTGATCATTTAAAAATTACATTTATTGGCCAAACAGATTATTCTGTTTTCGAGGAAATTGAAAAGAATTCTTTGAAAAGTTATGTAAATAATATCCATTACAAACCACATGATGAATTAATGACTGAAGCTGCTAAGGCTAACATTTTATTTTTACCGTTAAATAATACGCCTAATGCTAGTGGAATTACACCAGGAAAACTGTTTGAATACTTGGCATTAAACCGACCTGTGTTTTGCATTGGACCAGAAAATGGAGATAGTGCAAAAATTATCAATGACTGTAAGGCAGGAATTGTTATTGACTTTGATGATAAAGAGAAAATGAAAACAGCTTTACAAGAGTTTTATAAAGATTTTATGGATGGTAAATTGCTTGATAGAAGCGACGATAAAAGTCGATTAAATTATACTCGCAAAAAACTCACAAGCGAAATTGCAATATTATTGGATGATATTTCGGACAGAAAATAGATTTTGGATGAAAGTTGTAAATATAGTTGGGGACAGACCAAATTTTGTGAATATTTCTCCTTTAATGCAAACGATGCAAAATTCACCTTTCCTCGATCCGGTTTTGTTGCATACCGGTCAACATTATGATTACAATAAGTCCGAAAGCTTCTTCAAAGAACCCGCTATCCCCAAGCCTGATTTTTATCTTGGTGTTGGATCTGCTTCCCATGGTAAGCAGGTAGCAATGATCATGAAAAAATTCGATGAATTTTGTGAAGAGCATAATCCTGATCTTGTACTGGTGGTCGGAGATGTTAATTCCACTATGGCGTGCAGTCTTGTGGCTGTAAAACGGCATATTAAAGTGGCACATGTTGAAGCGGGGATCAGAAGTTTCGATCGTTACATGCCTGAAGAAATAAACCGGATTGTTACTGATTCGGTATCAGATTATTTATTACCGTCTACAATGGATGCCGTTGAAAATCTCAAAAAAGAAGGCCATACAGATGATAAGATTTTTTTGGTGGGTAACATTATGATCGATACACTCCTAAAGCAGCAAAGCAAAATTCAGAAATCGGAAATTCTAAACGAACTTAACCTAGGTGCGAAAGGATATGCCTTGTTAACCCTTCACCGGCCATCGAATGTAGATAATGTTAATGATTTAACAAATATTATTAATGCTATTGAAAGCATACAGCAAAAGATTAAAGTTGTTTTCCCGGTTCACCCCAGGACCAAAAACAAAATAGAAGAATTTGGGTTATCTGCCAGAACAGATAGCATGAAAAATTTCATAATGACGAATCCTCTTGGATATTCTGATTTTGGTAAACTGGTGTATGATTCCAGGTTTGTTTTAACCGACAGTGGAGGTATTCAAGAAGAAACAACGGTTTGCAAAGTCCCCTGTATTACATTAAGGGAAAATACTGAAAGGCCAATAACCGTTCGGGAAGGTACCAATGAACTGGCAGGATCCGATACCAAACTAATTGTGGATTACGCAGAAAAGATACTGAGCAATAAATGGAAATCAGGAAATATCCCTGAATTGTGGGATGGAAAAACCTCCGAACGAATTGTAGATGTGTTAACAAAATTAACCATTTGAATATGATACACATAGTATTAACAAACAGTGCCTGATTGAAAATAATATCCTATTACTACCGGGGTGCTTCCCAGTAGCTATGTTTCGAAATAGATTTTACCTTTGTTATGTGAGTGAATTTATTCATAAGAGTCAAAATATTTCTATTATATTTAAATATATTCTTGACAATTCACCAAGAAAGTTATATTTTTATAAATTTAAATTCAAATAAACTGAATCATGTTCTTTAAAATCGAAATTGTAGCTTGTTCTATCCTATTCTTATCTTTTTTTCAATCTTTTGCGCAGGATTATGATACACTATTTTTGAAACCTGGACCTGATGAAGGAAAAGATGTATTAATCAGAAGTGTTTATCCAAATACCAATGAGGGAGATCATTTTGATTTTATGTCGATGGCAGGAACTATCAATTTAAATCCGTTCACCAATCGCTCACTTATAGAATTTGATTTAAGTAGCATTCCGGATTCAGCCACAATTGTGGAAGCAAAGCTAAGTTTTTTTTATAGTGAGCAAACAGGTGGCCCGGGGCATCAGGGCGAAAATGAATCATACCTGTATAAAATAACTGAAGAATGGGATGAACATGCTGTAACATGGGTTACGCAACCTGCTGTCAGTTTTGATGATCCTGTATACCTACCAACAAGCACGAGCCAGTATCAAAATTATCTTGATATAGATGTTACTGATTTGATTTCTGATTTATTTAATCATCCTGATTTGTACCATGGATTTTCGATCCGGCTAAAATATGAGGAACCATACAGAACCATGACGTTTTCTTCAAGTGATCAATTAAATTCAAATAGGTGGCCTGAACTAGAAGTAATATACATTGAATGTGACCAAGCTATACCAGATTTTTCCTATGAAATTGATGAAGAATTTTATGTTATTTTTAATAATCAGTCACAAAATTATGATTCTTGTTTCTGGGATTTTGGAAATGGATATTTTTCAAGTCAGGAAAATCCAATCATTCAATATGCAGAGGAGGGAGTTTATATTACAACACTGACTGTTTTTAACTATTGTAGTCAGAATTCATACAATGATACGATTTATTATTGCCACGAACTAACTGCCTCATTCGAATATGAGATAAATGATATGGAAGTTAGTTTTACAAGTTATGCTGAGAATGCTTTGAATTATCTTTGGGATTTTGATGACGGATTCTTATCCATTTTGGAAAATCCTATACATACATTTAATGAAGACTCTGATTATTATGTATGTTTAACTGTTACAAATATTTGTTTTGAAACCACTTATTGTGATACCGTGAAGGTAATTTCTCCTGGTGGAGTTTCTGATTTATATTTAAATTCGATTGATGTATATCCCAATCCATTTCAGAATAGAATTAAAATATCTAATTCAGGTCCTATTGATTATTTCTCAATTGATTTATCATTGTATGATAGTAGAGGAATTAAAATATATTCAAAACTAATTGATTTACCGGCATTTTCAGAAAACGAACTCGTTACGAGCAAAATTAGATCAGGAATTTACACTTTAATTATTCAGTCAGAAGAATTTGTTTCATGTAAAAAACTAATTAAACTTACTGACTAAAAATGCTCAGTAAGTAGGATTATCTGACTACATTATTCACAAAACCCGATACATCATAATTCCCATTAAATACTTTATACAGTTCAGCCATAATTGGATAATGGCAGCTCCTGGATTTGGATTTAGCAATTTCGTCACAGAAAACACTTACAGCAATTTTTCCTTCAAGGACCACTTTATCCGAAATATCATCTGTAAAGAATCCTTTACCGATCAACAGTCCTAAAGTACGATTACGGCTGAGATCGTTTAAAGCAGTAAGACTAAAATCGCCGTATCCGCAATACTTGAACATGGTGTCTTTTTTACCGCCATACTTCAGTAATATATCTTTCATTTCGTTGAACGCTTTGGTCAAAAACAGAAAACGAAGGTTAGCCGAATTAAAGTGGGCATCTACGATACCCATAGCGATAGCATAAATATTTTTTAGGATACTCAATAATTCAACTCCTTGCACATCTGTAGTAAAATCAACATGAACAGGAGTATTACTAAAAATATCACTGAATATGGCATCATGCTCAATATGTTCTGAACCAACTGTAAAGGCCGTGGGTAATTTATTAATTAGTTCTCTTGCAAAAGTAGGTCCCTTAAAAGAACAAACCGGGTTTGGTATTGCAGCGCTCAAACTTTCGGTAATGGTTTTGTGTCCTGTACTGAATCCTTTTGCCATATTGAGGAGGATCGCATTTTTTTGCAGATGTTCACTGATACTGAGTGTGTAATCTACCGTAACATTTGATGGGATTGCCAGAAATACAATATTTGCATCCTTCAAAACTCTGACATCGCTTGTA
>JAUVJI010000200.1 GCA_030596605.1 Bacteroidales bacterium
AATTATAGGGCCCCTTATCTTCTGGATAAAATGCTACGTTGAATACACCAATGTTTGTTGGTGTACCATTGGGAATTTCTTTGCCTGGAAAAACTTCCGCCTCCTGAACCTGTCTAACATAGTGGTTCGAAAGTTCATCGTTGGTAACATTCTCTGGTTTAATATTACTTGTCCGGTCATAAAATACACTTGGGTCGATAATATACCAGGCAATTTTAGCCCTGTTAAATCCATATAATATGCTGTTTTGTACGCCATAAAAATTTGCCTCAGGAAATAGATCTTCCTGAAACTGTGGTGTACTACCCAGATACCAGGTATTGTAACTCCTGAGATCAATCGTTGATTTGGTTCCTTCAAAATCATCTATATATGAAACACCGCTTGATCCAACTGCTTTTGAATGGCCGGGAATAAAGTGTGCAAATTCACCATCAATGGCTATATTTGAAGCCGCAGATGTACTGATAAAAGGTAATTTATCGACTAACTTTGTAATAAACTTAGATTCAGTCTGATAAGTATAGTCTAGTCCCCATATAGTATTTGATATCGGATCATCTCCATAATTAACTTTTTGGGTTAATGGTCTTTCATGCAGGTTTAATATGGTTCCTCCAACATGAAAATCACGACTAAAATCATAATCAATATGCGCCCCCATCAGTCGTTTAGTCTGGATACTGAAAAGTGTATTACTTTCCATAGAAATGTTTATGGGAGTTCCTGAATTAAGAATACCCTCGTTAATGATCCTTACTCTTCCTAATGTATAGTCAACTGTATAATCAACATTCTCAGTTAGTGGGACACCTCCTGCGGTAACATTTACCGATCCCTGTGGTACATTTAAAGCATTCAATGAGATTTCCGAACCAGATTGTGATTTGTAGTAACCTGAAATAAGGAACTTATTTTTTTCAGCATATTGTTCTGCCCCAGTTTTGGTTAAAGTATATAGCGAATCGTAGCAATATTTATCTGCCAGTTCTTCAGCTCCTTCTTTTATGAATTTTTTCCGCAAATAATCTCCAAAAGGTTCCTTTACAGTAAAAAATATACGACCATTTGCAGAGTTGATGGTTCCGCCCTGGGTTGCTGCATTGTCTAAAAAGTCAAAAACCCCATCACCGTGGGGGAGCGGATTTAGCTGTGCATCAAGATTGTCGAGATTAAAAACATTGATCAATGGATCTCCACTAAACGGGCCTTCTTCAAAATAACCGGTAGGAACGCCTGATTCATCACCAGAATAAAGAATATTCAACGTAAAATCTTCCCGGTTTACCTGGTAAGCACTTAGCGAATACACATTCTTCATCATCAAATCCCATAATGGACTTCTAATGTCAACATAGGTGCTTTTTAGTAATTTAACCATCAGGCAATTCTGTCCGGTTATTCCTTCATCTGAAAATTCTCCCACTTGAAATATCGAGGAATCACCTCCAATCATCTGGTACTGAAAAGCGACGGCCAGCATTTGATCAGAGTTTAGCGTACTGTTCAAAGAAATAAAACCAAGTTTACTATTAAAGTTATACTCATTAGCATTTAACTTTCGTGCCAATTCAATTTTTTCAAAATCTTGTCCGGGAATAAATCCTTTGTTTAGCATGTATGTATTAACGGTGTTTATATCACGCAATTTTGAAGTGTCGTCAAGAACTTGCTGGCTGAATAAATTATTTGCCCTTGTATCTGGAATTGGGATAGTAAAATTAGGATTTGGAGAAATCAGATCACTTTGAATTCGTTCGTTTTCTCCAATATCAGTAAAAGCCACAAGGTTTCTGTTCTCGGTTACTGCTGCTCCTATGTTGGTTACCCAAACTTCAATTTTAGTAATATTGATCGATGAAGTTACAATGGGAAGGTCACGAAGCGCAGAATCATAACTATCACGAAAATATTGGGCAAGGAAGAAGTGCTTATTTTCTTCATATTCATCTGCTTTAAATAAAAATTCATTTGTTTGGGCTCCACCTTGAACAGTTATGGTGGAAGTTTCACTTTCTTGCTCCGAAAAAATTGCTGTAACCGTAGTTTTACCAAATCTGAGTTTTGATTTAATACCGAATAAACTTTGGCTACCTGTGATTAACGTACTATTTAAAGGTAGATTAACATCCCCGGCTTCAATTAGCTGAATAATTTCATCCTCTTCACCTTCATATCGTAGATTTAATTTGTTCTCAAATTCAAATGTTGCTTCGGTATTATAATTGGTTTTGAATTCAATTTTATCACCAATTTTTGCAATTACATTCATTTGAATTTTTTCCTGGAAGTCAAAATTCACCTGTCTTCGTTGTCTTACATCTATTGTAGGATCATCACGAGAATTTCCAAGTACCTGAAAAATCAGTTCAACCGAACCTGAAGGACGAATATCGATTGTGCTTCCTCCAAATACCCGGTCAAAAGCCTTACCACCAATATAAATAGAAGGTATGATCCCACTTCGGGTACCAACACCTGCTGCTTTGGCCCTTTCATCCCAGTAGTCTTTAACTGAATTTTTGAGATCGTAATCCCTGTATTCATCCAATGTCATATAAGTAGGAGTCCGATATTCGGTTTCCCCCATTTTATGTTCCAGAATGTATTGACCAGTTTCAGGGTCATAGGTAACATCTGATTCAACATTAGAAGGTGGTTTTAAAAATAAAGGGTTGGTGCTTTCATTGCCGGTATATGGAAAGGTTTCTTGTTCAATAGGGTAGGGTAGGTCTAAATGTTGTATTGTATCACCGGTTTCAGTTGAATCGGGTGGGAATAAAAATTTATTAATCTTATAGTGGTTGTCAGCACTGTTGGCATTCCATACTGTTCCTTGCAAGGTGGAGAATAGAAACAACAACACTGCAAATAGCAAACTATTTTTAACGATCCGCTCCAAATAAAAAGTCTTTACTAAAATAACAAAACTTTGAAATTCATTACCAATTTCTGAAATACAAGGATGGTAAGCTTTTCAAAGTATTCAGGTCCACCAATAAGTTTATAATATTTTCAATGCTGCTTTTATCAAAGTTTCAATTGGAAGTTCTCCTTCTTGCTTTTCCATAATCTTGCTCAATGCTTTCTCTGCAGATACTTTATTAAAACCCAGCATAGTTAATGCTGATAACGCTTCATCTTTGTTTGTATTGTGTACACTACTGACAAAATCAGCCGGTAATTTACCTTTTTCCAATTTATCCTTTAAATCAATAATAATCCGTTGTGCCGATTTAGCTCCAATACCCTTAACAGATTGAAGAATTGAAGCATTGTTTTCAACTATCGCTGCATGCAGTTTTTCAGGTGATAAGGATGATAACATAAGCATTGCTGTATTATTTCCTACTCCTGATACGGAGATTAATTGCCTGAATAATTGCCGTTCGTTTTCATCAGCAAATCCATACAACACAAATCCTACAGGTGTTGTAGCTTCATTTTTTATAGATAAGTGGGTATATAACCTGAACTGGTCTTTATCTTTTAATTTTGAAAAGGTATTTAATGATATATTTATCATATAGGCAATACCATTGCAATCGACGATTGCGTATGCAGGATTTTTACTTGTCAACCTGCCTTCTATATATGCATACATTCCTTATAAAACCGTTTGTTTGTATTGATTTTAAAATTAGCTTGCTAAAATAGAAATTTAAATAAATTGATAAAGTCCAGACAAAATAATTTGTAAACATTATTAGTTAGAAAAAACTATTGAAAATGATGTTATATAACTGAAACAAATATTACTTTTACCCGCTTGTTAATTAATTCACAATAAAATTTTATAATAATGGATAGTTTATTAAAAAAGGATGCGCTAAAGTATCATTCGGAAGGAAGGCCGGGTAAATTGGAAGTAATACCTACAAAAGCATATTCAACGCAAAGAGACCTCTCGCTGGCATATACACCCGGTGTTGCCATCCCGTGCCTGGCAATACAGGATAACCCTTCGGAGGCATATAAATATACAGCAAAAGGAAATTTGGTAGCAGTAATATCAAATGGAACAGCAGTGCTTGGTTTAGGCGATATAGGTGCATTGGCAGGTAAGCCGGTAATGGAAGGAAAAGGGCTTTTGTTTAAGGTTTTTGCTGATATTGATGTATTTGACATTGAAGTAAATGAAAAAGATATTGATAAATTTGTTGATACGGTTGTAGCTATTTCCCCCACTTTTGGCGGAATAAACCTTGAAGATATTAAAGCACCGGAGTGTTTTGAAATTGAAAGAAGGATAAAAGAAGCAACTGATATACCGGTAATGCACGACGACCAGCACGGTACGGCTATCATTACATCTGCCGGATTGATAAATGCTTTGGAAATTACAGGTAAAGACATTAAGGACATTAAAATTGTTGTGAATGGGGCGGGGGCTTCAGCTATTTCGTGCACAAAACTATACATAAGTCTGGGTGTTAATCCTGAAAATGTTATTATGATAGATAGCAAAGGAGTTCTTCATGTTGACAGGACTGACCTTAATGAAATTAAAAAACAATTTGTTACCGACAAACCGGTTCATACACTTGAAGAAGCTATTAAAGGTGCAGATATGTTTCTTGGCTTATCTGTTGCAGGGGCTTTAAAAAAGGAATGGGTAGCAGAAATGGCTGAAAACCCGATTATTTTTGCTATGGCGAATCCTAATCCTGAAATTCTTCCTGAAGATGCGTTTTCTGTGAGAGATGATATTATTATGGGAACAGGCAGATCTGATTACCCTAACCAGGTTAATAATGTTCTCGGATTTCCATATATATTCAGAGGGGCAATGGACGTGAAGTCAACAGCCATTAATGAGGAAATGAAGATGGCTGCGGCAAGGGCATTGGCCGCACTTACCAAAGAACCTGTACCTGAAGAGGTTAATATTGCATACCAGGCACATAATATAACTTTTGGAAGAGAATACATAATTCCTAAACCTACTGATCCACGTTTGATTTCGTGGGTAGCATCGGCTGTTGCCAAAGCTGCTGTTGACACGGGGGTTGCCAAAAGCCCAATAGAAGATTGGGAGAAATACAAAGAAGACCTTCAGAAACGTCTTGGACTTAGCAATCCTTTAATCAGACAATTAAAATCCCGTTCGAAAAGAGACCCTAAAAGAGTTGTATTTGCAGAAGCCGAAAATTATCAAATGCTTAAAGCTGCTGAAATAGTAGTTAATGAAAAGCTGGCCGGTCCTGTCTTACTCGGTGATGAAGAATACATCAGGCAATTAATTAAGAAAAATGAGCTGGAGTTGGACGGAGTGGAAATTATTAATCCGAAATCAAAAAAATCAAAACACTACAGACAGGAATTTGCTGAACTGTATTGGAAAAAACGACAACGTAAAGGAGCTACTTTAACCTCGGCTCAGGATGTTATGCTTCATCGGAATTACTTTAGCCCGATGCTCGTCGAAGCCGGTTACGCGGATGCCATGATTTCAGGGTTAACAAGAAACTATCCTGATACATTAAGGCCTGCTTTGGAAATCATTGGTAAAAAGCCTGATGCTTCTATTGTATCGGGAATGTATATTATTATTACAAAACAAGGTCCGTTTTTCCTCGCCGATTGTACGGTAAACAAAAATCCGACTGCCGAAGAAATGGTTGAGATCACACTTCAAACTGCTTTTGCTGTTAAACAATTTAAAATAGAGCCAAGAATAGCTTTTGTTTCATATTCTAATTTTGGTTCGAACGAAGGAAGAATACCGAAAATACAACGCGAGGCAGTTGAAATACTTCATAAGGAACACCCTGAACTTATTGTGGATGGCGAAATGCAGGCGAATGTTGCCTTAGATGAAAAACTGATGAAAGAGACATTTCCTTTTTCAAAATTAGCAGGAAAAAGTGCAAATACATTAATATTCCCTTATTTAACTGCCGGTAATGTTGCTTATAAATTATTGCAGAGTTTTACTAATTATCAAGTAATCGGACCTGTGATAAATGGAATGAACAAATCGGTTCATGTGCTACAATTGGGAAGTAGTGTAAATGAAATTGTTGACATGGTGATGATTGCAGTTCTGGATGCACAATGTGTTGAGAAAAGAATCAAGAACGAAAATTGCCAATAATTTCGGACAAGGATTTTTACTATATATGTTTATAACCGATAAGGAGATATCCTTTTAGGAAATCTTTCATTTATATTTTCTTAGTGCGGACAATTACTATTATCTGAAATTTGTCTGATAATGTTGATGTTATGAAAGTTGTTTTATTACATATTATATCAGGCGATTTATAAAAGATCCGACATCCATCAAATTTTAACTTATTCTAAATTATTATAATGGAGTTCATATAAAGAATTTCTAATCAAAGATATAATGTCGTTATCAAATCTGGCATGCAGAAAATAATAGTTTTTTTTATGAAAAATATAGGTAGTCTAAAATTATTAACATAATTTTATTGAATCTTAAATTGGTTGCTGGGTTTAAAATAAGTGTATAGAAAATTGTTAAGTTCATTGAATTATTTTAGAAAGTAAATGCTTTTTGAAGATACCTACAGGACAATTAGTAAGCCATCAGAAGGAACCTATAAGGATAAAGGAAGTAAGTTTATTGCCCTGGCTTATCCTGTCAATGATGAGAAAAATATCAAAGAAAAATTGGATGAGGTCCGGAAAAAGTATCACGATGCAAGACATCATTGTTATGCTTACAGACTTGGCTTTGATAAACTGGTTTATAGGATAAATGATGATGGTGAACCATCCGGAACAGCTGGAAAACCTATCTTTGGTCAACTTCTTTCAAATGATCTGACAGATATAATAGTTATTGTCGTAAGGTATTTTGGTGGTACAAAACTCGGTATAAGCGGATTGATCAAAGCTTATAAAACTGCCACCATGGAAGCATTGAAAGAGGAATTATTCATTACGAAAAAAGTGTTGGATATTTACGAAGTGTATTTTGTTTATGATCAAATGAATGAAGTAATGAAAATTCTTAAGGAAGATAGCATAAATCAGCTTGATCAACATTTTGATTTGAAATGCATGGTGAAATTTAGTGTTCGTAAAAAATACACCAATGATAT
>JAUVJI010000125.1 GCA_030596605.1 Bacteroidales bacterium
CAGTGATATTGATTTTCTTGTTACTTTCGGTGCAATTGAATTAAATGAATACGCTGACAACTACTTTAATTTTAAATTTTCACTAGAAAAATTATTCAACAGGAAAATTGATTTATTAGAAGAAAAAGCTATTAAAAATCCATTTCTTAAGGAATCTATAGATTTATCAAAAAAGCTTTTGTATGAATAGGGAAATAAAAACATGGCTGTTTGACATCATTTCTGCAATTACCGAAATAGATAGCTTTTTTGAGGAAGAGAAAAAAGTATTTGAAATTTACAGCAAAGATATTAAAACAAAACGGGCAGTTGAAAGAAATATAGAGATTATCGGCGAAGCAGTGAAAAGAATTATAGATAAGGATGGGAAAATAAACTTAACAAATGCTCAAAAAATTGTTGACACAAGGAATAGAATAATTCATGGATATGATACTGTTTCGGATGATGTAATTTGGGGTATAATTATTAATCATCTACCAAAACTTAAAAAGGAAGTTGAAATTTTGATGATTGATTAGTTCTCTCCTGGGGTCCTTACCATTTAAGGGTGAATAAAAATGATAACCGAATTCACCATGGTAATAGGTAGTTGGCGGGTCACCCCTCTCTTCATTTTCAACGTAGGGTGTATCGTCTGCCCGGCTGGCCGTTTCATTGATGCCTGAAGAGGTATAAACGAGAGTATTATCATCCTGCAGGGTTGTAGCAAATTTACCGGAATTAGATGCCTGCACTATAACAACCTTTTTGTGGGCCTGGATATCACAAGTTTATCCTTCAGTTCATAATCGTATAGCCGTCCTGCATCCGGGTCTCCAGGATCATAACCCCACAAGTAAACATATGACCATTCATTCTCTGATGGAACTGTATTTCCCCCATTGCTCATGATCCAAACGAAAAGGTAGTCTTCCTCATTAATGTTAAGTATCATATCATCCAACGCATCCATTACATTGGTTTTTGTTGCTGCAGCATCAGTGATATTAAAACCATTAGCCAGAAATGAATTGTAATGTATATCCTGCAATGGAAATGTATAATCAACGCCATCAGCAAACAGTACCTTAATGTTATCGTTGGAGTACCTATACTTATGGTTATAAAGCAATTTCCACATCAGGTACGAGTCGTTCCAGAACTCGTCGTACCCTTTGTCAGGATCCATGTTCAGTCCGTTGTTCCACTTGTGGTTGTCAGGTATTTCTTCACCTGGTTTGTAATCGCCCCCGATGATCAGGGCGTATTTTTGTTGTGCATCAACTGCACTAATCATGGCAATAAATGCCATTAAGCTAAAAATAATTTTTACCTTTTTCATAACATTTAATTTAAAGATTCATAATTCACTATTTACAATTTAACATTCAAAATTCAAAATTTCCAATTTCCATCACTTAACATACTCCACCGGTTTAGTAACGATGTTCCTGCCAGATTGCAGGCGTACGAGGTAAAGGCCGTTGTTAACCTCCCTTCCGTTTTTACCTTTACCGTTCCATATTAATCGGTACTCACCCGGATTTGTATATTCATTCATTAATGTTTTTATATGTTTTCCGTTTAAATCATAAATTGAAATATCTATATATCGTTGTTTGTTTATTGTAAATTCCACTGTTGTTTTTGTTTTGAATGGGTTAGGATAAATATTCACTTCCCTGATGACATTTTGCTTGTCAAGTTCTTTTTGCCCTGTTACGATATCATAACTTGAGAAACGAATGTCCCCTTCTCCTTCCTCATTACTCCAGTAATATGCTATATACAGCTTCTGAGCGGTTTTCAATAAAGATATTGTTCCCAAATAAAATATTGTATTATCAACAATATACCCCTGCCATATATCATTTATTTTTTGGTAATGGACCAGTTTCATCCCTGTTTCCAGCTTTTCCCTGTCAAGTATATTTACCCTGTTGTAGGGGTCAATGGTTATTGTTTGTTCGTAAGGATCGTTCACTACAAGTTCCGGTTCCGACCAGATGCTGCCATTGAAAAAAATGTACATGGTGCTGTCGTTGTTTGGCCCTGTTTCATAGGTTTTCTGACGGTAAGCAATAGCTGGTAATTGGGTTGTAAAAATATCAATATCGGCACCACCAACCGAACCGAGATTTGTTGGAGGACTTATCAAAGCCCAATCAGTCCAGGTATTATCATATATATATGAAAAATAAATAACATACGGTGAATTATTGTAAAACCCCCATCCAATGCAATGTAAGTTATTATCAGCATCAACAACCAAAGACATTGTTTCTAAAACTCCTAATTCAGGATAAGGAGATATTATATCGCTCCATAACTCATCTTTATAGTACCTATAATTTGTCCAGTGATTTTGATAACCCCAAAAAACATATATTCTGTTATTATTGTCAATGCATAGTTTATTATGATCAGAGTTGTACATTCCTTCAGAAACTACATAAGGTTCGCTCCATTGGTTTCCGTCAAATGTTTTCAGGTGAATAAGGGTCATGGCAGGGTTGCCGGTGTTATAGTCGTAGGTTACGTATAGTATGTTGTTAGTGTCAGCTATAATGTGCGGGTTCATTAATGAGATGTCGGGGTTCAATGAAATGTCTTCAGGTGTTGTCCAGGTTGCCCCATTGTTGGTTGAATTGGAGTAATATATCTTTCGCCAGTTGCTTTCTAACTTATGGGTAAAAACACAGTGCATTGTTCCGTTCTTGTCAATGCAAAGGTCAGGCTGGTTATCGAGGCCGGGAAGGTTGGGTGAGATGTTTATTGGGTCGGTCCAGGTTTGTGAAAATAACCCTATGGGAAATAAAATCAGAAATACAATTTTTAAACCTTTTGTCATGATGTATTTTTTACTATATGTGATGAAGAACTTAAGTTGTGATAAAATTAAGAATTAGTTTCATCAATTCAAATTTTAAAAATGCTTGTAAAGCTCGACCTGCCTTTATCCAAATAATTGCTTATAAAGAAAACACACTTTTACAGACAATCCATAGCAGAATTTTGCTACTACTATGCTGTGAATAATATTACTCCACCACCATCGTATCCGCAATTACTGAACTGGCAGCTAAAAAGCTCGGTCCGTATTGCTGATGTTGGTTGGCAGATTACCACGGACCTCTTTGAAAGGTTTTGGCTATTGAATTAATTTTTCATTAAATATGCATACATTTTTATTTGTTTCATAATTCTTTATATTTTTGCCGGCCTTTTAAATTTAAATTACTTTAATTATTTCAGTTTAAACTATTTAACGAAAAATACTCATGCCACTAACGAACCTTAGAAATATAGGAATAGCTGCTCACATTGATGCAGGGAAGACAACAGTTACCGAAAGAATACTTTTTTATACCGGCACAACCCGAAAAATGGGTGAAGTTCATGATGGCCAGGCTACCATGGATTTTATGAAGCAGGAACAGGAAAGGGGAATCACCATCGCATCTGCTGCTATTACATGTAACTGGAAAGATTCACAAATAAACATCATAGATACACCCGGCCATGTTGATTTTACCCTGGAAGTTGAACGTTCACTTCGGGTGATTGATGGAATGGTTGCACTATTTTGTGCTGTAGGCGGTGTAGAGCCTCAAAGCGAAACAGTTTGGAACCAGGCTGACAGATACCGTGTTCCCAGGATTGCATTCATTAATAAAATGGATCGCACCGGCGCCGATTTTTTTGATGTGGTTGGGCAAATGGACGAATTTCTTGATGCCAATGCTTTACCGTTTCAAATCCCAATAGGCGCTGAAGAAGATTTTGTGGGTTTAATTGACCTGATCGAAAATAAAGCATACAAGTTTGATGACTTTGAACGGGTAGAAATTGAAATCCCCGAAGAATATAAAGATATGGTTGTTGAAGCCAGATCAAAGATTGCCGAGAAATTATCAGATTACAATGATGAGATCATGGAACTCTTCCTGGAAGATCAGGAGGTACCGGCTGAATTATTAAAAACAGCAGCGCGTGAAGCAACTTTAAAATTGCTGATCACACCTGTGTTTACAGGTGCAGCATACAAGAATAAAGGAATACAGTTATTGTTAGATGCAGTTATTGATTACCTTCCCTCCCCGATAGATGTTGGAGCTGTAGTGGGTATGGATGTGGACGATCCTGAAAAAACACATACACGGAATCCTTCATCGAAAGATCCATTTTCAGCATTGGCTTTTAAACTGATCAACGATCCATTTGTTGGCCAACAGACCTTTGTCAGGATTTTCTCAGGTGAACTGAAAAGCGGCTTGCAGATTACCAACTCTACCAAAGATAAAAACGAACGAATTGGAAGGATTTTTAAGATCCATGCTAAAGACAGGGAAGAGATAAAATCAGCAGGTCCCGGTGATATTGTAGCATTGATTGGTATGAAGATTACGAAAACAGGTGATACGCTTTGTGATAATAAAAATCAGTTACACCTTGAATCCATTCATGTTCCACTAACGGTTATAGAACTAAAAATAACTCCCGTAAAAAGAAAAGATCAGGGTAAACTGGGTGAAGCATTGGCTAAGCTGGCAAATGAAGACCCTTCATTCAACGTAAGATTTGATGATGAGACCGAAGAAACAATAGTTTCCGGTATGGGCGAGTTGCACCTGGAGATTATAGTTGACCGGTTAAAACATGAATTTAAGGTGGAAGTAGAAGTTGGAGAACCTGCCGTAGCATACAGGGAAACCATTACAAGAGAAATTGAAATTAATCACAAACACTCCAAACAAACCGGAGGTAGGGGGCAGTATGCACACACCGTATTGCGGATTGAACCAAACGATGGTGAAGGGTATGAATTTATCAATAGGATCAAAGGAGGTGTGATACCGGCAGAATTTATTCCTTCGGTAAATAAGGGTATTGTTAAAACCATAGACAGAGGCGTATTGGCAGGATTTCCGATAGTAGATGTAAAAGTAGTTTTGCTGGATGGCAGTCATCATGCTGTGGATTCATCTGATATGGCTTTCCAAACCTGCGCCTCCATTGCTTTTAAAAATGGATTTATGAAAGGCAATCCGGTATTACTAGAACCGATAATGAAAATAGAGATCAATACACCTGATGATTATATTGGAAATGTTGTTGGCGACATAAACAAAAGGCGTGGTAAAATAGAATCCATGCGGCGGCATAGAAAAGGTGCGCAAAAGCTCGTTGGATTTGTACCTTTGATGGAGATGTTTGGATATGCCACTACATTAAGAAATGTTTCAAGCGGCCGTGCTAACTATTCTATGGAGTTTCATAAGTATATGCCTTTAACCAAATCAGTTCAGGAAGAGGTGTTAAAAAAGTTAGAAGAGAAAAAGAAGGAAGCAAAATCCTAGTTACTCGTCAGACGATTTGAAGTAGTTTTGCGTGTATTAGATATTATCTGCTTGGGTTGTTATTAAAATCATCAAATGCTATATCTAAGCCCATTTTTTCTAATATCATTTTCCGAAATTGTACTGCTATTTCAATGGCTGTAGTAATGTCTTCATCCGATAATTCAATTACCTGGTCTGGATATCTTACTTCAATAGCAAAATCTTGTAATACAAATACTTTTTCAAACCATTCATATTCAATTTTTTCATATTTATCAATCTGTTCTAATAAGAAAACCAAGTCATGTGTCCTTTTTATCGGTAAGCCAAGTTTAAGGATGAATGATTTCAGATATTTCTCTACTGCTTGTTGGCAATGAAAAGCAATAGTATCCTTATATTTTGGGATGTGTTTTTGAGTTATTATTGCAGTTCCTAAATCGTGGTCTGCCTTTTCTATCCAGCGCTCTATAATTTTAATTATTTCGTTCATAAATTACGATTGAATTTTTCATTGCGGAATTAAGAAATGACAAACTAAAATTCATTTCATTTTCAAATTCATTTGGTGTATAAATTTTCAAATCAATAGGTATCATTGCTCCTAATAAAAACCTTCTAACCTCTCTGCCTCTTTTATGCTTTGGTTTGTCAGTATTTTTCACAATAATAAAATCAAGATCGCTGTCATCATTTGCTGTTCCAGTGGCATATGAACCAAATAGAATAATTTTATCCGGATCATAATTTTTAGCAATTTTATTTACAATATCTGATATTTTTGTTTTACTTATCATGATTAAAAAATCCTGTAACAAAGATAACAATAAAATCTCAAAGCTTATATTTCACAGTAGTTCATAGTTTTAACCCTTGCAGTTAACGTCAGTTTGTCTAAAAACCGCTTGATTTAATTAATAATTACTCAACAACCACCTCATCCACAAAAATCCAGGATTTACTACCAGCCCCTTCATGCCAATCAGGAATGGTTCTAATATTCTTTGCATGAACTTTTATGTATCGACCTACAATAACATCAAATTCTGCTTTAATATCTTCAATAATAGTTCCCTTTACTTCTGATGTTGCATCAGGAATCAAAATATTTTTGGCAATCATTTTTTTATCTGAATCAAGGATTTCAAAAGTAACTCTCTCAGGCATAAATATCCAGTTTCCTGTATTCTGGAAAAATGAAGCGCCAACAGTATTGATAGTTTCTTCTTTACCCAGATCAACTTCAAAATTCAGATCTGTTCCTTGAAAACCCAACCAATATCCATCCCTGTAGTTATCCGAACCCTTTAATCCATCTACCAGCGACATGGCTCCGCGGGCAGGGTATTTCCTGCTTGGAGGTTCTTTTAAGTAGCTATTTTTTCCAACGCCTTTATGAAAAACGATTTCTTTTTCGGAAGCATACTCTTGAAGTTCTCCATCAACAAAAAGACCGGCCTTTATAATTGTAGAACCATCAATCATTAACGGGCTTTGATAAATATCCGATTCAGCTAAAGGCTCTGAACCATCCAGGGTATAATAAATAGGTGCATCAAACTGTTCAGATTCCAACTCAACTTTGTACTTTCCATCCTCCATGATGGGAAAAATATTCACTTTCCATGAACCTTTGGAATAGTTAACATTCAATTGATCAAATCTGCTCAATTGATCCTGAAGTCGAACTTGAAAACTTTCCCAGTTATGATCATCCTTTTCACTCCATAATACCTCAGCCAGTGCTGTCATACGTGGGACAGACATGTACTCAGCATGTTCTGGAGTTGCAATATATTCAGTCCACACATTTCCTTGTCCGCCAAGAATGTGCTTTGATTGAACTTCATTCAATTCTTCAGGAATCGGGTTAAAAGAGTAAACTTTTTTCAAAGATGTAAAACCTCCGATAGCCAATGGTTCAAAATCAGGATTGCCCTGGTAATAGTCGAAATAGCAATGGGATGTCGGGCACATGATCACATCATGTCCTTGTGTTGCAGCATCAATCCCCCCCTGAAATCCTCTCCATGACATCACGGTTGCTTCAGGCGCCAATCCGCCTTCCAGTATTTCGTCCCAGCCTATCAATAATTTGCCTTTTGAATTCAGATATTTCTCAATACGTTTTATGAAATAACTTTGTAATTCATGCTCATTTTTCAGTCCTTCCGATTTAATTCTATCCTGACACTTTGGACACTTCTCCCATTCCTGCTTTGTAGCCTCATCTCCTCCAATATGAATATATTTTGCCGGGAAAAGTTCCATCACTTCATCCAAAACATCCTCCAAAAATGTGAATACATCTTCGTTTCCAGCACAAAAGATATCGGTATTAGGCCAGTAACTTCCCGGCTGTACATATAACTTCTCACCCCTGCACGACAATTCGGGATAAGCAGCAAATACTTCACTGGTGTGGCCGGGCATCTCAATCTCTGGAATTACAGTAATTTGACGTTGTGCAGCATATGCAATTACATCCCTTATTTCTTCCTGGGTGTAGAATCCTCCATAGGTTGCTTCTTCACCAGGTTCTGGTGGTGTAACTTCTCGCCAGTGCATGTCTTCCCGATCAACCCGCCAGGCTGCCGCTTCAGTAAGCAATGGATATTTCTTAATTTCGATCCGCCAGCCGTTATCATCTGTCAGATGCCAGTGAAAGATATTCATCTTATGCATGGCAATGAGGTCAATATAGCGTTTTATGAATTCGACCGGGAAAAAGTGTCGCGAAACATCTAAGTGCATACCTCTCCAGGGAAAGCGAGGTTTGTCATAAATATTGCAACATGGAATATTCCATTTTACATTCTCAACTTGTTGTTGATTGAAGATATCAGCAAGCAATAGCTGCAGCAATGATTGGACACCATAAAACAGGCCATTGGATTTGTTGGCTGATAAAATAATTTTGTCCTTAACAATTTTTAGTTCATAGCCCTCATTACCCAACTCTTCCTTGCCGGTGATGTTTAAAATGATCGTATTTTTTTCATTATTGCTCGAACCGGGAGCTAATTCGTACCCTGTTGATTTTTTTAGAATTTCCTTCAAATACTCAGCTACCTGCTTTGCATTTTTTTCAATGGGATATATTATCCTGGTTTTCTTGTTTATTTCAAAATATCCCTCCTGCTGTTCGATGGTTACAGGTTGGGGAATGATGCTGATAGGTTTTAATTCATTTGTTTTTCTTGTACAGGAAAAAAGGAATACAAGTAAAATTGCCGGAAAAATAATTGAGAATTTATTCATAATTATAATTTGTGATGAAGGGCAAATATAATCTAAATCCTTATGTCGGAAAAATTGCTCTCGGCTTCAAGCGTCCACGCTTGAAGAAAACATTATACATTAAAATAATTGGTGCAATCTTTGAGCGTAAACGCTCAAAGCAGATGTTATATAAGCAGATTTTATATAAAATTATCAATCCATCTTAAAACGCTTTCTGCTCAATTCCATCAAATCGGTTTTTCTTCTAAGAGGCCGGATAATGTAAGTATATTCATACTCACCATAATTCAAGGTATATTCAGGATGTGGGCGTGCTCCCCAGCTGTTATCACCACCTACACCGGTTTGTTTGTAGTCTATATTTAAGTAAATCCGGTCGTGTGGTGTTAGATCATTTGTATGCTTATAATTTTGTCTGGTACCTTGATCAAGGTCATCAATGGAATAATTCAAAGCTGAGAAGCTGATCAATGGCTCACCGACAAACATCAAACCTTTTCCGGTGCTATCCTGTAGAGCAACCCATCTTGTATCTGTTTTATAACCGTTTTCCTGGGGGCGTATATAAGGGAAGTATTGTTCTTCAACTGTGCTGTTATAAACGCCAACAAAAGCTGCTGTATTCCTGTCCCAGTAATTTTCAAAAGGCCCCCTGCCATACCAACTCAGATTAGAATATTGTCCCGGAATCTCCATATTCATACCATATCTGGGTAACTCAGGCATTTCCAAATCTTTTTCGACCAGCGTAGCATGATTCTTTTCTGTACTGTTATGAATAACATTTTTTTCCATCTCATACAGCCAGTAAAGAAATAGCAAATCTTCCTCGTCCCCGGAAATAATGCCACGTTTTACTCCATCCAGGGCTGTTGTCCAAACAATGAAATAATCCACATTTCCTAAAAAAAACCTGTTTTCATGTTCATAGCCTCCCACATAACTTTTACCGCTAAGGTCTATTGGTACAGCTGAACCAAATTCTTTTGATTCTACCATCTTTTTATTCACAAAAAGATTTACAAATTTATTTTCAGAATCATAGACTATTGCAATTCTATAATACTTCCCTGTTTCGAATGGATAATCGAAGTATTGATAGTCGCTGCCATATAAGAAAAAACAAAGTTTACCATTCCTGAATTCCAGATGCAATTTCCCCGGAGCCCATAAATCATTGACCCATAGCGCATTTTTTTTTGAAAAATCCGTAACTTTTAACATTGTTTCAATTGTAAAGGAAGTTGATTCTATTTCTCCGGGATCAGGCAATTCTATCATAATTGGTTCCTCTTTTGTAAAATTTAAAACAGTACCATAACCATCTTCAAAATCAACAAAATATTCCCTGTTTCTTTCTTTCTTCGGATCAGGTATCAAATGATTAGTCACCTCAATATCACCATTTCCAAAAACCCTGTAGGTGGTTACATTTTTTGCTTTCGCTTCGTCATATTTTTTAATAATCTCAATCTGAACCTCATCCTTGCCAATTTGTTTTACAGAGAACTTTTCAACTTCCTGTTGCTTACTTGCCTTTTTCCACATCTCACATCTCTTTTCCATACCATTCCCAAAATCATTATCCGTTGGCGCCCGCCAGAAGTTGGGTTTTGGACCATCTGGCATTAACTCTTCCCCATAAAACTTATATGATGAAATTGTTCCCAGAACCTTGTCAAATGCAATCTGGAAATTATGGGTTATTATATCGACTGTTGATTTGCTTTCTTCTATATTTAGCACAGAAAAGTTATCTGTTAAAAACAGTTCAGTAATTCTTTCTGAAGGAATAACAATTTGCTCTGAGGCGATTTTATAATCTTCGGGGATCAATGAAAATGCTTTATTGGTTATAAAATGCAAATTGAGAAAATATTCAGCGCCCCTCAAATACTGAAAATCAGTAATGGGTAAAGTTAAATTAATCCGTTGCTGCGGGTCAACATAAAGGTTTTCAATTACTCCATCCTGAACAATCTTGCTATCCCCAACTAATTCCCAATGCAGGTCGACAAAGCTGAGATTGATAAAATCATAAGAATTCCTTACCTCAATTATTCCGTTAAGCACATTAACCGGTTTTACTTTTATATATTGATAAACTTTTTTCACCTCGGCAAGTGAAGGATGTGGCGTCCTGTCAGCAGAAATCAATCCATTGGCACAAAAATTCCCATCCGAAGGAATATCTTCAGGACCATAATCACCACCATAGGCAAAATACTCAACTCCGTTTTCATCCTTTTTCAGTAAACCCTGATCAACCCAGTCCCATATCGAACCTCCCTGTAATTGATTGTACTTTTCTATCACATTCCAATAATCCTGGAGATTACCAACGCTATTTCCCATGGCATGAGCATACTCACACAGGATAAGCGGTTTTTCCTGAGGTTTCTGAGCATATCTTTCGAGGGAGCCAATGGATGCATACATGGGGCAATAAATATCTGTGTTAGTTCCTAAACCGGCTCTTTCGTAATGTACCGGACGCGAGTCATCGCGGTCATGAATCCAATTATAACAAACGGTAAAATTCTCTCCATCCCCTGCTTCATTTCCCATTGACCATATTATAACTGAAGGGTGATTTTTATCCCTTTCAACCAATCTTTTAATACGATCTAAATGCGCCTCCTTCCAATCGGGATTCTTAGCGAGGCTCTTTTCTCCATATCCCATTCCGTGCGATTCAATATTTGCCTCATCAATCACATAAAGTCCGTATTTATCGCACAGTTCATACCAGTAAGGGTCATCGGGATAATGGCATGTTCTGACAGTATTGATATTATTTTCCTTCATCAACCTGATATCCACCTCCATCGATTCCCTGGAAACTACATGTCCGCTGACAGGGTCATGCTCATGACGGTTAACACCCTTTAATAAAACAGCTTTTCCGTTTACCAGCAATTGACCGTTTTTAATTTCAGAAGTCCTGAATCCAATATTATGTTTTACAGTTTCTATTGTTTGGTCACCTCGCTTTAATGAAATAAACAGGGTATATAAATTAGGTGTTTCTGCAGTCCATTTTAAAGGATTCTCGATAATATCATTATAGTTTGCTGTTGCTTCACCGGGTTGGGTAAATGCTATATCTTTAGTTTTTTCATAGATTGCATTATTCGAACTGTCAAATATTTGGGTATGTATCTTATAGTTACCGGTTTTCAGTGATTTATTATAAACATCGACATACAGAATAAATAACCCATCTTTATAATCACTTGTCAGTGTAGATTTTACAAAAAAATCCCGAATATAAACTTGAGGAGTGGCATATAAAAAAACATCTCTTTCAATGCCGCTTATCCGCCAGAAATCCTGGCACTCAAGATAGGATCCATCCGACCACCTAAAAACCTGCAATGCAACTACATTTTCTCCATTCTTTAAATATTCCGAAATATTCCATTCAGCAGGTGTTTTACTTCCCTGGCTATATCCAACATACTCACCATTGATCCAAATATAAAAAGCTGATTTCACAGCTCCATAATGGATAAACACTTCTTTGTCTTTCCAATCATCAGGAACTTCAAATGATCTTCGGTATGAACCAACAGGATTATAATCATGGGGAACAATCGGAGGTTGTGGATTATCAGTCCACTCATACGGCTGATTTACATAAATAGGAATCCCGTATCCTTCTAACTCCCAGTTTGATGGTACTGGAATATCATCCCAACTGTCAATCTCATATTCAGGATCCATAAAATTTACTGGCCGGTCTGCAGGATTCCTGACCCAATTAAATTTCCAAATTCCACTCAATGATTTATAAAGCGGGGAATCTTCATTTTCCATATTCAAAGCGCTTTCCTCATCCGGAAAAGGGACAAAATAAGCATGTGGGTCAACTTTGTTCTGATTGAACATTTCCGGATTTTCCAGGTCTGAAGGGAAGTTGCTTTGGGAGAACACATATACTGAAAAGCAAAGTAATATTACAATTATTGCTCTTTTCATTTCTCAAATATTTAAGAACTAATTAGTCTGAATTTGAAATTATTCTAAGTCTGTCCGGGGATCCAAAAGCGATTTACATATCGAAATTATAAGCTATTCCAATACCGAGATGAACATTTTTAAAGGGCATTTCGTAAGTTTCTTTTTCTACTACAATTTCATACTCATCTCCTTGTATTTGTTCAAGCCTTATTTCACTGGTATATTCAAATTTAGGTTTTGAATTGGCAAATTCAGCAATTATCCTTAAAACATATCCACTTTTAAAAGCATATCTAACACCACCTCCAACACAGTAACCCAATGCAGCTATTGCCTTACCTTCTACTTTCCTTGAAAAAGCACTTTCATTTGCATCTGTTGCATCAATAGTCTGTCCTGGCTGCCAGCCAAAACTAACGCCAGCCAAAATACGTGCATCAATATTAGACCTGCCGACAGGATAGGTAAAATTGGGTCCGATGAAAATATTCAAATATTTCCAAACACCATAATCCACGACAAAATTCTCATCCAATATCTCACCTAAATCGGTTGAATCATTCAAATATTGTTTAAGGTCTTGCTTATATTTAATTTTATCAGGATTGTTGCTTGCAAAAGTTACGGTACCGCCAATTCCAAGGTAATCATCGGGGAACCATGCACCATCAAACGAAAACATAAATCCCGTATTGGCATATCCATTAGATTTATCATAAAAATCAGTTTCGGCGAACTCCCCTAGTGGCAATGCCGCTCCAAAACATAATCCTAAAAAACTCTCGTCCTGGCTAAATGAGAAAGTGTTTAATAGTAATACAGAAAGTGTGATGAGAAGTACTATTTTTTTCATATTATCGGAATATTTTCAATTATAATTTCGGGTAAAGATAAAAAATAATAGAATGTAACCTTGATTTACTATCACGCCAGGGCTGTTGGCAGGTTCAATTCTAATATAATGAAAATCAGCAAAAAAGCATATGATATTAAATACCAGCGCAATATAAAAATTAGTGTATTTTCTTTGTGAAGCTTTGTGGAAACTTTGAGTAACTTTGTGTAACAGCTATACCACAGAGCTACACTGAGA
>JAUVJI010000162.1 GCA_030596605.1 Bacteroidales bacterium
ATCGTAAAAATTTGCGATATGCAAAATTTCAGGATATTGATGATTTGGAGGTTCCAATTTCAAATGAAGAAAATATTTATGACAAATTGTCAAAAGAAGAACTTGTAAAACTTGTTCAAGAACTTCCAAATGGGTATAGAACAGTATTTAATTTGAATGTGTTAGAAGGATATACCCACAAAGAAATTGGAAAAATGCTAAATATTTCAGATAATACATCCAAATCTCAATTAACCAGGGCAAGAAGTATTTTACAGAAAAAAGTACTTATGTTAATGAAGACGAAAGTGAAGGTTCCATTTGAGAATCTTCGGGTGATTAGAAATGAAAAATCAAATCTGTTTGAGATAGGGGAGAAGTATTTAAAGGCTGTTTAATACCAAATTGAAAAGAAAATTAGAATTAAATTATAGCACTATTTGAATATATTTAAATTAGAGTTTATTTATCCAATAAAAATATAAGTAGAAACGTTAGTATTTTGGTATACATTTTGATCAGTCGATAAGTAAACAAATAATTTAGTAAGCGTTCATTACATAAAGACTTAAAAGTAAGGTGTCTTTCCTTAATTGGTTTTGGTTAATAATTAGGTTTATTCTTTTCCTTTCTTAAATTGCCTTACTTTTAAACCGATGGGGGTTCAATCCCTCATCGGTTTTTTTATTACCCAGATAAATTATTTTTTATTTATTGAAAATAGTAAGGTGATAATCCTTAAAATTGGTTTTGGTTTACCCGCCTGCCATAGATGTTCGGTGAGCAGGTAATTAGGTTTATTCTATTCTTCTTTTCATTGCCTTACTTAATAGAAGCAGGTTTGGTTATGTACCTTACCTGTTCTTTTTTTATTGATCAACTAATTAATTTATCTTTGATGGAAAATTAGTTCCTGGGATGCTTTTTAGAATATTATTTGTTGTTGTTTTAAATTTCTTTTTTACTTCCTTCTACCACACAATTTCTCAAAATTTTAATGAATTTTCGTCATATTGGGAAAATCCGCAAATTCACAGGATCAATTCAGAACCACCATCCTCTAATTTTTATCATTATGATAATTATGATGATGCACTAAATAATAACCCGGAAAAATCGCCTAATTTAATTATGCTAAATGGAATGTGGAAATTTAATTGGGTAATAAAACCAAGTGACCGTCCCAAAGATTTTTACATTCCAGACTTTGATGACTCAGATTGGAGAGAGATTGATATTCCAGCTAATTGGGAATTAAAAGGATTTGGAGTACCAATTTATACAGATGTTGAATATCCCTTTCCTTCTAATCCCCCATATATTCATCACAATTATAATCCGGTAGGTTCTTACAGAAAAAAAATCGTGATTGCTGAAGCCTGGGTTGATCAAAAGGTATTTATTCATCTTGGCGGAGTGAGATCTGCATATTATCTGTGGATCAATGGTGAATTTGTTGGTTATAGCCAGGATAGTAAAACACCCACAGAATTTAACATTACTGATTTTGTGCATTATTCTGATACCAATACCATAGCTCTTGAAGTATACCGGTGGAGTGATGGAAGCTACCTCGAAGGACAGGATTACTGGAAAATAAGTGGCATTGAAAGAGATGTTTATCTTTATTCTACTCCTCAAACCTATATTAAAGATATTTTTGCTAAAGCCAGTCTTGATTCAACATATCATTACGGTTTATTTGATCTGGATATTAAGATCAGTGGTTCTGATATGAATTTTTCAGTAAACTTTGAACTTAGGGAAAATTCAAACAAAAGAAGCGTTTACACTTATTCTTCTGAAAACAAAGATTTTCCTAAAGAAGATGAATTAATTAAGTCAATATCTAACATTAAAATTCAATCAATAAAAAAATGGACGGCTGAAACACCTAATCTTTATTCACTTATAGTTTTTCTAACTGATGATAGGAACAAAATTATTGATGTCGTAAGTACAAAAGTTGGATTTAGGAAAATTGAAATAAAAGATCGACAGATTTGTATCAATGGAACTCCAATTACAATTCGGGGAGTAAACCGTCATGAACACGATATGATCAATGGTCGTGTAATTACTAAAGAATCTATGATCCGTGATATTCAGCTGATGAAACAATTTAATATCAATGTAGCACGATGCAGCCATTATCCCAATCGTCCTGAGTGGTATGAACTATGCGATTTATATGGAATGTATGTCATAGATGAAGCTAATATTGAAGCACATGGAAGTGATCCCTACAATCCTGAAAAAACCTTAGCCAATAAACCTGAATGGAAACATGCATTCATGGAAAGAACCAAAGCAATGGTTGAAAGGGATAAAAATCACCCTTGTATCATTACCTGGTCCTTAGGAAATGAAACAGGATATGGACAAAATTTCAAGGATACATACAACTGGATCAAGGAGAGAGATCCTTCACGTCCCGCCCAATGCGAAGATGCCGGTAAAACCGGACTATCAGACATCTACTGTCCTATGTACAAAAGAATTGAATTCATTGAAGAGTTCGCCAATTCTAATGATTCCAGACCATTGATATTATGTGAATATGCCCATGCCATGGGAAACAGTGTTGGAAATTTGCAGGATTATTGGAATGCGATTGATAAATATCCCAATCTTCAGGGAGGATTTATTTGGGATTGGGTTGACCAAACATTTCTAAAATATGATGAAGAAGGAAATTACTATTGGGCCTATGGCGGGGATATGGGAGAATCAGGAGTAGTAAATGATTCAAACTTTTGTGCGAATGGATTAGTTCAGGCTGATCGTTCATTGAACCAACACATATGGGAAGTAAAAAAAGTTTATCAACCCATTAAATTTGAAACCATTGATTTAGCAAGTGGTGTTATTAATATTTTTAACAATTATGATTTTACAAATTTGAAAAATTTCCGCTTTGAATGGGAGATTATGGCTGACGGGAAAATATTATTTAATGGTAAATTCCCCATTTTAGAAATACAACCACATGAATCCAGAATGGTATTTTTAACATTACCTGAAATTGAACCAGAACCAGGAACGGAATATTTCTTAACAATTAAAGCATTTACACGAAATGATAAGAATCTCATACCTGAAAATCATTTATTAGCATGGGAACAATTCAAATTACCTTCTGAAAACCCCAAAGTTCAAAAAGACTTTTCTAACCTTCCATGTATTCAATCACAAGAAAATGATTCACTGATTATTATCTCAAGTAGAAAATTTAAAATATTTTTCGAAAAGCAAAGTGGTGAAATGGCCTCTTACAATTTTGAAGGGAATGAATTGTTACAGCATGGTCCAAAGCTAAATTTATGGCGACCACCAACAGACAATGATCTTGGAAATGGAATGCCGGGAAGATGTGCGATTTGGAAAAATATTGCAGGTAGATCAGTAATACAAAAAATCGATTTAATTCAAAGTGATACAAATCTGCAGATTAAAACTTTATTTTTAGATTCCATTTCAAATTCAAAATTTAAGATTAACTACACTATTTTCATGGATGGGTCTATTGGCATCAAAACTTATTTTAACACAAAAGATACAACCTTGCCTGAAATCCCAAGAATTAGGATTACAATTACTGTTACCTGCTGAATTTGATAGTTTAAGTTGGTTTGGAAGGGGACCTCATGAAAGTTACTGGGATCGAAAAACAGGAGCAGCAATTGATCTGTATAATGGCACGGTTTGGGAACAATACTTTCCTTATGTCCGACCACAGGAAAATGGAAATAAAACAGACGTTAGATGGATGGCTTTATATAATGATGAAGGAACCGGATTAATATCTGTTGGTGATCCGGTCATCAGTTCTAGCGTACAACAATTTCACCAGAAGGACCTGGATCATCCGGGTAAAGATACCCCTCAAAAACATTTGAATGATATAAAACCAAAGGAAGTCATTACGTGGAATATTGACTACAGACAAATGGGCGTTGGAGGAGATAATAGCTGGGGTGCCAGAACCCATAATAAATATACTTTGTTTCCTGGAAACTACAGTTATAGTTTTCTATTAATCCCATTTTCCAATAGTACTGAATCACCATTAAATTTAAGTAAATACAAATATGATTAACTCAATTCGTTTTGTTGCGACATGTTTACTGAGCATACTCTTAATTCATGCTTTATTCTTTCCTTGTGGAACAGTATAAAAATTTTGGTGGCTGTAGAAATGAAGAAGATTTTGTAATCACAAAAACCGGAGCAAGATTATTGGGAAAACCTTTGCCAAAAACTGTTGAAGATGTAGAAGCAGAGAGAAATGGTTAATAGTTAATAGTTATTTGTTAATGGTTAATTGTAGATTAGTTGTATCGTAGGTATTAATTATGAAATGCAATTTCACAATATTAGCTTTTATTATACTCATAATAAAATTGGGATTTCCCCAATCCTACAATGTAGAAATGGAACTTGGGTTTTGGTCAGATACAATTTCCAGGCCTGAAATAAAACCTATTATTATCCTTTTTTTGCCATAGTAGTTGATATAATTTATGAAAAAGTAGGTGATGATGGAATTATTAAATTTATAAATGTAAAATCAAACAGCAAAGAAAGCTTATATAAAAGTATCTTTGATATCACTGGATGGAATAAAGAAGAATTTGAAAGAATTTTTGAAAATAAATTAAAAAGTATTGCTAGCAAAGAGAAATAGTCTTTCGCGAATCTTAATTCTATTAATTGCTATACTAACAATTAAACCAATTAACGATTAACATTTAACAAATAATAAGATAATGCTCATCCTCAACGAATCAGATATCATCAAGGCGGTAGATTTTAAGGAATTACTAAAATCTGTTGAAAAAGCTATTGGAACGGAAGTAGAATTCTAAATATTATTCAATGCACCAACCTGATTTTTTAAAAAACTGGAAATACCAGCCACCTCCCGATTGGTTAAAAATCAATACCATCGACATGCATACAGGTGGTGAACCCCTGCGGGTTTTTATTGATGGTCTTCCTGAAATTAAAGGCAATACCATACTCGAAAAACGCAGGTATTTTAAAGATCACTTTGATTTTATCCGAACCGGAACTATGTTCGAACCACGCGGACATGCAGATATGTATGGTGCTATATTAACAGAACCTACTACTCCTGATGGTGACTTCGGTGTTTTCTTTTTGCATAATGAAGGTTACAGCACCATGTGTGGCCATGCAATCCTTGCCATTACTAAACTGGTTCTGGAAACAGGTATGATTAGAAAAGATGAAGTTTCGCCTGTTCTGAACATTGATGCTCCTCCAGGCAGAATTGTGTCAACAGCTAAAATTGAGGATGGGAAAGTAACCAATGTTTCTTTTCTGAATGTGCCATCGTTTCTTTACTTAAGTGACAAAGAAGTTGAAGTAGACGGAATTGGTATTGTAAAATTTGACATAGCCTATGGCGGCGCATTTTATGCCTTTTGCCAAGCAGATGAATTGGGTTTGGTTTTGGACGGATCAAATTACAATAAACTCATGGAATATGGTAAAAGAATCAAATCAGCTGTAAGTAGAAACTTTGAAATTAAACATCCTTTTGAAGATGATTTGAGTTTTTTATATGGAACTATTTTTACAGGAGAGCCAAAGAATCCGAATCATCATAGCAGAAATGTATGCATTTTTGCAGAAGGCGAAGTAGACCGGTCTGCAACAGGAAGCGGTGTAAGTGCAAGGGCAGGTTTACATTTTGCGAAGGATGAAATGGCATTAGGAGAAAAATACACAATAGAAGGTATTTTGGGAACGACAATGGATGTTCGAATTTTAAAAACAACCAAATACGGACCTTATGATGCAGTTATTCCTGAAGTTTCAGGAACTGCATTTATTACCGGACAAAATGAGTTTTATTTTGATCCGAATGATCCATTAAAAAACGGTTTTATATTCAGATAATATGAACAAAATATTCAGAAGATTACCCCTTTTTATTTCCCTTGTTTTATTTGTAAATGTTTGTTTTGCACAAGGTTTAGAAGAGAAACTAAATGTGCTTTCCAAACAATATTCATTTACTTATGAAAAAATCAAAGTAAGCGACTTCTTCACTGAAAAATACTTGCTGTTTTTTCAGCAGCCTGTTGATCATAATAACCCGGATAGTCATCAATTTTCGCAACGTGTATTTCTTTCACACCTTGGATTTGAACAGCCTGTTGTGCTTATTACAGAAGGCTATGGTGCAGATTATGCGGCTCACACAAAATATGTCAATGAATTGTGTCCCATCCTGAACGCCAATCAGATTTGTGTGGAACACAGGTATTTTAATGAATCAACACCAGAACCTGTCGACTGGAAACATCTGACAATTTACAATGCTGCTTCTGATCATCATAGAATAGTAGAAATCTTAAAACAGATTTATCACGGTAAATGGGTAAATACCGGTATCAGCAAAGGGGGACAATCAACCATGTACCACCGGTATTTTTATCCTGATGATGTAGATGCCAGTGTGGGTTATGTTTGTCCCCTAAATTTTTCAATAGAAGATAAACGAGTTTACAGATTCCTTAAGCAAGCAGGAGATTCAATTTGCAGGCAAAAAATTTTGAATTATCAAACGGAGATGTTAAAAAACAAAGAGCATTATCTACCTGAATTCAAACGTTTGGTTAAAAAGAAAAATTTAACCTACAACAAGGAAATTGAAGAAGCTTATGATTTACTGGTATTTGAATATTCATTTGCATTTTGGCAATGGGGAAATATTGACTGTAATGATATTATAATGGAGCCGGATAATCCTGATAACATGATCAAACACATGGACAAGGTTACCGGTATTGATTGGATCTCTGATCAGGGAATTTCCAAAATATTTGCGTTTTATTACCAGGCCATGCTAGAAATGGGTTTTTATGGATATAATATTGAACCATTTATCGAATTTACTGATTTCACCTCCAATCCCACATTTGTTTTTTCTGTACCTGATAGTTTGGAAGTAGTTTATAATCCGATTCCCATGCAAAAGGTAGATCATTTTATCCGTCATGAAGCTGACAATATGATTTTTATCTATGGGGAAACCGATCCCTGGTCAGCCACTGCGGTTGATCTAACATACAATACAAATTCCATTAAAATAGTTAAACCGGGAGGCAGTCATACTACACGGATTAGAAATCTTCCTGAAGATCAAAAAAAGTTGGTTGTTGAAACCTTAAAAAGCTGGCTGGGATTAGCTGATTAAATGGATTGTAGTACTTCTGAGAGTTTATCTATATCAATGGGTTTGGTGAGGTAGCTATCCATCCCGGCCTTGTAACTTTTTTCTTCGTAATCTTTTAAGGCATGTGCAGTTAAGGCTATAACAGGTATTTTGGGATTACGAACCTCTTCATCACCATTTCTGATCGCCTCTGTTGCTTCGATACCATCCATTTCCGGCATTTCAATATCCATTAATACGGCGTCAAAATCTTCTTTGGCCAGCAACTCCAAAGCAATTTTGCCATTCCCTGCTATTTTGGATGTATGCCCAAGTCTTTTCAAAAATGCACTTACTACCTGGGAGTTTAGCAAATTGTCTTCGGCAACTAACAAATGTAGTTGTTTTGGCGCCTCGTTTTTAATTTCCTTTTTAACTGATTTATTTTTATCAACTTTAAAAACAAGTGTAAATTCAAATTCACTGCCCTTACCCTTTTCGCTTTTAACGGATATTTTCCCACCCATTTGTTCAACAAAATATTTGCAAATGGTTAATCCTAAACCAACTCCTCCATACTTGCGACTCTCCGTTGTATCAATCTGGGTAAAATCCATGAAGATCAGCTTTTGCTTTAATTTCGATATTCCAATTCCTGAATCCTTAATAGAAAAATGCAATTTTACCTGATCTTTTTCTAATAGCTGTTCCTCCATTATCACAGCAACTTCTACATCACCTTTATCCGTAAACTTGATGGCATTACCGATTAAATTGTATAAAACCTGGCGTATTGCATCCGGATCACCAAACATAAATTTGGGTATATTCCCACCCAACTCATGTGATAAGTTTATTTCTTTACTTGAAGCATCCAGATAATAGGCATTCACTACCGATTCAATTATTTTATGAATATCAAAGGATTCATTCTTTAATTCCATTTTTCCACACTCAATCTGAGAATAATCAAGAATATCTTTAATGAGCGCCAGTAAATGCTCCGATGAATCTTTTACTCTTTTAAGGTTTAATTTATGGTCTTCATCGCTTTCAGAATCAATCGTAAGATCGCAAAATCCAATAATTGCATTGATCGGGGTTCGTACTTCGTGACTAATGGTTGCTAAAAACCTGTTTTTAGTTTCATTGGCAAGTTCAGCCTGCTCCTGGGCTATTCGCCTGTGTTCATTTTCTTCGCGAAATCTTTTAGTCCTTTCTTCTACTCTCCTTTCCAGATCTGCATTGAGTAAACGCAGTTCATTGTTCTTCTTTATTTTTAACTTGTACCTGTTCCATAATATCACGATCAGGGAAATGGCAAGTAAGGATATGAAAATAATGAAGTTGCGGAGGTTCTTTTCTTTTGTTGACTTTAATTCCACATCCTTTTCCACTATGGTATCCTGTTGCTCTTTTTCTTTTAACTCATGTTGCAATTGCAATACGGAAATTTTATTACTTGTTTC
This sequence comes from Bacteroidales bacterium, assembly GCA_030596605.1. Taxonomy (GTDB): domain Bacteria; phylum Bacteroidota; class Bacteroidia; order Bacteroidales; family JAADJA01; genus JAADJA01. Next base: position 8,638 of record JAUVJI010000162.1, read on the forward strand.
TTCATCAAATAATGAGTCGTTGAGCTTGGAATATTCTATATAATATTCCAGTGCTTTTTTGTAATCAGCTAACAAAGTATAGGTTTGTGAAAGTTGATCCAGGGTTTCTCTTTGAATTCTCAATAAATGGATTTGTTGGGCAAGTTCTTTGCCTTCATTAAGAAATTGAATTGCCTGTGAGAGCTTTCCGGATTCTTTATATGAAATTCCAATATTTTTTAGGGTTATAGCAATAAGATTTTTATCACCTATTTCACGACTAATATTTAATGATTGAGAATAATAGTTTAGCGCTTCACTGAAATTGCCTAACTGACGTTGAACATTACCAATATTATTTAATATTCCTCCCGGATGTTCCCCCTCGAAGCCATCTTGTTGTACAATGCTCAACGCTTCTTCATAAAAAGTAAGCGCTTTATTATTCTCGTTGTCATACCAGTAAACATTACCAATAGAAATCAGGGCGCTTGTTAAATTTTTCAGGTCTTTATTTTCACGACTTTTATTCAAGGCTTTCATGTAGTTTTCAAGCGCTAAATCTGCTTTGCCCAAATTTCTATACACAACTCCCACATTGATCAATGATGAGGATATTCCTTGTTCATTCTCAAGGTTATAATAAATATAAAGGGCTTTATGGTGATAATCAAGTGCTAGCGGGTAATTACCAAGAAATCTGTAAATTCTGCCAATGCTGTTTGAGCTTTTTGCAATGCCCTCTTTATCATCAGATTGATCGAAAAGTTTTAAAGCCTGAAAGTGAAAATCGAGGGACTTGATATTATCACCTTTAACTCTATTTGCATCAGCAATGCAATATAAGCTGGTAGCCTCTCTTTTATTATCATGCAGTGTTAAAGACAGTTCAAGCGCTTCATTGGCAAGTTCAAGACTTCTCTGAGGATGCTGATTTAAATAGCTATTTGAAAGGGAAATTAACAAATCTATTTTTTCAATACCGGAAGTAGTAAGCAATTTTGCTTCAAGTGAATCAACAGGTGCACTTACTGATTTTAAAGCAAATATGAGACAAGCCGTAAATACACTTAAATAGAAAGGTAACTTGTTTATCTTCAATTGATATCGTTTATTAAGAGTTTCGATTTTGTTACAGTAAAATCAAAAAAAATATAAATCAAAAAGATTATACGTAAGATATGACTTTAGGTTTGCTATAATTGGGAATATTTCTAACTGAAAATAAGGTGTGTAAAATCACCGGGATTCATTAAAATTTAATAATTTTGCTGATGATTTCAGAAATCGTCAGTCGTTAATCTGCAATCGTAAATCAGTTCGGTCCCGTAGCTCAGCTGGATAGAGCAACAGCCTTCTAAGCTGTGGGTCACAGGTTCGAATCCTGTCGGGATCACAAATAGATACAAGCCTGCTCTGAAAAGAGTGGGCTTTTCATTTTGAAGCAAGTCAAACTTGTTTGAACAAGCAGATATTATGAAAAGTCCAGTATCACGAAGTTATTAGGGTTGGCAAAGAAAAAGAGGAGTCAGTTATGGAACCGGATACCTTCATGGGAAAAGTAAATATATGATACTACAATTTATTTCCTTGAGAGAAATCCAATAAAAAAACTGAAATTGTTTGTCATCCCGACCAAAAAGAATTTGAAAAAGATAATCAAAAAATGATACCTTTACGATTATTAGTAAACAAAAAGCTTAAGCTAAAATGAAAAAGATTAATAACGTTTTTGAGTCGAAAAGGAAAAAAGTTGCAATAATCGGTGCCGGTAAAATGACAAAGCCGCTTGTAGATTATTTCATTGATAAATGTGGTTATCAGGTTTTTATGGTAAACCGGACAGTTTCAACTGCCGAAAAAGTAATTGATGGAAGAAAGCTGGGAACTGCTGTTAGATGGTCTGCCGG
>JAUVJI010000102.1 GCA_030596605.1 Bacteroidales bacterium
ACGATTACCGTACCAACATTCACCATACCCTGAAAAAGAATCCTGTTAAGTTTGAGAACTTTACAGAATTTATTGAATGCTATAATCCGGGAAATCGCTTCAAACGTAAAGAATCATGGTTGGAGGAGAATCCGGATGGCCGTTGGCGTAAATATACTTTCGAAGAAATAATGGCTCGCGATAAAACCAGCCTCGACATTTTCTGGGTCAAAGATAAAAGCCTTGCCGACCTTGATAACTTACCTGATCCTGATGTGCTGGCCGGGGAGATCATTGAAAACATTGAAGATAGTTTGGAGAGTTTTAAAGCAATTATGGAATCATTAAACGGAAGGAAAATATAATCCACCATTTTTTTAGACTAAAGAAATCGATTATGAAAAAAATTAAAGAAAAGATTTAAAACTATACCCCATATATTCCCAAAAAACAAAAAAGTCTTGAACATCAATTTATTCAAGACTTTAAAAACTTTATTGTACCCGGAGCCGGGGTCGAACCGGCACTCCTAAAAGGAACTGGTTTTTGAGACCAGCGCGTCTACCAATTCCGCCATCCGGGCAATAACTGAAAGAACTTAAAACTATTTGTCCAGCGCGTCCGCCATCCCGATAGCTATCGGGACCGCCATCCGGGCAATTATTGATAGAACTAACTTGTTGCAAAATTATTTAAATTTTTCAAGTTCTAAACGTTTTAATAAAAAAATCTGATCACTCTGGCTTTTTTAACTTGCCGAATAATAAATAAGTATTAATTTCGCGGCAAAATTGATCTCTGCAAAAATCACTTCAAATGTCAACAAGAGCTTTAATATTTTCAGGTCGGGCAACAAGATACCTTGCTGAAAAAATTGCTGAAAGTTATGGCCATCCATTAGGAAAAGTTATTGTTACTGACTTTTCAGACGGAGAATTCCAACCTTCGTTTGAAGAAAATATACGAGGCCGGGATGTATTTATTGTACAGTCAACCTTTGCTCCTGCTGATAACCTGCTTGAGCTTTTAATGCTGATTGATGCAGCGAGAAGGGCTTCGGCCAAACGAATCGTAGCTGTAATTCCTTATTTCGGATTGGCCCGACAAGACAGAAAGGACAAACCCAGAGTTTCAATTGCTTCTAAATTGGTGGCCAATCTTTTAACCGCAGCGGGTGTCCAAAGGATAATAACCATTGACCTTCATGCTGATCAAATACAAGGATTTTTTGATGTACCTGTTGACCATGTTTATGCTTCTACAATATTTATCAAACATATTCATAATTTAAACCTGCCCAACTTAATAACGGCTTCACCGGATACAGGTGGTACCAGGAGGGCAGCTGCTTATGCCAAGTACCTAAAAACAGGATTTGTAATTTGTTATAAACAACGGTCAAAACCTAATGAAATTGGGAAAATGGAACTGGTAGGTGATGTTGAAGGTAAAGATGTAATATTAATTGATGATATTATTGATACGGCCGGATCAATTACCAAAGCAGGAAACCTGATAATGGAGCGCGGGGCTGCAAGTGTCAGGGCATTTTGTACGCATCCTGTTTTTTCAGGAGATGCTTATGAAAAGATTGAAAATTCAGGATTTTTAGAAGTAGTGGTTACCGATACAATACCACTTAAAAAAGAAAGCAAAAAAATAAAAGTCCTTTCAACAGCCGGTTTATTCTCAGAAGTTATAGGCCGGGCGCTGAAAACCAAATCGATTAGTTCACTTTATCAATTTAAATAATAACAAATTTTTTAATTTATGAAAACAGTATCTATGAGCGGTGCGCTCAGAGCGCACGTAGGGAAAAAGGATGCTAAAAAGCATAGGAAAGAGGGTAAAGTACCCTGCGTGCTTTACGGCGGCAAAGAGCAAATCCATTTCACCATTGAGGAGAAAGCTTTTGCCAAAATTATTTTCACTCCCGAGATTTACATTTTAAAATTAAATCTTGATGGTAAAGAGTATAATGCAATTTTGCAGGATATTCAATACCATCCGGTTAGTGACAAGGTTTTACATGCAGATTTCCTTGAGTTGATTCCTGGAAAACCATTTATAATAGGCATACCTGTTATTCTTAAGGGTACTCCTCCGGGTGTTATTGGCGGCGGAAAACTCCACAAGAAACTGAGGAAATTAACAGTTAAAGGTTTAGCAGACGATATACCAGAAGATATTACCATTGACATTGGTAAAATGGAGATAGGTGATTCCGTACAGGTTAAGGATCTTAAAATTGACAATCTTGAATTGTTAGACATTCCTAATTCTGTGGTTGTAAGTGTTAAAACTTCAAGAATTGCTGCAGGTATGGAAGAAGGTGTTGTAGAAGAAGAAGTTGTAGAAGAAGGTGCTGAAGTTGTTGAAGGCGAAGAAGGCGCTGAGGTTAAAGAAGGTGATGAAGCTGCAAAACCAGTTGAAGGAGGAGAAGAGAAGAAAGAGGCGAAAAAGGAATAAAAAATTCAAATTTATAAGTTATAAAGGTATAGGGTTTGTAACTTTATACCTTTATTTTTTTGTATTTTAAATGAAATATTTAATTGCAGGTTTAGGGAATATTGGAATTGAGTATGTCAAAACAAGGCATAACATCGGTTTTATTATTGCAGATGCTCTCGCTACTGATGGCAAAGTTTCCTTTTCCTCAAAGCGTTATTCCGATGTAGCTAAAATGAAGTTCAAAGCCAGAACATTTGTGATCATTAAGCCATCAACCTACATGAACCTGAGCGGAAAAGCGATTAAATACTGGCTTACCAAAGAAAAAATTCCGATTGACAACCTGTTGGTTGTTACTGATGATATTGCTTTACCAACAGGCACCTTGCGGTTAAGACCGAAAGGAGGTGATGGCGGACATAACGGACTGATAAGTATCATTGAAAATCTCGGCACCGAAAATTTCCAGCGACTCAGGATTGGTATCGGCGATGAATTTGCAAGGGGTTACCAGGTAGATTATGTTTTAGGCAAATGGACGAAAACCGAAGAAGAAATTATGATCCCAAAAGTAAAGACTGCGGTTGAAATAATTAAAAGCCTTACTACCATTGGAATTGGCAGAACTATGACAATGTATAACAAGTCTTAATTATAGTTTCCCGGCCACCACAGCCGTTTTCTTATACTTTTTCACATTCCCGTTTATATCAAATACCTCGAAGTAAATAATATATATCCCAATTGTGGCTTTTTGGTTGTCTTCAGTTCTTCCATCCCATGAAAATGTTCCATCTGTACCCAACAAGCTATTACGAACAAGATATTTAACCAACCTGCCTTGTGCGTCAAAAATTGTGATATTACCCGTATATCCTGAAGACCCAAAAATGTAATGGATATTCAGAATATCATTATATCCGTCATTATCCGGTGAAAAGATTTCAGGCTCAACTGTAACCGGATCTTCAATTTCATCAAATTCACTGAATTGGGAGTTTTTATAAGCAGGAGTTGCAAAACCAACCTTCTTAGATGCAGAATGCCAGTTTGTAATATCTTGAGTTGGACGGTTATAATTTATTCTTTCCAATGAAACACCATCAACAGAGTTAAGAATTGGATGGTGCATATCTTCATGATAATTAAATGCATCTATTAACTCACCGTTTTTACCAGAGATTATGACAATTCCATCTTCATTTTTATATGTAGGGAATGAAGCCATTTCAATGAATCCATTAGAATTTTCAGTATAATATTGATTCTTTACTTTATTCTGGTCTTTGGTTAGAACAAAATGATCACCTGTCAACACAAGCCTGTTTTCATCCGAAATTGATTTATAGACAGTATCATTGGGTTCAAATTGATTGACATCAACGGTTCCAAGGTACAAGTCAAAAACATCAATGATCTTCTCAGAATTATTGTAAATCTCAACGAAATCAACACCGTCGTCTATAGGATTAAAAAGTACTTCGTTAATAACCACATCCCCTTTAACGGCCGGTTCAGCGATACCGAATTGAATAGAAAAATCATCAGGGACAGGAGCGCCAATACAACTCTTCATATCATCTGAAACCATTAATTCGTAAAGTATTCTTTTTTCCAATTCATTCTCAAACACAAGAATAACTTTATTCATATCCATCCCATCAATGGTTACATCAACAGGATTTCCAATTCCATTATCGACAGAATAATAAGAAGTTTCAATCAGGGTTTGTTCATCCATGGACTGATTAAAACAGACTTCAAGTGTTGTTTTATTTATTGCAATTACTTTGCTCACAATTGGGTCAACAGGATTTTCAGAATATACCGAGTTTATTCCACCCGGTGTGCCACCGATATCTACAATACATGCAGTCCAATTATCCTTTCCCGGGCATGGATTTGCAGGATCGATCTGCTCCAATGACCAGCCTCCATCTTCTTTATCAGGATCATTATACCAGTTATCGCGATAAGCGACCGATGATATAACTGATCCTTCACCATTAATCAGTTTCAAGGTAGTTCCTGAATTGGTAAGGCCCAGACTCGAAAATCCAAATGAGCGTGCCAGCATTCCAAAAAGATTAACTGCTATTTCTTCTGTAAGAATAATATACTCCCCTGGCTCTATGAAAATATCAGGCAGTTGCTTATCAGTTGATCCAACCTGTAAAATCCAACCGTTCATCCTAAGAAAGGAAGATGTTGTATTGTAGATTTCAATGTATTCAAATTCAGGTAATCCGATGGGAGGGTCAGGGTCGGCCATAATTTCGTTGATAACAATTTCATAGGGTTGAGCTTCAAGAGGTAAAACAAAAGAATAAGATGAGTTTAGTTCAATATAGTCGCCCGAGCAATTAAAAAGAGAATCAACAATTGTAAGTTGATAAGTAGTGTTTTCTTCAAAATTTCCTGAAAATTCCAATCTGATGGAATTGAATGTTAGTTCATTCAAAATCATATTAACAGGATTACCTATTCCCTGATCTACATCATAGGATGAGAAATTTATAAGCGATAAACTATCCATAATATGTGAAAAGCTCACCCTGACAGAATTTTCTGTAACAGCATAAACAGATATAATTTCAGGAAATGAAAAATTCAGGTCATCTACTGAATTTCGCACTCCGGGAGTTCCTCCTCTTTCATCTTCAGAAGCCTTCCAGTTTTGTTGGCCTGTGCAGGGATGTAATGGATCAATTTGCTCAATGGACCAGCCACCATTTTCTTTTTCAGTATCCTGATACCATTCTTCAGTATAAGATATGGCGTTTACCAAATTTCCTGCTTGATTTCTTAATACGATAGTCCCCTCGTTATTGAGGGAGAATCCCGGTAAACCAACTACAGCCCCATATTGCTCAAATTCTGCAACATCAGCTGTTTGAACTACAATAAGGAAACTATCAGGCTCAATAGCGACTAAAGGAAACACAATTGGATCGGAAGATTCACGCGGTTTTACTGTACAATTTTCAAGATTTATAACTTCTTCGGTTCTGTTATAAAGTTCAAGATAGTCGGCTTCAGGTAAATTATTTGGAACCGGATTTACATCGGCCATAATCTCGTTTATTACAATGTCAAAGGGATTTATTGCAGAGGGTATCTCATAATTGAAATTCAACATCTCAGGCTCCATTTCATTACCTGCCTGATCAATTACACCCGACACTGATAATATGTAATCAATTCCCGAAAGAAAACTTTCCTGAAAGTCTAAATGGACAAGTGCAAAATTTTCGGTATCCCTTATGGCATTTTCAGGATTGCTAATATTATTATTCACAAAATAATTCGAAATATCTTGTGCTGAATTAATTTCAACTACCTCACTGAAATAAACATCTAATTGAGATTCCGAAATCACATTCAAATTAACTACTTCAGGAGGAATAGTATCTATTATGATCTCATTGACATAAAAATCATCAAAATAAAATTTAGTGGAATTACTGGAAGTGTATTTGCAAAATATTCCAAAATAACTTGTTGATGTAAAAGTATTGTCGCTTACTGTTCCTTCAAGTTCAAAATTATAACCACCATCACCATCCGAATACAGGCTCCAGATGTTATCCAAATCTTTGGTAACTTTTATCCTTAAAACATTTGTGGAATTACCTGTAAATGCTATGGTACTGGAAATTATCCTTTCCATATCCAATCCTGATTGCCTGTATAAAGCGATACTGTCGTTTGATCCACCCACCTGTACAAAATATCCATTCAATTCATTTTCCAGGTCTGCCTGATCCGAAACAAGATAAACCCGGGCAAAATTATTTGCTGATGTATTAAAAGACAATTTGATCCAAAAACTCCACTCAGTGTTTTCCATCAGTGAATTTGGAAGGTATAATATTGTTGTATCTGAGCCTTCGCTATCTAATTGAAGCGCCGGTTTCAATTCGGGAGGTATTGCGCTGCTGCTTGTTATTTTAAATTCTGAGGTATCACCATACCAAACAGGATCTGATGTAAAATTCTCATCCGAGAAATTATCAAAAACCTGACCTGATACATAGAACGCACTCAGGAACAGAAGTACAATAAATAATTTTCGCAAATGTTTTGCTAAACAAAACATAAAGGTTCTGGTTTATATTATTGAGTTGATTAAATTAATAATTTTGCCTGTCTTTTTTAGGAGGGTAAATATACTAATTTTGTCGTTAATACAAAAATAAATCCGGAATTGAAGATATACCAGGATATTAAGAAATTTGGAGATGTAAATTTTGCCGTGGTTACCGTCGGGACTTTTGATGGTTTGCATCTCGGTCACCAAAAAATCATACAGCGAATGAATGTCCAGGCAAAAGAAAATAAAGGGGAAACCATCCTTGTCACCTTCGATCCTCATCCGCGTCTAATTGTTCATGACAACAGCAAAGACCTGAAATTCATCAATACCAAAAAAAGAAAATTCAACCTTTTGGAAAAGCTGGGAATTGACCATATCATTATTGTTCCGTTTACTAAAGAATTTGCAAAAAAATCATCCGAGGATTTTATCAGGGAATACCTTGTTGAATTATTGGAGGTAAAAAAGCTCATCGTTGGATATGATCATCACTTTGGTAATAATCGTGAAGGTAATTACGATCAGTTGTATTTATTGGGTCAAAAATACGGATTTGAGGTTGAAGAAATAAAAGCGCAATATATCAATGATACCGCAGTAAGCTCCACCAAAATCAGAAACGCACTGATGGAAGGAAACGTGCGCAAAGCCAACGAGATGCTGGGATATGATTACAGTATCACAGGAATTGTTGTTGAGGGAAATAAAATTGGCAGGTCGATAGGTTTCCCTACAGCTAATATCGAGATTGAAGATAAATACAAATTAATTGCAGCCAAAGGCGTTTATGCCTGTAAAGTAGATGTGGACGGAAAAATTTATCATGGAATGGGCAATATAGGAACCCGTCCTACGATTGGCATTAATGGACTGGTTACCGAAGTGCATATATTCGATTTTGATAAAGAAATTTATGGTGAGGAAATTACCATATTTTTTGTTGACAGGATTAGGGATGAGAAGAAGTTTAAAAATTTGGATTCTTTAAAGGTTCAACTTTTGAAAGACAAACAAACTGTTTTGCCATATTTAAATCAACTTACTTAGTATTGATAACTAACCGTAATATACCTTTTGTCCAATTTTTATTAAATTTGATATTTCGTTAATACTGTCTATAATTTCCGGTCCCGGTTTTAATATCTCCTCTTTCTGTTCTTTACCGGATAATAACCCAGCTGTAACAAAATACATCGGCCTAATCAATTCTTTCAATTGTTTTCCGTATTCAGTATCTGTAAACCATTGCCACGCAAGATGATATTGCTTATGAACTAAAATGCTTATAAACAGTATTTGAAGATTATCTATATTTTTATTCGTTATTAATTCCGGAACCAGCTTTTTTCCAATGGTATTAAATTCCTCCATGCGACCCACCCAAAGCAAAATTAAAGTATAAACCACAAGACCTTTAATATCATCACTTTTAAGCAAATACTGATCCATTAAGTTGAATGATTCATTTTTATTTCTGTTTGTTCCGTAATAAAAAAGAGCCAAGGTTAATAGGGAATCAACATGACCTTTTTCAATCGCATGTAAAAAATATTTCTCTGCTTCTTCATTGCGGTGCAACATTACATAGAAATCGGCTAAACTATAAATTGCTTCAATACTACCCTTTTCAATTGCTTGAAGATAATACTTCTCTGCTTCTTCTTTTCGATCTGTCTCGCCATAAAGGACTGCAAGGCTGTAAATGGCGTTAACATCACCCTTTTCGATTCCTTCAAGGAATAGATTTTCTGCACTGGAATAATTTTTTTCCATAAAATATGTTACCCCAATTAAGTTAATCTTGGATGGATCCTCTTGTTCAATAATATTAATTGCATCTCTAGCACTTGAATAATTACCTTTATTTATTTTTTCTAAAGCTAATTCGAATATTTCTTTTGAAGAGGGAGGTAAATAATCCATATAATCAGTAATAGTTTCTTTTAATAACCGGGTTTTTTCTATAATTGAATCCCTTTGTTCAAGGGTAATGTATTTCGAATGGGCGAGAGCGGTACTCATCATGGCTGCATAATCTGGTTTCAGCTTGTTGCCGGTGAGTCCCTCAAAATGTTCCTGATAAATAGTGGACAGTTCTTCCACACTGTACCAATTTTCGAGGAAAATGGTAAGATATTTTACCTGCCGTTTCTCCTTAGGGCCTCCCTGTGTCATTAAAAGCCATAGATTGAAGAATCGTTCTGTAAGGCGGTAGAGGTTATCTTTTGTTTGTCCTTTTATTTTTTCAACTATCTCATTTCGTACAAGCTGGTTTAACTGTGCAGAAATTATTTTGCCGGGCATTTTGCAAACCTCTGTAAGCGGTTTTACTTTAACAGCGTCCCAAAAATTGGAGAGTTCAAGCAGCACCTTTCGTTGTGCAGGTGGCAGGTAGTTCAGCCGTTCTTGGTAAATAGGGGTTGCCCTGTCGAGGATCAGCCTCAAGTATTCGAAACCGTTCTGGTCGTTTCGCCGGATAAGAATTTCAATAAAGTTCAGCAGTGTCCTCGGCATACCGTCAGTGAGCACCCGTATGGTTTCAATTTTCCCGGGATTTTTTTCGGCAAACTGCTTTATCTCCGGCAAAGCCAGGCAATCCGACCAGTAGTTCAGCAATTCCCTGACCTCTTCTTTTGTGAGGCTATCCATCCGAATAATCCTGAAAAACTGGTAGAACGGCATATCGTACTTCCAGTAATGTTCGTTCATCCGAGTACTTCCACCAATTATCCTTAAATCTTTATAATTTGTTAATAATTCGCGAAGTAAATGAGCATCGTCGGAGATATTATCAAAAATCCGGTCGATATTATCTAAGAGAAGCAGAAGTTTACGGTTTATTTTTTTCAGTGCCTTTTGAATGGAAATGTAAAGTGACTTTGAATAAGCCGGCATGTCTTCTTCAACTGCTGACCATTCGGGAGAATCAACGGATATTTGCCGGGCATTTATTTCACGGATAATTAGATCCCATAAATCGTATAAACGGTAAACACCTGCCTGTTCTTCGCTTAAATAAACAACGATCAGTTTTTTATTTAAAGTATCATCACGGTTTACCTCCGCCTGTATCCTTCGAAGCAGTGTGGATTTGCCGCTACCTCGCAGCCCTATTAATAAATAATGCTGGATTGCCCCGGTCATATCATCTGTTTTTATCTCTGACATGATACGTTGGAATTCATTTTGCCTTACTACAAAATGTTTTATAATTTCCTCGTCGGTCAGGTTCGGTGATTGGTAAGAATATAAAGCTCTATTGCAACTATTGTTTTCCATAAAATTACTTTTTGATTTCAAATGCAGGGTGTTGTCTTTTCCACCAAGCCTGCAGTATAGGTGATGAAAAGCGGTACTGGTTATCGGTTGTTTCCAGCAAATACCCATCACGGACAAGCATTTTCAATAAATTCATATAATTGCCGGTGTTTGAAAGTATTATTGCTTGGTCATAAATTTCCTGTATTGAACCGACTGAATTATGTGCAATTAAAGTGAGGATATTAATGCAAAATAAATACTCATCTTTTAATAAATAAGGTGGTTTAAGCCTGTCTTCCCAGTCACTAAGGTTTCTGTTATCTTTAACAATCCGGTCGAATGCTTCATTAATATTAATATTATTCAATTCCTCCCTGTTATCTTTGAATAATATCTCATCACAATATTCGATCATAAGTTGAATGAAGTAAGGAATAAAAAGTTCCAATTTATCCAGAATGGCTTCCGAATCCTTATCTGTAAAATGGACTGTTGCCCCCTTTGTTAACTGGTCAATCAGTTGTTTGGCTTCCTTCCTGGTAAGAGGTTCAATTTTGATAGGATGTAGATCATTGATCAACTTTAGCCTGTCAAGAGACTCAACGACATGCTCAAGGCCGATTGACCCTGCAAGTACAAAAGTGCAATAGCTGAACTTTTTATTATGCCTGATTTCCCTGATTGTGTGAAGTACATCAATAGCACTATCATCTCCTTCCTTATTGTTAATTGCACTAATAACTTCAGGAAATTCATCCAGGAATAGAACTATTCTTTGGTCTATATTGGGTAGTTTTGTTATTAAATGCAATAATTCTTCTTTATAATCCAGCTTTTTTTCTTTGAAAGTAATACTCCCATCCTTAATATTTATTTCTTTTATACCCCGACTTTTTAACCATTTCAATATTAACTTTTTCGACTTTTCAATTGTACCAATGCGGTTTAATACCAGAAAATACAATCTTTTATAAAAGAGTTTGCCTGTATTATCAGATTCGACATTTTCGTAAATACAAAGAAAATTATGCTGAGGATTTGCAACCAGGTCCTTCATTATAGAAGTTTTACCCACTCTTCGTGGTGCAGTAAAAAGTATATGGGAACCTTTGGAGATTTCTCGCCAAAACTCATTATTAATATAGACTCTTCGGAAATAATTTTCTCCCTCGGCGGGCGGGCCGGTTACTGTTTTAGGGTGAATCCATTCAGTTTTTTTCAACATGACAATAAATTTATTGGCAAAGGTACATAACAATGATTTTATTGTCAAGTATTTCTAACAATATTTTTTATTGTCAATAAATATTAATGAATAATCGTAGCTAATGGTAGAATTTCTAATTTGCCTTCTTCATAATCAACCCCACCTCCATAATCCCCGGCATTTCAGTTTTGGTGTATTTATTTTCAATTATAAATTTTACAACCCCAGGTTCTGAAAAAACAAAATTTTTCCTGACAGGAAAACTTATGTCGCAAAAATCCCCCAAACATTCACTCAGGCTTATTCCTTCTTCGTCAACCAGTTCCAAAATATGGTCGGATGTACGCATCTCATCAGAGGGAAGATAAAATGTCAGATTGATTTTCATTTCCTTGTAAGGAATTTCGGGCAAGTGCCTGATCGCAACCAGAATATCGTATTCAGCATCAATATTCTCGATGGGAACTTCAAAATTCAGGTAATTAAAACGTTGCCACGATAAATTATCAAACTTTTTGTATTCCTCAAATACGGTTTGGTTTCCACAGGAGGATAATAGAAAGGAAACAAAGATTATAAATATTAGAGGATATTTTAAAAAGTGAAGGTTTCCCATTTCCATTAACTAATAACTATTAACAATTAACTATTTACTACTAACCATTTATCTTCCTGTTCAACCACTTTAACGCTTCCCTGTGGCTTAACGGCGCTAGTTGATTATTTTTGACAAAATCCATTACCCATGCAGCATCTGTTTTGGAGTATTCCCTTAATATCCAGCCAATAGCTTTATTGATAAAAAATTCTTTTGATCCCTGAAGTCTTAATATATAATCTGTTAAAAGCTCCAAATCTGTTGCCTTTTTATATTTCAATTGAAATAAAAGTGATGTCCGCTGTAGCCACATATTTCCTGAATCCATCCATCTTTCAGTATAGGGTTGAATTTGCTCAGGAAATTTCTGAAAATGAATACCCACCAAATTGGATGCAATATAATCAATAGTATCCCACCACGATTTATTTAAAATTAGATATTCATACAAATCGATTCTTTCCTTTTCAGCCTTTTTGGCCATTTTGCCTAATACTTCTAAAATAACATACTGGTATTCTCGCTGAGGCAATTGCCAAAATTCTTTCGCTATTTTATTTAAATTTTGTACATCAGGCAAACCTTGCTTCTGAAGAAAATTCCTCATGATCTCCCTTCTTTCCGGTGACTTTATACCAAAATAGTCATATTGCCCCTTCATGTACTTTTTCATAAAGAAGGCGTTATCTTCATTTGTTTTTGCATTAAAAACTTCTGATAATGGGATTATATATGAATGCATGATATTGATTTACGAAATACGATCCCGATAGCTATCGGGACGATTTACAAATTTGAGTTGATATACTATAACGTCAATTTTTTGTGACTATTAATTTCTCTACCGCTATTGTTTTATTGCTGGTGGATTTATACCAGACAAAATAAGTGCCTTCGCTTAATCCTGCTGAATCCCACACAATACTCTTAGTGTTTGAATCCACCTTATAGGAATCAACCATCTTACCATTAACATCATAAAACAATAATGTCCCGGAATGATTGGTATCAATATTAAACTTACCATTTGAAGGATTTGGGTAAATATTTAATTCTGCCTTTTTGCCTGTTTTATTTTTTTTAATCCCAACAAATGTATCATCGCAAACAGCAACCGTATACTCCCCTTTCTGGATGTTTTCTACATACAAATTACCAATCGTCCATGGTCCTATTTGTGTAAAACCAAGAAACTGCCAGTCATCTGCTGGTCCCGATCTATATAATATTACAATTGAATCATTTTCGTTGGTTATCAAGCCATCATCCAGAAAAGCGCCTTTATTATACATAAACACTCCGGTTGTGATAAAATCTTCATTAAAGATCCCATCAATTTTCCAGTACCTGTAAGGTGATAATGTCAATCCCTGAACCGGATTTTTCAGACTGTCAGGTGGCGCCCAATTGTGTTCAACCCTGATAAATATTGAATCTGTAATATTTTGGACATCCAGTTTAAAGAAACAATTACCGAAATTGGACAGCCCTGTTTCTTTGATCACTCTGCTATATTCAGTTGTTGCATCAAACATTAATTCATTCAAATCAACATAAACAGCTTCCGGAACAATAGGTACATTAAATGTAGCGCTACCGGTTTGTCCATCGAAAAAGATAACATCCGTATGTATCTCCCAATTATTGTCCATAAATGTCAATTCCACCCTGTTTGAATTACCGATAAATTCAGGGCCATGTCTTTTTTGTTTCATATAAACCGTTACATCGGTATCATCACCAATTGATGCGACGGTAAAAGAATCGACCGAAAAATGAGGGGTGCCCGAATGTAAGACCCAATTATCAAACCAGCCCGTCATATCAATTCCTGTATGGCCGGTCAGAAAATCCCGCATATCTTCGGAATATGCATAATTATATTTAAATTCTTCATTGAATCCGGCCATGGCATCAAAAAAGACTTCATCTCCAAAGTAGCCTCTTAAAGTATGCACTGTAATTGCGCCCCAGTCGTAAGCAGCCATCCCATAGGTAACATTTTGTGGAATCTGGTTCAATGGAAAATAACTTCCATCACCGCTGCTGGTATGACAAAACTGGATCACATTTTTGTGTTTAGCTCGCAAAAAATCAAGGTATTGATCCCTGCTGTATAGAAATTCCTGGTAAATTCCATCCATAAATGTAGCCCAGCCTTCATTGATCCACATCTCCTCAGCGCTTGCACAGGTTACATTATCGCCAAACCACATGTGAGCCAATTCGTGTGCTAACAAAGATTCACTTCCCAAACCCCCATTGATGGAAGAGTGTGGATAAGCAATATTGCAAGCATGTTCCATAGCGGCAATAGCCGTTCCAACATAACCCACACGATCAAAGCGATATGGGCCGAATTTATCTTCGAAAATTTCCAGAATAGCATTCAAATTCTGAAACGATCCATCCACATTGTTTGAATCAGAAGGTTTTACCCAGATTTCGATGGGCACATCTTCGTTCATGCCATTATAGGTGTCTGTCCAACGGGCATAATCACCAACAGCCACAGATGCCAAATATGTTGGGATGGTTTGCCCCATTACCCATTTATAAGTTAAAGTGCCGTTTCCATTATTTATGACCTCTTCCAATAATCCACCACACACTGCATCTTTTCCTTCCTCAACTGTTGCATAAATAGTATAAAAAGCCCTATCGTGAAAATCATCGATACAAGGAAACCATGTTTTGCCAAGATTATGCGGAATTGAGATAAATCCTACACCGAGATTAAAGCAATACTGCCCCGACCAGTGAAATCCACCCCAGCCTTCATGAAATGGCTCTCCATGATAGGATACAGAAACATTTACGATTTCGCCGGTATTAATGGGATTTGTTAATGGAATAGTGAGGATCATTCCATCATGTGAAAAATTAGTATTCAAAGCTCCATCAACATAAACCTCATCAACCGTCAGATCCATTAATTCAAGATATATCTCATCCAGGTTATTGATTTTAGAAGCGAGTTCGATATCCGTTTGAGCTTCGATTTCCTGATTAGTAAAATCAAATGAGTGAAGGTGAATGGTGTATGAAATGGCATCGAGAGTATCGCTTATCCACGATTTCTCAAAACCTGTTTTATGTGAACATTTTTTTGAATGTTGTGCATTCAAATTACCAAAGCTAAAAATGAATACCAGAATTAGTAAACTTGTTGTTTTCATAATGTTGGTTTTATGTTTTGTAAAATTTTTGTTCCAGTTTTTCCCCGTCGAATTCCAAATAAGAATAGTATTTGATCCAGTCGCCAATGCTGAAATATTGAGCATTACCATTTAATTCAACAATTGCAGGTTTATGAATATGTCCGAAAATAAAATAATCGATATCAGCTTCTTGTTTTAAGGTTTCGTTGCAAAACCCTGATAATCTTTCTATACCTGCTTCATTTACTTTCTCTATTCCATGATTCTCATGGGCAATACGGCTTCTATTTGACCAGAATAATCCCATTCGGGTTCCAATGTCAGGATGTAACCAACGGAAAAGCCATTGGTTGATTTTATTTCGAAAAACCTTTTTAATGAATTTATAACCGTTATCCCCTTTTCCCAAGCCATCACCATGACCAAGAAAGAACTTTTTCCCATTCAACTCTTTAATTAGTGTATCAGGATAAATTTTAATATTGAATTCATCTGCCAGGTAATCAAAAGCCCATACATCGTGGTTTCCCCTGAAAAAATATAACTGAATACCTGCATCGGTGATCTCAGCCAGTTTTCCGAACAACCTCACATATCCCTTTTGAATAACAGTTTTGTATTCATACCAAAACTCAAAAAGATCGCCCATGATATAAATTTCCTGCGCATCTGCTTTTACTTCTTCCAACCAGTCAATAAAAAATTTTTCCCTTTGCAGGCTTTTTTCTTTGCTGGGCACACCGAAATGACAATCGGAAATGAAATAGATTTTTTTATTTGGTGATAATTGTGTCAAAGTGAAAATTTAATTTAAAATGACTAAAATTAATACTATTTAAACTCTAAATACTTTAAACTTTAGCTCACTCTTAGGGCTGTTCAATGCTATCAAATTTGTTGATAACATTTATTTGGTTTTTCTCTGTGTAACTCGGTGCTTCTCAGTGTAGCTCTGTGATATAGCTGTTACACAAAGTTACTCAAAGTTTCCACAAAG
>JAUVJI010000046.1 GCA_030596605.1 Bacteroidales bacterium
AATAAGTCAGAACCTGAGCAGTATGAACATCATTAAATGCTTCAACGGTTTTGATTTCTATTACTGCCTTTTCTTCAACTAATAAATCAATCCTATATCCATGATCAAGCTTTACTTCTTTATAAACAATTGGCATGGGCTTTTCTTTTTGAACCTTTAGACCAGCCTGTTTTAGCTCATAATACAAACATTCCTAATAAGCAGATTCTAATAATCCTGGTCCTAATTGTTTATGTACTTCAATGGCACAACCGATAATTTTTTTTGATAATTCATTTTCAATCATAATATCTATTTTTTCTTTGTGAAACTTTGCGTCTTCTCCGTGGCTCTCTGTGTAATAGCTATGTCACAAAGTTACACAAAGAAGCCACAGAATTCACAAAGAAATAACAAATTCAAATTAAGCTAAACAATTCATAGCACATCAAAATAAAATTTCTTATCAACGAAAAAAAACTTTTATTGTTCAAAATTAAATTTTTTGTATATTTGGCTTTCCATGCCAAAGCAAATAAGTTATTTTGTCTGCCGGATTTTACTTCTGGTTCTTTTATTTGTAGGATCCGTTTCTGCAACGGATTTCAATACTCCTATCGGATCGAGATCAGCCGCTCTGGGCAATGCTTCGGTAACCTTGTGTGATTTTTGGTCTGTCCATAATAATCAGGCAGGATTGGCATCATTTGAAAATATAGCGGTGGGGTTCTACTATGAAAACAGGTATCTTATAAAGGAATTAAGTTTAAAATCCGGGGCTTTTATTCTGCCCACAAAATCAGGCGTATTTGGGTTAAGTTATAACTATTTCGGATATTCATTATATAATGAAAGTAAATTGGGATTGGCCTATGGAAGATCCTTTGGTAAATATTTTTCTGCAGGAATACAGTTGGATTATCTGCATACAAAAATTGCAGAAGATTATGGAAGCAAAAGTACGTTTACATTTGAAATTGGGATAAGGAGTAATTTGAGTGAAAAATTAACGATTGCCTGTCATGTTTTTAACCCGATTGGTGCAAAAATCAGTAAGGATCTGGATGAAAAGATTCCTGTTATTATAAAACTTGGCGCTTCTTATGCCATTTCTGAAAAATTGCTGATAGCCATTGAAACCGAGAAAGATCTTGAATATAAACCATTGATCAGGGGAGGAATTGAGTATAAAATAATAGAACAGGCCATTGTTAGAATTGGCTATTCTACGCTGCCTTCAACATCCGGTTCTGATAGTTTCAGTATAGCTTCGGTTTATTCTTTCGGATTTGGTTTGAATTTTAAAAAACTGGCCATTGATGTTTCATCTACAGTTCACCAGGTATTGGGTTGGTCACCCCAGGTTTCAATGATTTACAAGTTCAAATAGAAAGAAAAAGTGGAACTTCTGTTTAGAAAAATATGGAGACTTAAGCGAACTCTTCTGTTGATAGTGGTAATGAGTTTTGTTGTAAATTCATTGTCACAGGAACCGGAATCCAAAATAAAAATAGATGAAACCGAAATAATTGATAAAATTGAAAATGTTGCAGAAAGTACCGAATCAATCCTTGATTATACAGATCTGATTGATGATCTGAAATACTTTCGAAATAATCCACTAAACCTGAATTTTGTGACCGTGGATGACTTGCAAAAACTAGTATTTCTGAATAATATTCAGATTTATAATCTTATCGCCTATCGAGAGACATATGGTGATTTTGTTACCATTTATGAGCTTCAGTCAATTGAAGGATTCGATAGGGAAACCATTCAGAAAATATTGCCTTATGTATATGTTGCCAGGGAAAAACCAAAAATTCCCATATCATTTAAAGGGATCACGAAATATGGCCGTCATGATTTAATTTTTCGATATCAGCGCATTTTACAGGAACAAAAGGGTTATACACCCATTGACGATTCTGCTTTGTTTGAAAATCCAAATTCACGATATATTGGAAGCCCGGATAAAATTTATTTGAGGTATGGATTCAACTATTTTAATAAGATAAGAATTGGTTTTATTGCCGAAAAAGATGCAGGTGAAATATTTATTAAAAGTAAAGTTAATGACTCCATTGCAAAAATTATAGGGTCAAAACTCAACAATGGATTTGATTTTTATTCATTTCATGTAAGTCTGAAGGATATAGGATTTCTTAAGGCCCTTACCGTTGGAGATTATCAGCTCGAATTTGGGCAGGGATTAACATTATGGAGTGGATTATCTTTTGGAAAGTCGTCAGATGCAATAAATCTCAAAAGATTTGCAAGAGGTGTCAAACCCAATACTTCTGCAAATGAAAACCGGTATTTTCGGGGAGTAGCTACTACAATAGGTATTAAAAGATTTAATTTCAGCGCTTTTTATTCGTCACACAATGTGGATGCTAATATAGTTGAGCCGGACACATTGGATAATGAATCTGTTTTTATTTCATCCCTTCAGGAATCGGGTCTCCATCGAACTCCCAGGGAACTGAAATATAAAAAGGCCATCAACATAAAAGCATTTGGAGGTAACATCACATACAAGCATAAAAGATTTAATATTGGCGTAACTTCTTATTATTCTAAATTGGGTAAAAATTTAAATAAAGAGTATCAGCCTTATAATCAATTTGATTTTAACGGATCGGAAAATATCAATGTTGGGTTGGATTACAGCTATCTTTTCAATAAGATTAATTTTTTTGGTGAAGTGTCTGTAAGTCAGAATGGTGGTTTAGCTCAACTCCATGGATTTACTACAAGCCCTCATCCTCTTCTGTATTTGACCCTGCTATATAGAAACTATCAGAAAAACTACCAGAATTTTTTCTCAAATGCTTTTGCTGAAGGAAGTAATAATTTTAATGAAAGGGGCATATATGCCGGATTAAGGTTTCAATTGTTTCCAAAATGGGCATTGTCAGCTTATATTGACAACTTTAATTTTCCATGGCTGAAATATAGGGTTGATGCACCATCCATGGGAAGTGAGTACCTGATCCAGTTGGAAAATATTTATTCGGAGAACGTTTTTTATTATTTTCGGTTCAGGCAAAAGAATAAACAAATCAACTCTGCTATTGGGGAGCAACATATTGATGAATTGGTCAATACAAGAAAAAACTATTATCGATTTCATATCGAGTATGCCATTTCTACTTCAATCGTATTAAAAAACAGGATTGAATATGTTTTTTTCAAAGAAGGAAATTACTACAAGGGAACAGGTTATTTGATTTATCAGGATGTGGTATGGAAAAACAGATCTGGCAAATATTCTTTGATCTTCAGGTATTCATTGTTTGATACTGATTCCTACGACGAGCGCATTTATGCCTATGAAAATGATGTGCTTTATGCATTTTCAGTACCGGCTTATTATTACAAGGGAAACAGAGGTTTTATAATGTTTAACTATAAACTGACCGGTAAAATATCATTTTGGATCAGGTTTGCCCATACTTATCTAAGTAATCGTTCAACTTTCGGGAATGATTTAGAAATAATTGATGGTAATTCTAAATCGGAAATTAAACTACAGATGAGGATTAAAATGTGAAAGCCCCGTCATCCCGATAGCTATCGGGAGCAGGGCTTTCGGTATTATTTAGTTTCTCTCTCCAGAAACTTTAATTTTTCACTTAAAACTTCTACTTCTTCTTTTGCACTATTTATTTTCTTTTCAAATTCATCTTTCAATAAATTTGCCTTTTTCGACTCAGCAAGAAATCCAAGGTTATTTTCCCAAAGCTTGATCTCCTCTTCCAGTTTATTACGCTTATTCATCACAAGGTTTCTTTCATTACTTAGGATCCTGCGGGCATTGGGATTTTCTTTTAAACCTTCTATTCGCTGTTTGTAATTGATTGACTGTATCTCAGTTTTGCTGATATTTAAACTATCAAGCCGTTTGCTAACAGTATTTCTGAATTCAATTTGAACCCGGTCCTTATCTCTGATAGGCACATGTCCGATATCTGTCCATTCGCGCTGAAATTCTTTTAAAATTTCAAGGTTGCCGTTTTTATCTTCACTGAATTTATACTTCTCGACTTTTTTGATTAATTCTTCTTTTAATTTAAGATTATCGGATTCACGCTTACCGATATTGGCATAATATTCCGATTTCGAATTAAAGAATTCATCACAAGAAGCCCTGAATCTTTTCCAAACTTTATCTGAATACTTTTTCGGAACAGGACCGATTTTTTTCCACTCTTTTTGCATATGGATCAACTCTTGAGTGGTTCTTTTCCAATCGGTGCTGTTTTTCACAGCTTCAGCCTGAGCACACAAATCAAGTTTGAAGTTATAATTGTTTAACTGCTCTTCTTTTATCTTTTGAAAATACTCCTTTCGTCCTGTAAAGAATGTGTCAAGAGAAGTCTTAAACCGTTCCCAAATTTCATCATTTTGCTTTCTCGGCGCAGGTCCTATAGTTTTCCAAACTTTAAGAAGTTCAGTAATTTGTTCTGTATTCTCCTGCCAATCCTTTATGTTTTCATTTTCTTTTTGTAGGATTTTTTCAGATTTCTCGCAAAGAGCAGTTTTGGCTATGTAGTTATTGTTTTGCCCTTCCTGAAGTTTTTCGTAGTGTTCACGGCGCCTTTGGTTGATTTTGTCTGTGGCACTTTTGAAGCGTTCCCAAATTTCATCTTTTTTATCTTGAGGAACCGGGCCAGTCTGTTTCCACTGGTTGTGATATTTTTGCAGCTGTTTGAAAGATTTGAGAATGGAGGTTTCCAATAAAAGCTCTTCAGTCTTTTCGCATAGCCTGATTTTTGATTCCAGGTTCTTTTTTAGGTCAAGGTCTCGTAATTCCTTATTTATTTTAACCTTATCAAAAAACTTTTCAACGAAAAAGTGATAGCTCTGCCATAAATTATTGACTTCATTTTTTGGCACCATCCCAATTTGCCTCCACTTATCCTGTAGTGTCCTAAATTCATCGTAGGTCTTTTTCAGGGATTCTTCCGAATCAATGAGGGCTTTTAATTCTTCAAGTATAATTTTTTTAGCTTCAAGGTTTTGAGTTTTTTGCTTTTCCAGATCCTCAAGAAATATTTGTCGTTTTTGCCTGTATATTCCAAAAGCCTCATTGAACCTTTTTTCAAACTCATCCTCTGATGAATCATAATCGGTTTTATCGCCGCCAGAAGTTATAAATTCATCATATTTCTGATTTTTTTCTTCCTTATTGATTTTTAGAAATGCAACTTTGATAAGGGCAACCTTCTTTTTTATAGCGTTGATGTCACCATCTCGTACAATATCTTCCAATAAAATTACAAGATCTTCACGGGGTAATTCGTTCAGGTTTTCTACTTCCTGGTGTTCTTCAACTTCTACGTCAGATTTATGCTCCTCATCCAATTCTTCAGAGTCAGTTTTTTGATCAATAACTTCTTCCTGAACATCTTTCTTTACTTTTTTCTTTGCAGGTTCTTTAGTTTTGGTATCTTTTTTAACAGGTGATACAGTTTCCGTCTCTTCGGTAGGTTTATTATCTTTTACATCTTTTTTCAGCGCCTTTTTTTTCTCAATTGAAGTATCACCTTCAACATCAGTTTTGGATTCGGTCTTTTTAACAGTTTTTTTAGTTTTAGAAACCTTCTTGACCTTTTCTACACTTTTATCCTTATCCTGAGCGGAATCCTTCACTTTAGCTACTTTTTCTTTAACTTTTTTTGTAGCGTCAGAATTAGTCGCTGATTTTTTAGTGGTTTTTTTTGTCTTCGCGGATTTCTTAGCCTTATCTGTTTCTGAATTGGCTTCCTTTACTGCGGGCTTTTTTCCCTTTTTCTCTGAAGTTGCGGGTGCTTTCTCAGATTTTTTAACAACCTTTTTGGGTGAAGATTTTTTTTCTTCACCTGATTTAGCAGAGGGTTTCTTTTTTGAGTTTTTTTCCTGGTCCTCAACAGGTTGTTGTTTTTCCTCTAATTTATCTTCTGTTTTTTTAACAGATTTAGAATTCTCCTCCTGAGATTGTTTGATAACATCGCCAGGATTCTGATTCAGTTGATCCTTCGTTTCCATAAAAAAATAATTTCACTATATTGAAATAATAGAAATCAGTCATTTGACTGTAAATACTTTAGCTTTATTAATGATAGCAAAAGTAACAATAATTTATTTGCTTAAACGAAATTACCAATTTAAATAATAAATAAATTCCTGAAAAGTGAAATAATGATTATTGGAATGGACGTTTATTAAAAATGAAATATCCGATATTAATATTGAAAGAAAATGGTTCATTTGCCTGATCGTAATAATTCAAACACATGCTGATAGGACCAAAAGCTGCATGATAAACAAAACTACCTGAAAAAATAAAATACCTTGCTGATAATTCCTTACCATATATGGCTTTGTTCTTATCATTTTTTTTGATCTCTTGCCAGGGTTGAAATACATAACTTTCAGCATGAAATTCAAGGTTTTTAATGATCTTAAATATCCCCATTAATCCAACCGCAGCAAAAGTATGGGCCCGGAATTGGGGCAAAAACAAAGTTTTACTTTCCGGAATAGGCTCAAATGCAGGCGCTGTTAATACAGTAGATGTATAATTGTTAAAAAACGATTTATTGCTAAGGGTTAATGAACCATGAAACCCCAGGTTAAATATCCTGGATGTTTTAAAATAATTGATATATGCAAATCTTAATTGCAGCCAATTATGGTATTTTGATATTACGGTAGTATCCACTGAAGTTGACCCCGGATCATTTGTTTCTGACCCACTGATGAATCTGCCACAGATTCTCATATAAATTCCTTTTGATGGAAATTGTTTTCGATTCAACGAATTTATTTCAAAGATTACTCCGGGGCTGTAAAAATTAAAAGTTGTTTTGTCGGTGGTATCTAAACGGGTGTACTGATTTGTTTGATAATACTGATCAGTCATGGTTCCATTCGAAAATTCAGCTGAAAGTTTGCCATATTTAGTAAAAGGAGTACTAACATTAAATTTCCAAAAATTATCCTGCTGGACAAGATAACTCGGTTTTTCATCTTCGAAAAAATAGGTACTGGTCTTGAAATAATTCCAGCCATTTAATGTATAAGATAACTCAAAGGCTAATGGGATATAGCCAGGTAGATCATACCTGATATTTAGGAAACCTGAATTGTGAAACCTGCCCAAATAAGCATTCCCTGTTAAATTCAGCATATATTTTCGCCAGTGAGTAAATCTTAATTGAAAGAAAATTTCGTTGGTAGTTTTTGATGATACCAAACCGCCGATTTCAGTTTCCAGCCGGGTACTTTTATCAATATTAAAGAACATATCGTAATAGCCTGAGTCAGAATTGTAAATGAGTTCAGGACTTACCGATTCAATTTGGTCTTCGGCAAGTATCTTATAATATTGTTTTTTAATTTGATTCATTTTTTCCTCTTTGGAAAATGAACCTCCTTCTAATTTTGCAAGTAATGTTCTTTTCCTGATCAAACGGTTTAAATAAATCTCTTGCTTTTTATTGATCCCCTGGAAGTGTATATTCCCAACATTAAAAGAGGGCTTTTTAGAATTAAACAGATTCCTTTTTTCTTCTTTTATTTCAACAGGTTCTTCTAGTTTTAATAATTCATTTATTCTGGAAATATATTTCATGGTCTCCACATAACCGCTATCGATGAAAGCACGGGTGTTTGAGAAATCAGTAAGATTAATAGGTTTTAAATTAGGTACAATCAGCACCCCGTTTTTTTCATCAATGGAATAATTGGTATTTGCCATTAACATTGATTGTATCTGTGATATAATATCGTCATCTCTGGGGGGGCCATAGTTTGAAGCTGCTTTGCAACCAATGATAATTTCGGGTTCAAATTCGTTTTGCATCACATCTACCGGAAAATTATTGTACATTCCCCCATCAAACATTAGTTTTCCATTTATTGTAATAGGTTTAAGATAGAGTGGAAATGTCATGGAAGCCCTTATTGCTTTATCAACCGGGCCGTCACTAAAAACTACCGACTTGGTTTCAAAAACATCAGAAGCCACACACCTGAAAGGAATATACAGGTTGTCAAAATTATATTCAGCAGCAGCGCCTGGTTCGGCAAATATTTCTAATAATTTGAAATCCAATTCATATGGTGAAATGATATTGGGAGGTAATTTAATTCGAAGCACTGAATCAAAAGCGATTTTAAATATTTGCCAGGAAGCGTTTGGATTGTCGGCTTTAAAATAGTAATTAAATTTGGAGCCGGATCCACCGGTTATCCAATTTTGTAACTCCGCAGAGGTAAACAATTTCTCAATTTCTTCCGGGGAATAACCACATGCATATAAACCACCGATTATTGCCCCCATTGATGTACCGGCAATATAATCGATAGGAATATTATTTTCTTCAAGCGCTTTTAATACTCCAATGTGAGTTACCCCTTTTGCTCCACCTCCACTCAGAACAACCCCGACTCTTTGACAAATAGTTGGTGTTGCTACAAGTACAATAAAAAAAATTGAAGCAATATATTTAATTTTTAGCCCCACAAGAACAAATTAAAATACAAAATACCGTTTATTGGTTTGTATTGATCAATTATAACATATAAGTCCTTTGCCGGTGGACTTTCTGCCAGTAAAATTAAATAAAATAATAGATGAAAAACGTTCAGGTTATAGTTTTATTTTGGTTAAACTTTTTTTAGGGATTGTTCAAGATCAGCAATAATATCTTCAACTTCTTCAATCCCAACCGACAATCTTACAAGACCATCGGAGATTCCAGCGTTTTCCTTGGCTTCTTTTGAAAGCTTAGAATGTGTCATGGAAGCTGGGTGCTGTATCAATGTTTCTATTCCACCTAATGATACGGCAAGCAAAGCAAGTTTAACATTATCCATCATGGTTTTACCCGCACTATAGCCTCCATTCAATCCAAAACTGATCATTGCACCCGGACCATCCATTTGTCTCTTGGCCAGTTCATACTGTGGGTGAGATTTTAAGCCAGGATACCTAACCCATTCAACTTTGGGATGTTGTTCCAGGTATTCGGCAATTTTAATTGAGCTTTGTTGCGCTTTGTCGATCCGGATGGCCAATGTTTTTAATCCCCTCCGAGTTAGAAATGCCTGATGTGGATCCATATTGCATCCCACATTCATCATCACACCCCTGAGTAACTTATAATGTTCTTCAGTTTTGGTCACGATCATTCCAGCAACAACATCAGCATGTCCATTGATGAATTTTGTCATGGAATGAAGGACAATGTCAACCCCAAGATCGAGCGGTTTTTGAAGGTAAGGACTGCAAAACGTGTTGTCGACACAAACCAAAATGTTATTTTCACGGGCAATTTTACAAACGGCAGGGATATCAGTAATACCAATTGTCGGATTGGCAGGACTTTCGAGAAAAATGAGTTTTGTGTTTGGACGAATTGCATTAATTACATGATCTATTTCGGTTGCATCTACAAAGTCTGATTCAATATTGAATTTTGGATAAAGTGATTCCATGATTGCCCTCGAAGGACCATATAATGCATTGTGCCCAATCATGTGAGATCCTGCATCCAAAATGCTCAGATAAACAGTATTTACAGCCGCCATTCCCGAAGAAGTGGCAATACCTCCAAAACCATTTTCCAACGCTGCAACTGTTTTTTCGAGGTCGTTGATGGTTGGATTACCCAAACGGGTATAAATAAATCCGTCACTTTCACCTGAAAAACACTGTGCCCCATGATCAGCGCTTTTGAATGAAAATGTTGAGGTCTGGTAAATGGGTGTAACTGCACTACCTAAATTGTCATGAAAATCTCCTCCATGAACAAGCTTTGAATTGAATCCTTTATCTTTAATATTCATAAATCTATCCTTTAACTTTTATCAATAGTGTCTTGCTTCAAAGCAGCAAATGTATACAGATATTTTTGATATAATAAAATAAAATATACCATTCTAAATTATTTCTAAATTACACCGAGCAATTTTAATAAACAGAAATCTTTTAACATAAGGCAAATTTGACTTTAATTATGCAATTGTTTGTCATCCATTTGTTATTTTTGTCCTTTTAATACATTTTATTACAATGGCAAAAGAAAAAACAAAATCGTATTCTAAAAAATATATTGACGAAGTCCTTAACGATTACAGGTTAGCCAATGAAAGCCGTCAGGTTAGTTTACTGGGTAGGAGGGAAGCTTTAACCGGTAAAGCAAAATTTGGAATTTTTGGTGATGGGAAAGAGATACCGCAATTAGCGATGTCAAAAGTATTTGCTGAAGGCGATTGGCGTGCCGGTTATTATCGTGATCAGACCTTCATGTTTGCCAGTGGTATAATGACACTTGAAGAATTTTTTGCACAGTTATATGGTGATACCGACGAAGAATTTAATCCTCAAACAGCCGGCCGGTTGATGAATAATCATTTTGCTTCAAAAACAATAGATAAGGATGGCAACTGGCTTGATTTAACAAAACTTAAAAATTGCTCGGCTGATATTTCCCCAACGGCAGGTCATATGCTTCGGTTACTTGGCCTTGCATTTGCCTCTAAATTATTTAGGAACAACAAAAAACTTAAAAATGTAGAAAAATTTACCATCAAAGGAAATGAGGTTGCTTTTGGAACTATTGGTGATTCCTCTACTTCAGAAGGCGTCTTTTTTGAAACATTAAATGCCGCAGGTGTTTTGCAGGTTCCTCTGGCACTTTCAGTTTGGGATGATGGTTATGGTATTTCTGTTCCAAAAAAATATCAAACGATTAAGCAGAGCATCTCAGACGCATTAAAAGGATTTGAGAAAGATGAAAATGGAGCCGGTTATTATATTTATAAGGCCAGGGGTTGGGATTACCCTGAATTGTGCAGGATATACAAGGATGGAATTGCAAAGTGCCGAAAAGAACATGTTCCGGTCATTTTCCACATAAGTGAGTTAACCCAGCCTCAGGGCCATTCTACTTCGGGATCGCATGAACGATATAAATCGAAACAAAGGTTGGAATGGGAAGTTGAATTTGATGGTATCAGGAAAATGCGGGAATGGATCATCAAAGAAAAAATTGCGTCAGATGAAATACTTGATAAAATAGAAGATAGCACAATAAACAGGGCCAGAGAAGCGAAGAAAAATGCCAGGGATAATTATATGACCCCCTTGAAGCAAAAAAGGAAAGATTTTTTGAATATGGTAGATATTACTACCTGTAATTGCGCTAAAACTGATAAGATAGATGCCATTAAAAGGGAATTGAAGATGGCTGCTGAACCAATTAGGAAGGATATCGTTTCATCTGCTCGAAAAATTCTGAGATTAATATGTGACCAATGCAGTAATCCTTCAAATTCCTTGAAAAAGAATGTGACACAATGGTTGGACGAAGAAACAACTGAGAATATTGAACGATACAATTCTTATTTATATGCTAATTCTCCCAGGTCAGCCCTGAAAATTAAACCGATTGATCCGGTAATTAATAAGGATGCACCATTGGTGCCGGGAAGAGTCATATTGCGAGATAATTTTAATAGTTTATTTGATAAGTATCCACAGCTGCTTGTTTTCGGTGAAGATGTTGGCAAGATTGGCGGAGTGAATCAAACCTATGAAGGGCTGCAGGAGAAATATGGGGACTTAAGAATATTTGATACCGGTATCCGAGAGGCATCCATTGTTGGACAAGGATTAGGGCTTGCCATGAGAGGTTTCCGGCCAATTGCTGAAATCCAGTATTTTGATTATTTAATGTATGCTTTGCAGGTTATGTCAGATGATATTGCTACCCTGCAATATCGTACTAAGGGAGGGCAAAAGGCCCCACTCATTATTAGTACACGCGGTCACAGGTTGGAAGGCATTTGGCATTCAGGTTCGCCACTGAGTATGGTTATTAATTCAATCAGGGGTATGTATGTATGCGTGCCACGGGATATGACACAGGCAGCTGGATTTTATAATCTGTTCCTGGAGTCTGATGATCCGGCATTGATCATTGAGCCACTTAATGGCTATCGTCTAAAAGAAAATATGCCTACCAATCTTGGTGAATTTAGAACACCTGTTGGTGTTCCTGAGATTATGGAAAAGGGACATGACATTACGATTGTTACTTATGGTTCCTGTGTTCGAATTGCTATGGATGCTGTGAAACAGCTAAAAGAATTTTCAATATCCTGTGAGTTAATTGACGTTCAAACTTTATTGCCTTTTGATCTTGATCATTTAATTTCTAAATCACTGCAGAAAACAAATAAAATTGTATTTTTTGATGAAGATGTTCCTGGTGGGGCCACAGCGTTTATGATGCAGAAAGTGCTGGAAGAACAAAAAGGGTATTATCACCTTGATGCTGAACCAAGAACTATTACTGCAAAAGAACATCGGGCAGCATACAGTACGGATGGGGATTATTTCTCAAATCCAAATGCCGAAGATGTTTTTGACGCAGTTTATAATCTGATGCACGAATCAAATCCAATAAAATATCCAAAGATATTTTAACTTTCTGTGTACGGGTAAGAAAAATTAATGAATCAAAATTCAAATAGTTGGAAAAGATATCTGGGTATTGACCATATCCTGCTTCTGGTAATTGTAATTGCAGGTACTGTTTTACGATTTTATAATTTTTCGGAATTACCGTATTCATTTGATGAGTTTTCGGCACTATTCAGGACACGTTTTGATAATTTCCGCGACTTAATTTATTTTGGTGTAAAAACTACAGATACACACCCGGCAGGTGTTCAGGTATTTATGTACTACTGGGTTAAAGTATTTGGCGAATCTGAGGTTTTTGTAAAGTTTCCATTTATTGTTTTTGGCATTCTTTCTATTATTTTGGGTTATAAAGTTGCAACTAAGTGGTTTAATCCGACTGTGGGTTTGTTTACTGCTCTATTCCTGTCAGTATTACAATATCCAATTACTTACAGCCAGTTTGCCCGGCCTTATGTTAGTGGGTTGTTTCTTTGCTTGCTAATGGTTTGGTATTGGACCATGTTGGTCTTCCATTCTGAAAAAAATCCTATCCGAAATGTAATCGGGTTTGTATTGTCAGCAGCATTATGTGCCTATAATCATCATTTTAGTTTATTGCTGGTTGGATTGGTGGGTATTTCCGGATTATTTTTTATCAAAAAGAAATATTTATTAAAATATTTAATTGCCTGTGTCATGATATTTGTTCTTTACATCCCCCATTTGTCGATTTTTTTTACGCAATTGGGCCAGGGAGGTGTTGAGGACTGGTTGAGCAAACCCGAACCGAATTTTATTTTGAATTATTTTCAATACATATTGCATTTCAGTTATGGATTAATTGGAATTACCTGTATTTTAATTTTCCAGGGATTTTTGTTTCTTTCAAAAGAGATAAGACAAACTAATAAATTTAGGTTACTTGCTTTGCTATGGTTTACCATAATTTTTTTAGTGGGATATTTCTATTCGGTTTATGTCAATGCTCTTTTACAATATTCGGTTCTTTTATTTACATTTCCGTTCCTGGTCATTTTTGTTTTTTCCTTTTATGAAGACCTTAAACCGGTTTATAAAATTATTATCGTTTTGGCTTTTATGGCAATGAGTATTTATACGCTGATTTATGAAAGAAATCATTATGAGATTCAATACAAATCATCCTATAAAGAAATATTAGTTGAGTCGGATATTATAAATGCTAAGTATGGTAAAAAAAATGTTACCACCATTATTCGATTGCCTCAAAATATAAAAGAGTATTATCTCCAAAAACTTGAGATAGATGGTGAGAATTATTATGATATCGATAGTTTAGGAGATTTCAAACAGTTTCGAAAATTCCTAAGTAGTCAATCTTCTGAGTATTTAATAATGGGCTGGTCGTCAATTAGCAGGATTGAGTATAAACCAATAGCTGAAGAATTTTATCCATTTGTAATTGCCAAACAAAACTGGTTTAAAGGAAATTTATTTGTCTATTCCAGGACGAATCCAGATGTGCAAAATTTTAAATCTGCCGATAGCATTATCTATTCATCAATAAATTACTTTGACCATTTTTCAGAAGGCTGGGAAGATGTTGTATTATCTTACCAATTGGCTCCCGGTGTTAATTATGAGGGGGATCAAATTTTAAGGTTGAACAAATATTTTGAGTATACTCCATCATTTAGTGGAGAGCTTGAAAAAATCTCGAACAGCAGAACCAATGAAATTTATATTTCTGTTGATATGTATCTCCCGGGTAAGATGGCAAATCCTACATTGATTTGTGATTTTCTTTCTGAAGGTAAGCGAATTGATTGGCGGGCCTCAAAAATTGCGGAGTTTATTGATGAACCGAATAAAAGGCTAAAGGCTTATCTCGCAGTTAAACTGGTAGATGTTGATTTGGATCATCCTGATATTATTGTTTCCACTTATATCTGGAATCCGGGTTTTGAGGATGCCTTTATTGACGATTTTAAAATTGAAGTAAGAGAAGGTAATCCTTTTATCTATGGATTATATGAAAAGTTTTAGGAAGATTTTCCTTAATTTTGAATCATTAAAAAATATTTGAAATCATTTTTTTGTTATAGGATACAAGGAAAATATTAATTGATAAGTAAATAGATGCACAATATTGAACCACATTATAGCTGGAGACATCTGTACATTGCATCCGAAGATAGCAGGTCTCCGTTTTATGGCAGGGAATACAGTGAGTTTGAGTTTTCAAATGCTATTTACGACCATTTTATTCATCCACAGTGGGATCAGATTGGTTCATCAACACTTTACATCAAATTACTCTATGTTAGTTATGAGAATGGATTCTGTATTATTGAATTGTTAGGTGAATGGAACGATTATCTTTATAATGACATAATGTACCTGAAGAGAAATATTGCGGATGCTTTAATGGAGAACGGAATTAGTGAGTTTATCCTTTTTGGAGAAAATGTTTTGAATTTTCATGCATCGGAAAATGATTATTACCAGGAATGGGCTGATGATATTGAAAACGGGTGGATTGCATGTATAAACTTCAGGGATCATATACTTGATGAAATTCAAGATGCTTATTTGGATTATTATCTGGCAGTTGGGGGTTCATTAAATGATATATCGTGGCGGAACCTGTCACCATTGCAGGTTTACGAAAGAGTAAAGAGTCACGTCAAAAAGCGGCTGCCTGTTTAAATATTTGGATAATCCAAATACATTAGTTACTTTCGCATTTCAGGTTGTTTAGCACATTTACATGAAAAAACTTATTAAACTCGTAATACGAGGCAAAGTCCATGGTGTAGGATTTCGTTTCTCATGTATGGAAGCTGCATACCGTTTTGGAGTCAAAGGTTTTGTGAGAAATAAATCGGATGGTAGCGTCTATATTGAAGCTGAAGGAAAGGAAGATAATCTGGACTTATTCAAGCAATGGTGTCAGAAAGGGCCTTTGTGGGCTAATGTAAATGAAATAGAAGAAGATATAAGTAATGGAATCAAGGATTACAAGTCTTTTGATATAATTAAATAAAATTTAGTAGTCGGTTTATTTCTGATTATCCTTTCGTTTGAATTAAAACATGTAAATCTAATTCCCATTTAATTTTCAAGCATTAAACATTAAGTTTTACTGCCCGGATTATTTCCCGTTTTCCTTTTGGTCCGGGAATCCTTTCTGTTTTGAATCCTGACTGAATTAAATTTCTTCGCACACTTCCCTTTGCAGAATATGTGGTAAAAATGCCTCCCTGGCTCATAGAATTATATATTTTTTCGAAAATAGATTGTGTCCATAACTGGGCTTGAACCTCTGGAGAAAATGCGTCATAATAAACCAGGTCGAAGAAATTTTGGTTCAATTCTGTATCTTCAAGTTTTAGGTTCAGCTTGGTAATAGAAAAGTGATCATTTATTATATATAATTTATTCCAACCGACTTCATGCAATTTTCTAAACAGGCCATCATCCTCTTTCTTGTTCAGCAATTCAGGATAATTTAATTGGTTATAAATTTCTGGTAGGATTGGAAAAGGTTCTATCGAGTAATAATTTACTTCAATTTGATTTTCAATAGCTATATTACCGGTTAGTAAGGCATTTAATCCTGTTCCAAAACCAATTTCAAGAATGTTTAATTTCTTTTTGTGTAGAAGTTGCCTGAACCCGGAATTAATAAATACAACCATCGATTCATTTATCGCACCAAATTTTGAATGATAACTCTCATTCAGTTCTTTATTAAAGATGCTATGCGACCCATCTTCCGTAGTAATAACTTCCAGTTTCATAATTCAAAGTTACTCATTCCTGAAATCCAATCTCCGATTTCAGCAATTATTCATGGAAATAGTAAAAGCGGATAATTATTCATGCGAATTTTTAAGTCCATTTAAAAAATTTATAATGCCCGGGAAAATAGACTTTTAAACTTATAATTTATAACCGCCGGAATGCAAATTGTCCGAAATTTTAGACAAAAACTACGGATTCAAGGCAAAAACATGGTGATAATAGTCTTTTTTAGCCATTAATAAGTGATAGTAAATAATGAAACTTCTGTAAATATCATGGAATCAATGGTATCCTTCCTTTGGCATAAACATTGAATAAGTGGGAGCGCAAATCAAGGTAAGTTAATCTAATTATCAACAAATTTTTTGATTATGACAAAAAGGGAAAAAGTTGGCTTGAATTTAATTTATAGTCACTCAGGGAGGCGTAGGGTGTATGAAACATACAAGAAAACAAATCCTGAAATGGCTCAGAAGTATCTGGAATTCATTGCCAAAAATCAAGCTGTACAGTACATTAAATGGAATGACCATAAGAAGAAGTTTACAGCCTGATTGTTTTCTGAATTAATAAAATATCCGTGGTGTCACTTGTTGTACAACAGATGTATATCAAAAATACTATCTGGTAATACATGTGAAGTTTGATGAGTCATTTGCGGATATTTTATTTTGTTAATCAAATGTGCCCCGACAGTATAAATGATACTGTTTAATTCATCAAATTTTAATCTGAATGCAATAACTCCTGGTAATACCTGGGTAATGACCGACTGTTCGTCATTGTAAACATATATTTCATCTTCAGTACCAATTAAATAATTGTTGTCATTTAATTTAACAGCACAATTTATCTTTCCGGGAATCTCCATTATTGGAGTTTCTATATTTTGATAAGGATTGTATACTTTTAATGATCCCTGATCAAATTCATTAGCTACTACCAGAACATTATTGTTATCTATTGGTAAAAATTCAACAACTTGATAATGGGTAAGTAATCTTTGCTTTTCAGATCCTGAAACAGTATAATAAGTGGCAATATGAGTATTTCCCCCTGTTTTACTCTGCAAATCGGCCAAAAGCAAATCATTGAACCTGGCTATTTTTGATGGTAATTTATTCTCCTCTACTGTGGTGTTAAATATGCTTGAACCATCCCACCTATACCCGATGATATAATAGTGAGTGAATGAAGCATACAAATTTTCATCAAAGTATAAACAGTTCTCAGGATGCATAGGCAATGGGGGTGCTATTTCTTGCTGCCACTCCATATCATAGCTTTTCAGGTTGTAGCACTGGATATTTATGACATTCACTCCTGCAATATACAATTGCTGGTATCTTGAGTCAACCTCTGATGCTGCATAATCCCCGTTTATATTGAAGATGTAGTTGATTTGATTAAATATATCAATACCGGAAACACCTACTTCAGTAATGCTTTTCTCTGTCAAAACAATTATTTGCTCAAGTTCCCTTGGAATTCCGGTTATGAAGATCTTTTGATATTTGTTTTTGAAATTGGGGCCATCTTCAGCCCTGATAAGCATATAATATTCACCGGTTTCAATGTATTTATCGTTTATCGGATAATCCATTTCCAAATCATAAGAAGCAACATTGGGATACAGGTAAACTGCAGGAAGCACTGAAATAAACTGATCATCTGTTAAAACCACCTTGATTGTAGTAATTACTTTATCATCTGTAATTTTGGCATTAACAGAGATATTATCAAAAACATTAAAATTCTGCAACTCAACGGGTGAGTGTATTATAACCAGTGGATGTTTTGTGTCAGTCTCTTTTTCGCAGGATTCAAAAAGTATTATTCCAAATGATAGAAGACAAACTGGGAATAGTTGTTTCAGATGGGAGATTTTAAAAGTTATTCTAATGGATTTTTTAATGCTGACCCGATCTTTGCTTCTGGTTTTCATTTCTACTATATATATTTTCTGTAATTCATTTATAAAAGTAGTAAAAATTATATTAATTTGGTACTTTTATAAATCAAAATCACAAGACTATGCTTTATAATCTTAACCTAGAAAAAATTCTTTTTCTTGATATTGAAACAATCCCCATGGTACAGGAATATGAATTATTACCTGAAAATTTTAAAAAATTATGGGATCACAAGGCAGAACGACTAAGAAAGGAAGATAACGATACACCTGATAAATTATTTACAAGGGCTGGTATTTATGCTGAATTCGGTAAAATTATTTGCATTTCCGTTGGATTTTTAAAAAACAGGGAATTCCGGATTAAATCATTTTATGGCGATGATGAACTAAAGCTGTTGAAGGAATTTGCCGATTTACTAAATACTTATTATCGCAACCAGGGTAATTTGCTTTGTGCTCATAATGGAAAAGAGTTTGACTATCCTTATATTGCCCGCCGGATGCTGATAAATGGCCTGAAACTTCCCGATGTCATAAATATTGCCGGCAAAAAACCGTGGGAAGTTGCCCATCTCGATACCATGGAATTATGGAAATTCGGGGATTATAAAAACTACACCTCACTTGAATTGTTAGCATCTATTTTTGGGATTGAAACACCGAAAGATGACATTGACGGAAGCATGGTGGCTGAAGTTTATTACAAGGAAAAAAATCTTGACAGGATTGTAAAGTATTGTCAGCGTGATACACTAACCGTTGCACAATTACTGTTGTGTTACCTCGGTAAACCAATAATAAAAGAAGAAGAAATTATTTATGCTTGAGTTTCATGAAACAAAGTATCCATAATTGAATAAATGAATATGTTATGTTACAAATCAGGATGTTAATTATCGTTTTTTTGTTATTTGGTGTGAAAATCTTAATTGGCTGTTCAGTATGTTCATACTTTTATGCTTTTGGCACAAATGAAATCAATGTTTACTGGGATTATTATTCTGATAATCCTGAAGAGTTGTTGGGGTGTAATCTTTTTCGATATGAAGACGATCCGAATCAGAGTTACCAGGTGAACCAGGAATTAATTGTATCTGAGGATAAAGATTTCTATTATCTGGATACCACAGATATTAATGTTGCCTTGGTTTATTTTTATAGAGTAGAATTTATTTTCGCAAATGATACACTTAGTTATGATCCACAAGCTGGTTCGTTTAAAAATGTTGAATTTAATGTTATCACTCCTACATTGGTTGAATTAGCGGTGGAACCAAAAATCCCAGGGGAATGCATGGTTAATGTGTACTGGTGTGATTTTTCATCCTGGGTAATTGTTTCTACCTTAACCTTTGAGAATGTTTTCATTGTTGAAATGGATCCCTATCAAACAAGTCCGGGTTATATCATGTACCATTTTTATAATTATGGTAATGATCTTGGAAATATATTAACCTCCCATACCCATCTAATGCAAATGATATTAACGCATACTCCCGAATATGCTGTTCCTGAAATTTCAATTAATAGTTTTCCAAATCCATTCACAGAAACCACACAAATTAATCTTGATGTTAGTAATAGTGATTACTATTACATTAAAATTTATAATTGCAATGGTGAATTGATCAGGACTATAGTAAACAGTCGTTTAAATGCTGGTGATTTTAGTATTACCTGGGATAGAAAAAATGATACAGGTATCAAAGTTGAAAATGGATTGTATTATTGTACAGTAAATTCGGGTAAAACGAAACAAACAATTAAATTGTTAGTGCAATAATGAAGAATGCTTATTACTACTTTCTTATTATTTTCCTGGGTAGTATATTTTTTATCCCGTTCTTGGGGGGCGTTCACCTGTTCGACTGGGATGAGGTGAACTTTGCCGAGATTTCGCGCGAAATGATCACAACCAATGATTATTTAAGGGTTCAGGTCAATTACCAACCCTTTTGGGAAAAACCTCCTTTATTTTTCTGGATACAGGTTCTGTCAATGAAAATATTTGGTATCAATGAGTTTGCAGCCCGGTTTCCAAATGCAATAGTTGGAATCATAACCCTTCTTGTTCTTTTCAGGATGGGGTCTTTATTGTTTGATAAACGATTTGGATTTATCTGGACCATGGCTTATTTTGGCAGCATTCTACCTTTTCTCTACTTTAAATCCGGTATCATCGATCCGATATTCAACCTATTTATTTTCCTTGGGATCTATTATTTTTTGAAGTTTAAATGGAAAAATGAAAATAGCCATCAATTAACCTTACTTCAACCTAAGAACCTTTACTTAGTTATTTCCGGGTTGTTTATCGGACTGGCAATATTAACAAAAGGGCCGGTAGCGTATTTAATTGTGTTTTTTGTTTTTATCGTTTATTGGGTCTTAAACAGATTTAAGCTGTTTATCAGCATCCCAAAATTTATTTTGCTTTCATTGATAATATTTGCCGTGATGTTCAGCTGGTTTGGAATTGAAACTATCAAAAATGGTCCGGAGTTCATGATGGATTTTATCACATATCAAATTCGTCTATTCAGTACAGAAGATGCGGGACATGGAGGTTTCCCAGGATTCCATGTGGTCGTTTTACTTTTTGGATGTTTTCCGGCATCAATTTTTGCTATCCGGGGATTCTATAAAATGAAACTCAATGAACATCACCAGCAGGATTTCAGGAAATGGATGATCATTTTGTTTTGGGTTGTTTTGGTTCTTTTCTCAGTTGTTCAATCCAAAATCATCCATTATTCTTCCCTGGCTTATTTCCCACTCACATTTTTAGCTGCGCTTACTATTCAAAACCTTATTGAAAAAAAAAATATACTCGATAAATGGAAAAGATTTGGAATAATATCAATAGGATTAATATTTGCATTTATAGTAATTATTGCACCATTCATTGGACGCAATATCGAAATTTTAAAGCCCTTTTTTGAAAATGATCCGGATATTTTGGCAACATTGGAGGCCAATGTAAGCTGGACCGGTTGGGAAACTATTCCCGGACTATTAATGATCATCACTATTATAATATTTCTGATATTAATTAAGCGGGACAAAATTGTGTATGCCTTCAGAATGCTATTTATTGGAAATGCTATTGTAATGATGTTAGTATTAATATTTTTCTTTGGCAGGATTGAATTGTATACCCAAAATGCTCATGTCGAATTTTGCAAAACCCTTGCCGGAAAGGAGGGCTATGTAGTTACAAAAGGATTTAAAAGCTATGTGCATTTATTTTATTCCAAACGTTTACCACCTGAAAATCCAAAGTATAACAATATGGACTGGTTGATCAATGGAAATGTGGATGCTGATGTTTACATTGTATCAAAAACAAATAAAAAAGAATATTGGCAGGGTATTCAAACGGTTGAACAGATTGGTGAAAAGAATGGATTTTTGTTTTTTAAACGGAAGAGGGATTAAGTTTTTTGGCCAGTAATTCATAAATTAAAAAACCGTAAAGAGTACTATACTCTATCCCGATTAACCATAAGTTTTCTATGAAAGGTTTTGGTAGCTACTAACCTTCCAAGTCGAAGATGGCCTATGCGTGTGGGACTTGGAAGGTTGAAAGAGGAAGATTTTTAGTTAACGGAAGCGTGAGTTTTTTCAACCTTTCAGGTTTGCCATCCTCCTGTCCTGCTTCAACCTGAAAGGTTAAGTTGATTTCTTTTTCTTACCTTTAATCAAAAATACAGATAACAATATTCTATGGCAACGAATAAAAATGCAAGTTACCGATATCGTGTTATTGATAACTGCCTGAAAAACACAGCAAGAAAATGGACTCTGAATGATTTGATTGAAACCATTTCAGAAAAGCTGGAAGATGGCCTTAGTATTTATAAAGGCGTAAGCAAACGCACTGTTCAAAATGACATTAGTATAATGCGTAGCATGTATCCACGGGGATTTGATGCACCTATTGTTTGCAAAGACGGAAATTATTCCTACAAAGACCCCTATTATTCCATAAACAACTCCCCTTTGAATGAAAGAGATATTGATGCATTGCAGGAAGCCATTGATATTTTCAAACAATTTGAGTCCATTCCCGTGTTTGAAGAACTGAACAGTATGGTTTTAAAGCTGGAAGGAAAAATACTCACGGATAAAGATGATAAAAGGAAGATCATTGATTTTGAAAAGGTGGAAAATGTTAAAGGGATAAAATTGATTAAACCTTTATATGAGTTCATTAAAAACAAACAGGTTGTTGAAATTATTTATCGCCCCTTTAACAGAGATGAAAGCCTGATCATGGTCATTCATCCCTATTTGTTAAAAGAGTTTAACAATCGCTGGTTTCTGATCGGTTATAACGAAGAACTGAAAAAGATGAGCCACCTCGCGCTCGACAGAATACAGACTTTTACCAAGACCGATATATTTTTTAGAATCAGTAAGGAATTTAATGAAAACCTTTATTTTAACAATATCCTCGGAATTACCCTTCCTGAAAATACACAACCAGAGTTGATCGAACTAAGCTTTTCACCTGACAGGGCTCCTTATATCAAAACCAAACCGATACATCAATCTCAAATAATAATTAAAGAAGATGAAGAAGGTATAATCATTCAACTAAAATTGGTTATCAATAAGGAACTGATCAGCCTTTTACTAAGTTTTGGTAAAGATATTAATGTAATCAAACCGGAAAGTTTAAAAATGGAAATCAAGGAGATTATTTCAGTTGCCATAAAAAAATATGAATAATTTTTTTCAGGTGCAGAAAGGCTGCACTTGGTGGTTGTAGTTTTGCATTCTAATCTAAAATATAACATCAAATGGCATTTTTATTTGATGATGATCCGTTTAATGAAATTTTCTTTAAGTATATTGGTGTACCGGTCTTAGTTATAATGTTAATTGGTTATATTTTTGATTCCTTTTTTACCGAGGAAGTAGATTACGGCAATTATGAATGGGAAACATATGAAGACAGGTACAAACGCGATCAGGAAAAAGAACGAGAATGGGCTAGGAAGCAAGGTTTAGAATGGAAATTAGATAGCTTGAAAAATCTAACGCCAATGCCGGATTACAGTTCAGAGAATTGGGTTGATGACCTGGAAAATGCAGAACCTAAATCAAGTTTGTTCAGAGAATATATGGAGGAACTTGATGACCGTGGTGTTGATCCCGGCTCGCCAAGAGCAGTTGAAATTTGGGATACGTATTACAAATAAAAAAAATATAATGACATTACATGAAGCAATAGCGGAAGTATTAAAAATATCTGGTAGATCAAAGACAACACAACAAATTGCAGACGTATTAAATAGAACCGGAGCTTATCAAAAGAGGGACGGCTCGGAAATAACAGCTTTCCAAATACACGGAAGAACAAGAAATTACTCCAACCTGTTCGAAAGAAATGGAACTTTAGTAAGTTTAAAAGGTAAATTAAAGATTTCGAAAACTAAACCTGAAAAAGCCAAAATAATGATGAGTACAACAAAAATTGAAAATGATTCTGATTTATCATTTAAGGAATCGGAAAAAATACTTATGAAAGAATCAGCTTTCAAACCGGCAAAAAATATTGATCCAATAGTTTCTAAAAAACCGGGTTTATATTGTATCAGGATAAAAAACATGAATGCACTGCCCGAACCCTTTAATTCTGAATTGGCAAATAGAGGACACAATATCATTTACATCGGAATTGCTTCCCAATCACTTAACAAACGGATGCTAAACCAGGAACTAAGGGCAAACGGACACGGCACATTTTTCAGGAGCCTCGGTGCAATCCTTGGTTTTATGCCTCCTATTAATTCCCTTGCAGATAAAAAGAATAAAAGGAATTATAAATTTTCGACTTCGGATGAAAGCGAAATCATTGATTGGATAAATGAAAACCTATTAGTGAATTGGGTTGAGCAAAGTTCAGGATGGGACACAATTGAATCAGCATTGATTCAAAAATATAAACCTTTGCTAAATATTGCAAACAACCCGAATGCAATGCCCGAATTATCGAAATTGAGGAAGGAGTGTGTGGATGTTGCAAATGGGAGGGAATAAATAATAGCCGATAGAATAAATTTGTATTTTTGACAAACTAAAACAAAAGGAAAATGAGCGTTGATAAAATAATTATCGAAAATTTTAAGATTTTTGAAGGACAGCATATCTTTGATTTGAAAGACCTGAATATATTTACCGGTGCAAACAACTCAGGTAAAAGCACACTGTTTAAGGCTATTTCAATGTTTTCATCAGGACTGGAAAAGGGTGATTTTCCAAACTTAGATTTGTTTACAAATATTGCCGGAGAATTTAAAGACCTGGTAAATAGAAACTCTAATGGAAATAGTTTTAAAATCGGTTTCTTTATTGAACTTGGTAAAAAGAAGAAGGTGCCTTTTAAAGTTTTATACGAATTTGTGGATGGAAAGGGCAGTTATTATTCTGAAGGAAAGGCTCAGTTCTCAAATTTTGAATTAATTGACTTGAATAACAATTTCATTTTTGGAGTCTATAATGTTGAAAAGTTTAAAGTTACAAACGAAAATATTGAGTATGATATTAAAGATAATTCGATAGAACCAGATGAAAATTACCCTTTTAAATCTCCTATGGATGGCAACAATCCTGCAGAGTTATTTATAAAATTCAACTTGGATTTCTTAGAAAGTTTTATTGGAATATTTTCAAATTCAGATTTTGGTGAATTGCTTGCACAAATGCAAAAATTGAAAGGTAAACACAACAATTGGTGGGGTGAACAATTTGTTGAAGAAACTTTTTTTGATATTGGCATAAATGAACTTTCATTAGAGGATCTTTTAAAAGATATTTACGGGGATGAATTTAAAAACCTGGGAGATTATATTACTAAAGAAACTCTTTTGTTTGGAGAAGATAAAGAAGATAAAATTTGGAAAGAATATCTTAAATTAAGAGAAATAACAAAGTATGGAGAGTTTGTTGAAGATATAATTCAACGTCTATTTATTTCAATTGATGAAGGATTAGATTTTTTTAGGAAGAAGAATTTTGCACAAATCAGTTTTCAGAATTTTAAAGATAGGTTAATAAAAAGCACACCTCAATTTGATTATTTGTTCTCCCTATACACTCACAGAAATGAATCTTGGGGAGGCCTAAATGATTTTGTTCGAAAGACATTATTGGACTTTTTTGAAATTGATGGTTATATTGAACTAAAGTCGCATTTGAACGCTGCCATTGAAGTAAATCTGGTGACAGGTTTGACAAAAACAGATGCAAAGGATTACGATCAAAACCCTCGTCAAAACATTGCAGACCTCGGTAAAGGAACTGCAAATTTATTGGGGCTTATATTAAAAACC
The DNA here is from genome assembly GCA_030596605.1 of Bacteroidales bacterium. Lineage (GTDB taxonomy): Bacteria > Bacteroidota > Bacteroidia > Bacteroidales > JAADJA01 > JAADJA01. The sequence goes on from JAUVJI010000046.1 coordinate 25,484, forward strand.
TTTTCATTGCTAAATGAGTACGAGAAAGAGAAAGGGAGTGACAAAAAGAAACAAAATAACAAACCCAAAAGAATAAGACAAAGACTTATTTTGATAGAAGAACCGGAAGCCTTTTTACATCCAAACTGGCAATCGAAATTAGCCGATTTTTTTGTTTACTGTTTGGCTTATGGAGAACGTACAAATATAAGATTCCTGATTGAAACACATAGTGTTTATTTTATTCAGCGGTTACAATTTTTAGTGGCAGATAATAAATTGGATAAAGATAAAATTGACATTCTTTTCTTTAACCCTGAATCACATAAAGAGAAGTTTTATAACATGGAGTTGAGAAAGGATGGAATGTTCAGAAAAAAATTTGGTTCCGGGTTTTATGATGAAACAGCTAAATTAACTATTGATATTTTAAATATAAAAGATGATGACTAATGCTTACAACCCATATTGATATAGAAATATATAAGGATGCAAAAAAGAATGCTCAGAAACTTTGTAATAAAAACTTTAAGGAAGCATTTGAATTTGTTGATTTTATTAAATTCTTAACCATAGGAACAAACCTAATCTTATACGGAGTTATTGATAATGATATTGATACAATTAGCTTAATCCATGATGATCTTTTTACTGGCAAAGATGAATCTGAAAGACCATCAATAAAAGAAAATAGTTTTGTTGAAGAATGTGGTGTAGTTGATGAGGAAAAACCTTATAAGCTTTTTTTTCTCAATTGTGAAGATGAAGAAAATAATTATTGCAAATTAGATCAGTCAGCTTATATTACTGGATTTTCAAACAACTATCTTGAGGTATTTAAAAAATTCAATAATAATTACACATTAAGGGTTGCTGATATTTATGCAAAAAACAAGTTTGCAAACTGGGAAAAAACCTTGCCTGAATTACCTGTTACAGATTTAATAATAAATGACTCATATTTATTTGATGAGACTAAGACTAAGTCTGAGACAAAATCCAATCCAATAGAAAAAAATGCAATTGAATTATTTAAATCGTTAAAAAATAAATATGGGAATTTAAAAAGAGTTTTGATATTCACTTATATTGATTGGAAGAAGTATGGTTGTGAGAAAGATGATTTTAATTGTACAGAACAAAAGAGAATTGAATTTGAAAATAAAATCAAAGAAATTTTAGGGAAGTCAATAAAAGTAAATTTAATAGGAAATACTAAAGAACACGATCGTTATATATTTTCCAATTATTTCTGTATAAATATAGGTTCTTCTATGAATGCTTTTTATGATGAGAAAGGCAAACAATCAAATAAAAACACCAGTTCAATTAGAGTTATGTCTTATGCAAACTATAGTATTTTTTTTAATGCAACAACAATTCTAAATGTACTATTTCATCAACCAGCACGAAAAAAGCACAGTATTGTAAACCATTTATTTAATTATAAATAATAAGCCAATGTATAAAACAGATGATGAAATATGGGAAGCTGTAATAAAACTAAAAGGTAAAACTGTTAATACCATTACAAAAAACAAGCGCAACAAAATTGAAGATGTTCAAAATACTGGCTCAAATAATGATGCTGTTATTATTGCAAGAAGAAATACCCAACCACTTAAATCAGAAATAGTAGAAGCTTACCAAAAACTATATCTCAATAAAAAACTAGACAGAAAAACCGATCTGGTACATTTGGCTAATATAAACAAACAAGTATCTTCAATAGTATTTGCTATTATTTATGAAATAGCAAAGGAGGATATAGAATTAGTTCAGGAGGATAGAATTATTCATTTTGAATTAACAAAAACGAGTAAATAATAATTCTTAAAAATAAAACAAAATGAAAAAGACAATAGTAATTTTAATTGCAATATTCATTTCAAGTATTGCAGTGAATGCACAAATTAATTTGGAACATACCTTTAGCACTAATAGCAATTTTCTATTTCATTTTTCGACTGAAACACAAATAATGTATTATTATGTCGATAACAACAATATTTACTTATATAATGAGAATTATACTTTATATAAGTCTTTAAATATTCCAAA
>JAUVJI010000171.1 GCA_030596605.1 Bacteroidales bacterium
GTCGATAAAGATTATGAAGGCAGTCCGTTTGCATTTACAGGAAATTTGGATAAAGTTGTTGTGACCTTGACCGATTAATCACTGCATACAACCGATGTAGATTTGTAAGTGTGATTTTCATTTCTTAAATTTATGATTGAACAAAAAGAAATATCGCTACCAAGATTCAATCGTGGGTTTCATTTAATTACCCATATAATAGAGGATCAGTTTCCCTCATTACCTGAGAAAGGGATTTTGAATTTGTTTATCCAGCATACTTCTGCCGGATTAACCATCAATGAAAATGCTGATCCAACTGTCGGGACTGATTTTGAAACGGTTTTTAATAAACTTGTACCGGAAAGCGCAAGGGATTATATTCATACTTTTGAAGGCCTTGATGATATGCCGGCTCACATTAAATCTTCTCTGGTCGGGCAGGCTGTAACTATTCCAATTTCAAATCACAGGCTTAATCTTGGAACCTGGCAGGGAATATATTTTTGCGAATTCCGAAATCATGGCGGAAGGAGAAGGCTTGTCATTACAATCTATTCCTGATACGAGTGTCTTTTCCATAAAATGTCTGTTGGTCATATTGGTTTTGCTTTATGCATACAATAAGAATTAACCCCTATTGAAAGGATCAAATTTAAAAAAATAGTAACTTGCCAATCGAATGTTATGGGCTATTATCATCGGTATTTTATTGATATTGTTATGTTGGTTATTGTTTGCACCAATATTTCTGTATATTAATACCCATAAAAAAATATATATGGCAGGTTTGCCGGGTATTTTTAATCTTAGCTTGATACCGGATGAAGAACAGATTTTTCATTTTCAAATAAGGGTTGTTTTTATTAAAACTAACTTTTATTTGTTTAAGCAAAAAGAAGAAACAGATGCAATTTTTAAACGGAAAAAGTCAAAGAAAAAAAGGAAAATACCTGGCAGAAAGACCATTTTGTTGATAATAAAAATCTTCAGGAAAATAGTTAAATCATCCAGGTTAAAAACATTATATCTTAATATTGATACCGATGATGTAATAACCAATGCTTACTTAATTCCTATATTTGCCGGATTACATCGAAATAATATCAATCTTAGTGTAAATTATAATGGAAATGTTGAAATAATTATCCGTATTGAGAATAATATTTTTCACATGTTAGTAGTTACAATACAAACTTTTCTTCATTATAAAAAAATACTTTAACCAAAAAAATATACAACAATGGAATTAAAATTAGAAGAGATGCTTAACAAGGTAATTGACCAATTACAAACGGTAGCTAAAACAGAAACTGTTATCGGAGAATCATTTAAATTAGGTGAATTCGAATGTGTCCCGGTTATAAAAATAGGAATGGGATTTGGAAGCGGAGGTGGAGGCGACGAAATTTCGATGGTCAGTGTTTCCCGTTCAAAAGGACTACAATCAATATTTGAAAAAGTTCCTGATTTGATTGAGAAATTGATACAGATGAAAAAAGATAAAGAACCTCAAAAGAAAAAATAAACCGGTCAGCGCCTACAATTCAATCATCGTTTATAAATTATTTCAGATCAATCAACGGTATGGGTTTTGCATGGTGAAATTTATTATATTTGTAAAAATTAATCAATCATGAAATTCAAAACTCAACTACTTATTATTACTACTATTTTTTTATTTCCCATAATATTAAATGCTCAACAAGAAATCAAAGTATCTGAAGATTCAGCGCTTATTTCAAAGGGAAAGCAATTAGGATATGCGGTTAATATTCCTCAAGGCGAATTTGACGATATTAAAAAAGATTGGTCGAAATTGATCCGGCAAAATACCAAATCCAAAGTTGAAGAGGTGGGTTTTGAAATAAACATTTTGGGAACCCAGATTGAGGAGATACATTATGAACCGATTAATTTATATAGTGTTATTTATCAAAAAGACACTGCTTTTTTAGTAATTGTATTCTTTGAAATCGACAGTGTCTTTTTTACTTTCGATGAAAACAACAAAACCCTTCAGAGTGAAAAAATATATCATGGGATCAAGCACTTTATACGAAATTTTGCAGTAGAGCAATACAAAACTGCAGTTCAAAATGAATTAGACGAAGAAGAAAAGACATTTAAAAAGTTTAATAAAGAATTTGCAAATCTGACAAAAGAAAATGAAAATGCCCACAAAGAGATCCAGAAAAATGAGCAGGATACAACCAATTCGAAACATGCTATAATCACGTATGAACGTGATAATGAACGGAAGCTGGAAGAAATCAATGCTAAAAAGGAATCAATGGCATCTTTACCAAAGGATTCCGAATTAGGGAAAGAGGCAAAAAAGGAACTAAAGGGCCTTGAGAAGGATAAAAAGCATATCGAAAACAATTTGGAAAAGGAGAGAAAAAATATTGTTGAGTGCAATGCAAAGATCGAAGAGATGAATCTTCTGATCGATAATAATCTTAAGCAACAGGAAGAAATGAAAGTGCTAATTGATCAGCAAGAGGAAGTCGTGAAAGTTGTAACTACAAAACTTGGAGGAATAAAATAATCTTATAGGCTGTTATACCAATTGTTTTTTAAAATGCGCATTTTAATTGATAATCGGTATTATTCACTGTTCATCTATTATCAATCATTTAAAATTCGTCTTCAACTTCCACGACTTTATAAACTTTGTCTCCTCTTCTTACCAGTTCTTTTACAGGAATAGAACAAAACTCACCTTTTACGGTTTGGTCAACATTTTTCAAGTCCACCCTTATTTCTGATAAATGGCCTTCATAAACACCGGTAGTTGGGCCAATGATCTTTATTTCATTCCCAATAGCAAGATCATGGGTTTCCATCTTGACCTCGGCAACTTTCAACTTACTGAAATAGTTGTTGATTTTTCCTACATAAATTTTCTTTTTTGTAGCGAGTGAGCCGTATTTTTCTGTCCATTCCCCGAGTTTCCGTCCAAGATAATATCCATCCCAGAACCCCCTGTTGTATACAGTTCTGAGTTCAGTGTTCCAAAGTTCAAGGTTTTCGGCAGTGAAATTTCCATTGAGACAGGCATCAACTGCCTCCCGGTAGACCTTACTCACAGTTTTCACATAATCAGCCGATCTGCCTCGCCCTTCAATTTTTAAAACCCTTACTCCAGCTTTTAGTATTTTATCAAGAAAATCCAATGTTTTCAGGTCTTTTGGGGACATGATGTATTCGTTGTCCACTACCAGTTCAATCCCATCATCATCTGTTACCCTGTAAGGGCGGCGACATTGCTGCAGGCAGGCGCCGCGGTTTGCGGATGAATTCAGGTTATCAAGGCTGAGGTAACATTTCCCCGAAACAGCCATACATAAAGCCCCGTGGGCAAATATTTCTATTTGGACCAGCTTTCCTGATGGCCCTTTGATCTGTTGTTCTTCAATCGTTTTTGTGATGGCCGAAACCTGCTTCAGGTTGAGTTCACGGGCAGTTACCATTACATCGGCATATTCTGACCAGTATTTTACGGCTTCAATATTAGTAATGTTGGTTTGGGTTGACATATGCACTTCCATACCCACTTTATGTGCATATTGTATAACTGCCTGGTCGGAAGCAATGATAGCCGATATACCGTTATTTTTTGCCGCACCCACGATGGATTGCATAAGTTCCAGTTCATCATCGAAAATAACGGTGTTGAGAGTAATGTATGAACGGATGTTATGCTCTTTACAAATATCGGTAATGTTCTGTAAGTCTTTTAGGGTGAAATTCTGGCTTGATCGTGACCGCATATTCAGGTTACCAATACCAAAATAAACAGAATCGGCCTGTCCTTGTATGGCGGCCATCAATGATTCGTACGAACCTACGGGAGCCATTATTTCTATGTCTGATGCGGTCATCTAAATTGTTGCCTTGGATTGCAAAAATAACATTGTTCTATAAAACTACCTGTAATCCTATCTCTTTTAAAGATATAAAGTCTTTGTCATTGTGCAAAAGAGGAATATTGTTTTCAATACAAAATGTACCTATAAGCATATCAGTAGTTTTTCTGATAGTGATGCCCTTTTTTCTCAGATAGCGGAAATTTTCAGCGCTTTTGATAGCGTTTTTTTTGTTACAGATGGAATAAAAGGTTAAAGAATCAAGGGCTTTTTTAGCTTTGCTGTAATCTTTGTCTTTCCGGAAACCCTGTAAAGTTTCAGCCAGGATAATATCCCCTAAGACGACCAATTCAGAAGATAGTAATTCATCAAGTTTATCGGTATGCCGATTTTGTTGACCGTTGAAATAATCAATCCAAACGGAAGTATCAACGAGTATCATTAGTCGGTTCGCATTTGGTCAAGGTCGCCGTCCCAATTTAATTTTCCGCGTAATTCACGTATTTTAAACTGTTTTTTAAATTTTACTAATAATCGTAATGCCTCATCTACTATTGCTTTTTTAGTTTTACCATTACTCAGTGAAATTGCCTTGTCCATTAACTCGTCATCAATTACAATGTTTGTGCGCATTTTGACCGAATTTAATTATACACATAATTTGAGGTAAAATTACACATAATTATTGATATATACAATAATGCAATGCTGATCTTTATGATTTTCTTATTCTGGTTGTAATTAATAATTATTTTTGTAAGGATATTTATTTATTATGCTTGATTTACGGACACAACTTTCAAAAGGACTTTTCTGGGACGTTGATTTTGAAAATATTGACTGGGAAAGGAATGCCCCCTATGTTGTTCAGCGGGTTTTAGATAAAGGTAGTTGGGAAAACTTTAAAACCATTTTGGAGTATTACGGAAAGTCAAGAATTAAAGAAATTATTATTAAATTGAGGTATATGGATAAAAGAACATTGCATTTTTGTAGCGTTTATTTTATCATTCCTTTAAACGAATTCAGATGTTACAATATCAGGCAGTCGAGCCGGATACATTGGGATTATTAAAAGAATTAATATCTAAATCATATTTGGATAAATTCTTTCTTGTTGGAGGTACTGCTCTTGCTCTGCATTTGGGACATAGAATTTCTGTTGATATTGATCTTTTTACCCTTGAAGATTTTGACTCAGATGAATTATTAACAAATTTATCTGCCGATTTCAAGACTAAAAAAGTTTTAACAAAAACCAAAAATTCTTTATTGGTAGAACTTGACGGTATCAGAACAGATTTAATAAAATTCAATTACCCCTGCCAAAAAATCATTGTAAAAGACGATATTCGGTTACTTACGTTGGAAGAAATAGCCCCAATGAAAATAGATGCAATTACAGGCAGGGGAAAGAAAAAGGATTTTTTTGACCTTTTTTATTTATTGCAACATTTTACCTTACCCGAAATGTTAGATTTATATCAACAAAAGTATCAGCATTCAACAATATTTCATGTAATAAAAAGCCTGACCTGGTTTGAAGATGCAGAAGCCGATCCTGCCCCGGTGGTTTTAGATAAAAATATTTCCTGGCAGATTGTAAAAAATAAAATTTCAAAATCAGTTAATGAACTTTAAGGGTCTAAAGAAAATTTTGAATAGCATGCTGATCCTTATGGCCGTTATAATTTTCGGTGATATATCTTAATCACTTTAAAAGTACAAATAAGAAATTTGATATCTGATTAGTACAATTATATGAGGTGGTATTGGTGCGTTAAATGCTAATTATTATTGTAAAAAATTGCAATTAAGTACATAAAGAAATAATGTACCTCATGATAAAAATTGTATTAGTTTTTAATACATCGAACATTTAATAAATCGCCTTTGGGGACAATACGGCGACATATATCATTATTCTTGTGCAAGAAAAATCGAACTATCACATCATTTGGTTTCATAGAATAAAATGTTGAGGTATAGAAAAATGCATCTTTATTTTCATCACTTGATCTAGTTGGTGATCCATTCGGAATTACATTAAAATCAAAAAGATCTTCACCGTAATTACGTTTTCTGCCAAAGTGAATTGATTTCAAATTTTTCCCACAATTTGTGCCCCGCCATCCAAATTGATAAAAATATTTCTTATTGAATTTAGGATTATTCTCAGCAACTTCCTCCATTTTAATCCATTCAGAATCTGAAGGGACATGCCATCCATCAGGGCAAATTCCTTGTGTACTTTCTTTAGTAGAATACTGCATTACTTCATCCCATGAATAAAATCCACCATGAATTAAACAATTATTAAGATTGTCATTATTACAATATTTTTCAAAAATCCCATTGTTGCTAAAGCCTTTTTTATTTATTACCATTTCACCGATATTCAAATTTTCAGCCATCCAAATCTGATCACCAATTCTCACCCATTTGTATTCCTGATTATCCCGTTCATCAATAAAAGTTCCTTTATTCCCAGAGAATTCTTCATCATCGGTGTTTTTATTTTCAATTTCATCAACATTACTTAGATCTTTATACAATAAAGGTGAAAACTCCAAGTCTTCATCAAAGTAAAATTCTTTCAATAAAGAAGAAGACTCCCATGGAATTTGCCGGTTAAATGTTTTGGATATTACTTTATTTCTAACCTCTTTAAAGACTTCCTCAATTTGAAGATTTGGAATGTCTAAGCATTCAAGTAGACTTTCAGTATAAGGTGAATTTCTTCCTTCTCCATCATAAGCCATTGTCCCCGGAGCTGTTGAGTATGATATGATTGTACCTGATGGGGCAATTACAGCTGTAAAACCTTTGGAGGAAGACCTGAAGCCGGAAAATGGATTATCCCTGCAGGCGTCCAGGATAATAATATTAGTGCCACTAGCTGATTTGTGAAGTTTGTCCAATAAGTAACCTGTATTAGTACATTTGTACTTTATCTCTTCTTCTGAATAGATTTTCTTATTTAAGGGTATAAAATAATTTTCGCCCTGGACCTGCATGCCATGGCCACTATAGAAGAAAAGGGCAATATCTCCTTTTGTGATGCTTGAAGTAAAATCCCTGATAACACATTCAAAGTTATCTTGGTTGAGATTGGTTCTAACAGTTACATCAAATCCTAAGTTTATCAATTTAATAGCAATATCTTTAGCATCATTAGTTGCATTTCGTAAAGGGGAAGATTCGTATTCAGAATTCCCAATGACTAATGCTAATTTATTTTGGGAGAATAATGTAAGTGTAAAAAGCAAAATAACACATGTGAATATATTTTTCATGATAAATGATATTTGGTATATCATATATTGATTTAATATATACAAAGATAATTAAATTTTCCTTTTATGATCTATAATTCCTTCATGGTCGTCACAACAATCCTCTTCTCAGCCTTTAAATCCTCATTTTTGATCGGTTTGAACCTTATTTGTATTGGGTATTAATTTAATGTGTGCCTGCTTTCTTTTGAATAAATATAAAATTATTCGCCTATATTTTATTACAAAAATAGTCTCATTATTAAACAAGATTATTTAATAACAACTATAGGAAAATCCTGCCCATAACCATAAATATTTGGATATTGTGCCTGACCTTTATGTTTCTCAGATAATTCAGGCACCTTATCGTTTAAGAATGAACTAAGTTCCTGAACTGTAATTTTATTATCATTAGTACCTCTTTCTGCTTCACCTTGTAGGCCAAGTATAAGAGCATATGTAAAAATACCATGTCCTATCTCTTTGACTTCACTGGCTAACTGTTCAGAATTGGTCGATGTAAGCCAGTAAGTACCGGTACTACGTGCAAGTTGAGCTATTGCTTTTTCCTCGGCCACACCACGCATAGTAAGATATTCTGTCATTCCTCCGGATTGACAGGCATCCATTATGTATAATTGTTTTTGAGCGGGTATTTTTTTGGCATATTCCTGTAATTCGGAAGCCGAAATTGCCCTGGTTTTTAACAACTCATTATTTCCATATAATTGGATAACATCATATGGAATTATATAAAATTCTGATTTTTCTTCCTCACTCATTACTCCATGACCAGCATAATAAAAAAGAAATACATCTTCAAGGCTTGAGGTGGATGTAATTTCAGAAAATGTACTTAAAATATTTTCCTTAATGCATTCCTCATTTTTTAAAAAATACACATTGATCTCATTAAAAATACTTTCACCATTTGAATTCACAAGATCACGAATTGCCTGTGCATCTTCAATCGCATAATTTAAATGGTACTTTGGATTTTTATACTGATCTATCCCAATAATAAACATATGGAGATCAGGTGTAATCAAATCACCTTCATAATACACGGCAATCTCATCTGGAAGTGATTCTGTTCTTTGATAATTTAAAGCAGTAACTTTAATATAATTTTCACCATTAACTAAATTTATTGTAAAGCTTTCAGAAATTATTTTGCCTTCATTTTCTATACGTTTAAAACCCCGTTGTATATTATTAACAAGTTTTCCATTATGATAAAGTCGGGTTTCATCAATGCCACCTCCTTGATCTGTTATCTCCACATTTACAATAAGTTCTCTATCATTCTGTTTGGAATTGTTCTTTGGTTTTGTAATGTTGACTTCAGGAGGCAGTTTAAAGTTTTCGGTAATAGTTGTTTCTGTTGTGATCTCTTCACCTGCCAGTATTCTTGCCCCAAGATTCGGAGTGTAATATTGTTCATAGAATTGACTTAATGGATAAAATTTTGCTTCTTTTTCTAATCCCTGGTTAATATGCCATCCAACTAATTCCTCAGCACCAGGTGAACAATCAAAAAAGCCATCAGGTGTAAACAACACCCATCGTTCATTATCAGGATGGGCGAAAAGACTCAGTAATAACTTTCCATCACTCATTTGATACCAGTTGATAAGTCCGTTACCTAAAGTTGCAGCAACAAACTTATCATTTCCACTAATGTTCACTGCCCAGACTTCAGCCTCGGTTGCAATGCGCCAAAGTTTGGTGCCAATTGTATTAGTACAATAGACATTATAACTAGTACCAAATATTGCCTTTTTACCATTGCTTGTAAGGTCAGTACTTAAAAATCTTTCGTTTTCACTATAAAAAGATAACCTATTGCCATTGATTTCAGCTATACCACCAACGCTCCAATTGTCCACAACAGTGTTACCTTGTTTATCAGTATAAGCTGGGTACTGGCTTTGTTTTCTGACTAGACTTCGATTGCCTATTGAAAAAATAGAAGCCGGTTTGTCTAAAGTTTTGAATCCAATTTCATCACCTGAAAAATTAATTTTAAAATGGGTTCGATCCTGTATTGCGTAATCATTTTTATCTGCCACTCTATAAAAAAGTTTTTCCCCATAGTTGTTAAACCGGCCAAAATCGGGTTCGGCTCCTGCAAAAATCATATCACCCCCCCCTAAAGACTTAATATCACTAGTAGAGCGTTCTGTATTTAATATATCATATAACTTTAATTTCATCCATTTTATATTTCCAACGAAAGATTACAGGCTCATTGTTTATTTCATCAATGCCCTTATAAATCCTTTCCTTAAGTTCCTCTTTGCTTTCAACCCTTATATGCTTTAGGA